>MFIX01000226.1:0-17374 GCA_001780825.1 Candidatus Glassbacteria bacterium RIFCSPLOWO2_12_FULL_58_11 | reverse complement strand
CCCAGCAGGCTGGTGGCGCCGCCGGCCTCGGATTCGATCCAGAGCACCAGGTAGTCGCCGGTGCTGTCGGCCTCCACGGTCGGGCTGGACTGGCTGGTCAGCCCACCGCTGCCCTTTCCCGCGGAGTCAAGCTGACGGCGGTAGAGCTCTATTTCCGGGTCGGGGTCCAGGTCCAGGCTGTCCCCGGCGACCGAGTAAAGACGGTAGTAAAGGTGTTGACGGTCGCTGAAAAACTCGTTCCAGAGCGCCAGGAATTTTCCGGTGACCGGGGAGGCCGCCACCACCGGCCGGCTGACACTGCCCAGATAGCTCAATTTCTGCTCGCTGACCGGGAGCCTGTCCCGGGCCACTCCGCCCTGCGGATTATATATCCGGGCCAGTACCTGAGCGTTCGAACCGTCACCCGCGCCCTGGCGCCAGGCTACCATGTGGCTGCCCTCCGGAGCGACCGCGACCGAGGCAAGCCTTCCGCCTCCATTGGCTGCGGCAGCCACAACCGACGGGGAGCCGGACGGATTGCCCAGGCTGTCCAGGCGGCCGAGCACCAGGTCAGGCGCCTCGGCCAGCGGCGCCCAGCGCTCCCAGACCAGATAAGCTTTCCCATCGTCCCTCAGGGCCGCGGCCACTCCGCCCAGATGACTGGCCGCCGACTGCGCGAGAACAAACGGGCTTTTTACTGTCGAGCCATCGGAAGCGAGCAGCAGCGCGCTGATGCGGTAAGTGGCCTGCCGGCCCTCCTCCCAGGCCAGCAGTCCCATGCCGGCGGAGTTACGGGCCAATACCGGCCGCTTCTGTTCCCAGCCGTTGTCATCCAGGGGTCCCGGCGGAATCAGGGTCCGGCCGGCGCTGTCATACGTCGTCATCTGAATGCGCACGCCGCTGCCCGTATCGCCCTCCCAGAACAGGGAGAACCCGCCATCCCGGCGCGCCATGACAGCCGCATTGCCGGAGCGCTGGCCGAGGCTCCCGCCCGGCGCAAGGTAGAGCGGAGCAAGCGGCTCGCCGGCGGAGTTGAACCTTTGCATCCGCAGATCGGTATCCTGGCGGCTCAGGTCCTCCCAGACCATGACAAACCCTCCATCACGGCGCACGGCCACGACCGGATGCGCAGCCGGAGTGCCGAAATTCGCTCCCGTCTCGGTGATCCTTCCGGCGGGAGTGACCGTGCCATTTGCCAGATTGCCGCTGATCCCGTAAACCTGCCGGCCGTCAGCGTCATCCTCGCTCCAGACCAGGGCCAGGTCCCAGGTTTCATTGCCGGACAGCGAAGGCCGGGCGAATTCCAGCCCCGGCCTGGCCCGCACTATCTGCGGGGTCGAATCCAGCGTTGCCACTTGCGAGAGGAAGAAAAATGCGATACCGGCCCGGGCCAGGTAGAGCCGGTTGGCGCCTTGAATGTCCCGCTGCACCCAGCTGATCAGGAAGCTGGTCGAATCCCGGCTGTAGCCGATAGCGCTGACCGCCGGCGCGGAGAGATCGGAAATCGAGTCGGGCGGTCCCGAGGGCAGCCTGAACCCAGCCAGTGAGAGGCCTTTGTCGGTAAACAATCGGCAGAAAATCCCGGCGCTGTCCGGCCGGCTGTCGCGCCAGGCCACCAGCAAATTGCCTTTGCGGTCCGCGGCCACAGCCGGATCGGTCTGCTCGCCCGAATCGCCGCTGTTGATCTTCAAATCCCTGATCCAGGCAAATTTGACCGAGTCGGTATTCTGGACTGCGGAGGTATCGTCGAAAGCGTACCAGTTGCCGAATATATCGGCTGTGCCATCGCGGTTATCCTGCCAGACCAAGATCAGATTGCCGGTCGAGTCGGCCGCCACCGCGGGCTGCTTTCCGTTGACCAGCCGCTGGATTGTCTGCGGCAGGGGTTCGGAGCCTTTCGGCACGCCGAAAACATTGTAGCGCCGGAATTGGATCCGGTTGATCGAGCCGAGGGTCTCATCCCAGGCCAGGACCGCCCCGCCGTTATAGTCCACGGCCAGCGAGGGGTGCGAGGCTTTGCGGAAACTTATCAGGTCCGCGATCTGCTCGTTTCCGAGGCGGCTGCCCTGCTGGTCGAAACCCTGAACGAGGATCAGCTCGCCCTGATCGGAGCTGTCGCGCCAGACCACCAGCATGCGGCCCAGGCTGTCGAGTACCGCCGCAGGCTGCAACTGCTCGCCGGTCGGGTCGGTGTGCACGGTTACCGGCAGCGGGTTGGGTGTCTGGCCGGACAAGCCCGCGCAAAGCAACGGGATCAGCCAGCCCGCTATGTGAAAAATTTTAGTTTTCATTAAAATGCTTCAACTGTTGATGTCAATTACCCGAATTAATCACCAAAGGCAGTAACTACTCTAAATTTTTAGATTTAAGACAATCGCTGCAGGGTGACAACATGCAGTATCCCTGCGCCGGAATTTGCTTCAAACTCCGCTTAAAATGACAATAGCAAAACTAATCAATAACCCGGGTAAAGCCATGCGCCGCCGGCTTATCAGGGATCCAGCGGTCCAGCTCGAGCCAAAAAGTTCTCAGGGCAAACGAACCACCCGGAAACCGACATTGATCTCCCGGTTTACCGGAGCTATCGCCGAGCGGTTGGTGCAGCGGGCCTCGACCAGGTCGTCGAGCCAGCTCCCGCCGCGAATCACCTTGAAAATTTCATGCTCCGGATCGGTCGAACCCTGGGGGTCCACCCAGACCGCGCTGCTGTCCGCGCTCCGGTAGTAATCCGGATCGTACCAGTCGAAACACCACTCCCAGACATTGCCCGCCATATTCAGCGGCCCGAAAGCGCTGGCGCCGGAGGGGAAAGCTTCGACCGGTGCCGTGAAAGTGTAGCCGTCATTCCCCCGCCGGACATTTACCAGGATCAGCGCGGCGCCGGCGCTATCCGTGCCGGCCTGCGTACTGTCGTCCGTTACCGACCAGGGGAATTCCCGCTGTTGGCCGCCCCGGGCGACATACTCCCATTGCGCCTCGGTGGGCAGAGTGTAGCGCTCTCCGGTGCGCAGGCTCAGCCAGTCGCAGAAAGCCATGGCATCGTACCAGCTCACGCCGATCACCGGGAAGTTGGGCTTGTCCAGGGCGACAGCCGGCCACTTGCCGATTTCCGAGGTGTCCCGCGGCGTGTGTCCCAGGATGGTGGTATCGCCTGGGTTAGCGCCAGAGTTGACCTCTTTCCAGAATTCATAGTACTGGAGGTTGGTGACCTCATAGCGCCCGATGAAAAAGTCGCTGACAGTCACCTGGTGCTCGTTCCATTCATCGTGGAAAGCCACACTCCCGCCGGAGGCCACTGAATCCTGGCCCATGGGGAATACTCCCCCCGGGATAAAGATCGTTTCCAGGTCCAGGTAATAGCCCAGGCCCACCCCGGCCAGCCGGACACTGTCGACCCCGACAGGCTCCCGGTCGGTTTTCAGGGAGTCGGTCCAGCGGAAAGTCTCCAGGTACAGCACGGCCAGATCGACCTGATCGGCTACCTGGGGTTTATAGGTGAGAGTCAGGGTGAGTTGGCGAACCTTTTTGGACAGAGAAACGACTGTACTGTCAGCGGAAGAAAAGTCGGTTTTTACCTTGCCGGCCACCAGGGTAAAATGGAGGGTATCGCTGAGATGCAGGTGCAGGACGATATCCACCGTATCGCCGTATTCGACGCTCACAGTGTCGCTGCTGGACCGGCCGATGAAGGTTGGCTCGAAATTCACCGCCGGCGCAGAAAGGCTCAAGCCCGAGGCGCTGAACTTGCTCTCTTCGGGGGTGATAGGCAAATCGCTGTTACAGCCCGCCAGCAGAGTAATCGCCAAAAAAAACGCCGGCCGGTATAACCGGACCGGCAGGAGACAATAAATCTTTGATCTTCGGTCCGTCATATTTCCCTTGAAATTAATATGCTTACGCATTGCGCAACCCGGTTCGCCCGCTCCCCTGACCGCCAGGCGCCCCCGGGCCATCGGACCCCGCTCCGCCGAGGAGAAATAACTGTGAAAGAGCCAATGGCTTGTGAGGATAAAATAATCCCCAGACAGCCTCTCAGTCAAGCAAAGATTCTCCAGACTATTTACGAAACCGACAAAGATATATCCGGGATTTGGCAAACAGGGGGGGAGATATAATGAATGCGGCAGGCCGCGGTTAAGATCCGCACTTAGAGCGGGAAACATAAATAACACCGGACCGTCATCCCTGCCACGGCAGCAGCCGGAAATCCTGGAACCCGATCCGTCGGGAGCAAGGCTAGCGTGGAGTTTGTACTATTGCCCGGCTCAGTTGTGGTCCAACAGGTATTCTATGGTGAGCAGATTAGCCAGGCATTCTACCGTCTCTTCCGGCGACTGCTCGCATGTACGCTGGCAATTCGCACAGTTAAGCAAAACCTGCTTACTATTTTTTTCCAGTTCCTGCTTTAATAAGTTGAAATATTCCTGTTCCACGGTGCAGCTCCCATAATTCATGGCTTCAATTGGTCCGATAATACGCGCCTGCTTCCTCGTTCCGACTCCAGGGTTACTTTTCATTCACTATTGATTCAGAGCGGCAAGAAAATCTTGACTGCTTTCCTGGAATTCAACCGCTCACGCAAGTCCACCCCTCGTTCACACCGACTAGCACCATGAAACTGTAAACACTTGAAACAACAGCAAATAGCCAAATCCTTGAGGCTTGACTGAAAAATCAACCGCCGGACCGGCCTAAAAAGTGGACCGATCAATACATATATTATATAACATTCTTCTTTGCAAGACAATACCTGGCCGGTCATTCCGGAGCGCACCCGCGGCAGCCCGAATCTCAGCCGGCGGATTCTGGGCAATCCATCCCAGCCGGAGCACGCTTATAAAACCTCCGGATGTTACAACCGGCCTTGCCGCGCGCTCAGCGGAAGCTTTCGATCAGGCGCCTGACATCCCTGACTGCCGAGGGCTTGGCGCTGAGCGCTCCAGCTTTGAGCGCCGGGATGTTGTCGGACATGACTGTACGCTCTGCCTTATAGAGCAAACCGATCGGGAAAGATTCCTCCCACTCGAGCGCCTTTTTAAAAGCCGCTTGCCGGTCGGCGGGATCGAAATTTTTATCTGCGGAAACATCGTAGGATTTTTCGCGGTACCATTTCAGGGTATTCACCTTGTTGTAAGTCACGCAGGGCTGCATGATCTCAACGAAAGCAAAACCGCGGTGACGAAGCGCCAGCTGCATCATCTTGATCATGTGCTCCATGTCGCCGGTGTGGGTCCGGGCGACAAAGCCGGCATTGAGCGCCACAGCCACGGCTGCCGGATTGAACCGGCCGTGATACACCCCCTCGGGGGTGGTGACAGTGACAAAGCCATGATCGCTGGTCGGCGAGGCCTGGCCCTTGGTCAGGCCGTAAACCTGGTTGTTGTGGGCGAAATACGCCACATCGGGGTTCCGGCGGATCGCATGCAGGAAATGGTTACCGCCCTCGGCGAACCCGTCTCCATCCCCCCCGACCGCTATGGTCTTGATCCCGGGGTTGACAAGCTGCACGCCGGTGGCATAGGTCAGCGTCCGGCCGTGAAGGCCGTTGAAGGCGTTGCATTTCATGTAGAGGGGCAGCTTGGCCGCCTGGCCGACACCCGAGCAGATCACCACCTCATGCGGCTGGATTTCCAGACCCGCCAGTGCCTGCTTGAGTCCGTTAATGATGGCGAAATTACCGCACCCCGGGCACCAGGTAGTGTCAATTCCCTTGTAATCCATAACGGTGACCATTAAGCGCGCACTCCCTGAGTGAGTGATTTGAATATTCTGTCCACACTGAACGGCCGCCCGTCATACTTGAGCACGTTCTGATCAACCGTCAGACCGGTCTCCATGCGTATCAGGCGGGCCAGCTGGCCGATAGAGTTATTCTCGGCGACCACGATCCTGGCGTGTCCCGCCACCCGCTTCTGCAGCTCCGCGGCCGGGAAAGGCCAGAGACGATAGATCTGGATAAAGGAGATTTTTTCTCCCTGCGCCCGTTTCCGGTCCACGGCCTCGCGCAGGGCTCCATAGGTCGAACCCCAGCCGATAAGCACCGTATCGGCGCCTTTTTGCAGATCCGCCTCGAGACCGGGGTCGGTCCCGGCCAGCTCGAGTTTTTTCCAGCGCTTGTCCACCATGGCGGTGCGCAGGACCGGGTCCTCGGTGACATGGCCGCTCTCATCGTGCTCATCCCCGCTGGAGACCACCAGCGCGCTGCCCTGGCCGGGCCAGGCCCTTGGAGAGGCTCCGGTTTCGGTCAGGCGGTAGCGCAGGTACTCAGAGCCTGAGCCGAGCTCCTTCGCGGAAGCCAGCGCCCCACGGTCCACGCTGACCGCAGCGCTGGGCAGATCATCGACAGTCCAATAGGAGCTGGCCAGATGGTGGTCGCTCAGGATAATCACCGGGGTCTGAAGGCGGTCGGCCAGGTTGAAAGCCTCGGCGGTCAGGCTGAAAGAGGACTCCGGGGTCCAGGGAGCCAGGACCACGCGCGGGAACTCGCTCTGCGAGGCGAAGACAGCGAACAGGAGGTCGCTCTGTTCGGTGCGGGTGGGCAAGCCCGTGGCCGGGCCCGGACGTTGGGCCTCGAAGATCACCAGCGGGAGCTCCAGGATCCCTCCCAGCCCGAGCCCCTCGACCATCAGCGAAAACCCGCCGCCGGAAGTGCCGACCATGCTGCGCACCCCCATATAGGAGGCGGCCAGGGCCATGTTGATCGCTGAAATCTCGTCCTCGGCCTGCTCGACCACTATCCCGTAGTCCTTGCTGTGGTCCATGATAAATTCCATCACGCCGGTGGCCGGAGTCATCGGATAGGCGCTGTAAAAGCGGACATCGGCGGCGATCGCTCCCAGGCCGGTGGCCTCCGTGCCGGAGATCACCAGTCTCTTCTTCCCGCCCGGCGGCTGGAGGGCAAAGACCGGGCTGCGCTTTTCCGCTCCCAGTTGAAAGCCGACACGGGCAACCTGAATATTCTTCTCGACTATTTCCGCGCTCTTGGCCCCGAAGAAGGATTGCAGCACCTCCTCGACTACTTCGAGCGCCAGACCCATGATCGACCAGACCGCGCCCAGGGCCACGGTGTTGGCCATCGCCGAGCTGCCGCCCTGTTCGCGGCTGATTGTGGAAAGCTTGAGCGGCAGGTATTTCTTCCCGCTGTATTCGGTCTTGATCTTGTCGCTGTCGTAAAGGATAATCCCGTCCGGAGCCAGCTCTTTTTCATGGATGAGCAGGGTCTGCTCATCCAGAGCCACCAGGATATTCACGGTATCCACATGGGCATCCAGGCGCTGCCCGGCGGTACGGAGCTGGAAAAAGGCGTGGCCGCCGCGGATCCGGGATTCATAGTCCTGGAGGGCGAAAACATGCAGGCCGAGCCTGGAGAGCGCCCGGGAGAGCACCTGTCCCATCGACTGGAGCCCCTGGCCCGCCGAGCCACCCAGTAAAATTGTGAGTTCCTTTGCCACCATCAGCCCCTTTGATTTGATTTGGATTCTGGTCCGATTAACGCTCCTGTCCGGCTGGAGATTTGTTCCTCCGCTGAACGGCAACCGCATAAGGTCCTGAACCAAAAAAATTTAATGAAACAGCACCCAAAAATCAAGGAAAGGCGGCTAACCCGGATGAGCTGCCGGATTCAGAAGGATGCCTATCTTTTACGGCCTGATACGCCGCGTGCCTGCTGATGAAGAGATAGCTTCCGCCAGCCGCACACTGTGACTCAGCCGGTAACGAGCGAATACGTTTTTTTCGCGATTCGATTGCAGACGGCATCTGATAATAATAAAACTATATGCTCTGTTCAGGATTGCGCGGCCATGCTTTTGTACGGTCCGGAAATGCCGCTTCCAGGTATGCCTTAGGTGGAATTTGTCTCTATGCCGTTGCTCAGACCGGGAAAAACATTGAAACTCCCGCTGAGAATGGATATCTTGGCGCGGAAAGGCCGGCAATCACCGGCTTCAAGCTTAGCTGGACGAACTATGAGACTGCTCCGGCATTTTCAGTTGCCGGTCGGGCAGGTCCGGCTTGTCCGGGAAGACCGGAAATCATTTTAAAAAAGGACCACTGACGAAATGCGCATGGCTGGAATGGAAGCGGATCAATTGAACGGCTGTAAAGCGATAATTCTGCTGCTGGCGGCAGTGGTCGCCTGGACCGGGTTCTATGGGTACGCGGCCGCGGAAACTGCGGCGCCGCCTTCTAGAAGCCTTAGCGTCCGGCGGACTACCGCGCCGGTCGAGATCGACGGACGGTTGGATGAAGCGGACTGGTCGGCCTGCGACAGCTTTAAGCTGGCCGGCTATAAAGATGGCGCTGAGCCGCAACAGTCCACCGAGTGCCGTCTGATGTGGGATGACACCTATCTCTATATCTCCTGGAAATGCGTAGATGCAGATATCTGGGGCACGCTGACCGGCAGAGATGACCCGCTCTACAATGAGGAGGTGGCGGAGGCGTTTTTCAACCCGGACGGCGATACGGAAACATATCTGGAACTGGAAATCAGCCCTCGGGGTACGCTGTGGGATGGTAATATCCGGCGCTCCTCCAGCGGAAGAAGCGTCGATCTGGCCTGGAACAGCTTATTGCTGAAAAGTGCGGTATCAGTCGAGGGGACCGTCAATCAGCCCGGAGACAAAGACAGCTGCTGGACCGTGGAACTGGCCATGCCGTTTGCTGAATTGGCTGACGCTCCCCATACCCCGCCGCAGGAGGGCGACAGTTGGCGGCTTAACCTCTACCGGATCGACCTGCCGGAGCGTAATACCAAGCTGGCTGAATATTCAGCCTGGAGTCCGGTCAGCGGCGATACCTTCCACGACCCGGACCGCTTCGGGGAAATTATCTTTTCCGGCAGCCCCGTGCGCGCCTTGCGCGGCGATACGAATGAGGATGGGAAAATAAACATATTTGATTTGCTGAACCTGCTGCGGGCCCTCTCCGACCCGGAAAGCCAGCCCGTGGATTCAGCAAACGATGTAGATGAAAACGGCAAGCTCAATATTTTCGATCTGCTCATGTTGCTTAATATATTCAAAGACCAGACATTCTAAGGGCCTGAAGCATAACGCTATTGCTCATCGTACCTCTCCCGCCCCGACACAGGGAGCAACCCTGGCGGCTTGCCCGGAACGAACAATACCAATCCGGGATTATTACCCCATCATCCGTCCGGTTAACAAAAGGCCTTTCGCCGGAAAAAGTAATTGCTTATCTTTGAAAAAGCATCTTGATCCGGATTGGAATCACCACCTACCAGCAGGAGAAAGCCATGCAGGGAATCAGCCGGCGCGAGTTGATGGCCGCCATACCCGGCGTACTGGGCGCCCTGGGTGTCACCGCTCAGGCAAAAGCCCAGACCGCGAAACCCGCTTTCGCGGATGGCCCCAGGGTCGGGCTGGTCACCTATATGCTTGCCGCGGAATGGGATGTGCCGACCATTATCGCCAATTGTACGGAAGCCCGGTTCGAGGCGGTCGAGTTGCGCACCACACACGCCCACGGGGTTGAAGTGAGCTTGAGCGGCCCGCAGCGCCGAGAGGTGCGTAAGAGCTTCGAGGACTCGCCGGTCCGCCTGGCCAGCCTGGGGAGCGCTTTCGAGTACGACAGCCCGGACCCTTCCGAGCTGAAAAACCATATCGAGGGGACGAAAGAGTACGCCAGACTGGC
The DNA here is from genome assembly GCA_001780825.1 of Candidatus Glassbacteria bacterium RIFCSPLOWO2_12_FULL_58_11. Lineage (GTDB taxonomy): Bacteria > Gemmatimonadota > Glassbacteria > GWA2-58-10 > GWA2-58-10 > GWA2-58-10. The sequence continues at coordinate 7,738 of MFIX01000226.1, read as the reverse complement.
AGCGGATTTAGGCTGCGATGGGATCAAAGTGCGGCCCAACCACCTGCACGAGGACAAGGGCATCCCGCGGGATAAAACCATCGCCCAGATCGCCGCGGGCCTTACCGAGGTGGGCCGCGCCGCGGCAGACCTGGGAGTGGAGGTCCGGGTCGAGGTGCACGGGCAGGAAACCAACCGGGTTCCGGTTTATCATGCAATCATGGAACAATGCGCCAGTCCGAACGTATATGTTTGTTGGAACAGTAATGAGAGCGACCTCGAAGATGGGGGCCTGGAGCATAATTTTGCGCTGCTGGGGAAGAGGATCCATTTCGTACACATGCGCGACCTGTTCGTCGAGGATTACCCCTGGAGGAAATTTTTCGAGCTGCTGAACGGGATCGGCTATAAAGGTTACTGCTGCGCGGAAATCCCGGCCAGCGCGGACCCGCTGCGGGTAATGAAATATTACCGGGCGCTGTTTCTGGCTTACCAGGACCGTCTGTAGACTGAAGCGGAAGGCCGGGGGGCGGCGATTTTCGGCTCGATTTTTGCGTAATTTTAGTGGTTGCCAAAAGACCTTGCGCTTTGGATTCGACCTGGAATGGCTGGCCTATCCGGAAGAGTTATCCCGGTCGCATTTTGCAGCCGGAGTCTAGTAATAGCCGTCACGCTTCATTGTATCTTGCAAAGGAAATCAGGTGCTCCCCGGGTTTGCATCAAAGTTATATTGATCTATAGCAATTGCCGGAACCCGGGAGCTCAACAGCGCTCCTAATCCCATGAAGATTATTGGGAAAGTGAAAATACTTTTGGCAATTGCTATAGATAAGTTGCCAGTAATAATTCAAGACCGGAACCCCAGCGGAGCTTCCTCCTTAGAAAAAACTTTGTCGCTCGATTTGCCCCCCTGAACACTTCCCGGACAGAAGCAACTACACACTGGAGTATTGAATGATTTCAAACTGCCGGCGAGTTTTGCTGCTCTTTTCAGCCGTCATCCTCACTTTAACCGCCTGCGGGAAAGACAGCGGGGTTGTCACTCCGGGCGATGAGCTCGGGGCGGACCACTGGTGGGACAACTACATCGATTCCACCGGGACCCCGATTACCCTGTCCTCGGGTTTCAGGCTGGTCCCGCTTTCGGCTGTGCAGCAGACCGCCAAGCCGACAACCACTAATGCGGTGGGTATCGTGCTCAGCTTTGTCATCGAGCCGCGCTATAGCACCAACCGGGGCTATCTGTTTCGCGGCAACGACCAGGGGACCAATTCGGAGGACCTGGCCGGCGCAGTGGAATTTATCAAGGACTCGGGCTGGCTCAGCCACCGGGAAACCTTCGACTGGGAAGGTGAGCGCCGCTCCGGCTCCTCGGCCACCCGGATCAACCGGTTCACCCAGTTCCCGATCCGCAGTCCATTCAACGGCGTGGCCACCGATCTGATGCTGACTCTCCTGGCCCGGCCCTATGTCGCCTTCCCCACTGATACGACCAAGCACTGGTTCGGACCGCCGGTCCATGTCAGCAACGGAAGCGGGGGTGAGATTCTGGAAATTATCAGCTATGGCATCGAATACCTGGGCAGTAAAAGCCTCGTGGAAAACAAGACCACGAAACTGGGCACTTTCGAGGACGTGATTCACATCTACGGCCGGGCCAACGCGGGGGAGGCTGTCGTGGACGCCTACCTGGTGCCCAATATCGGGATCATTTACTACCACCTGGTAACCGCTTTCGGCCAGAAAGCCGCCGGGGCGCTGATCGGCTATGCCGGAGCGAACTACGACCTGGACGGCAACCCCCTGAAAGACTACTTCCCGATGAACGGCGGGAACAACTGGATCTATGAATTCGCTCCGGACAACAGCGTAGATGACTTCCGCTTCACTATTGAATGAGAATCCCAGGCAAATTTCAAACGAAACCCGGCGCCGGAACCCACAATTCCGGCGTTTTTTTCCGCAACCAGGCCCGGCCGGTCTTTTCGGAGTTGACTTTTAAAGCCCCGGCTTTCTATATTGATCAGGAAGTTTTGCTGTCCCGGCCGGTCCGCCGGGCGTTATTTGGATTTCCAAACCCTTGTAAGCCGTTGTTCCGAAAGGGAAATGAAAATGAGACGCAAGCTTTTTATCCTGTTCTGCCTGCTGACTCTGCCCGCCTGGCTGGCCGCGGATGAAAACGACACCGCCGCGATCCGCCAATTCGCCGAGGTGGCGGATGCCACCGCGATCGAAAATGTCCAGCCGGTCAAAAACATCATCCTGATGATCGGCGACGGGATGGGTTTCGAGGCAGTCACCGCCGCGCGGATCGCCGCCCTGGGCCGCGGGATCGGCCTGGCTTTCGACCGGATGCCGGTTATCGGCCAGAGTGTCACTTATTCACTGAACGATGACCTGATCACCGATTCGGCGGCCGGCGCCACGGCCCTGGCCTCGGGGCTGAAAACCCTGAACGGCAGGATCGGCGAGGATCGCGAGGGCCGAAAGACCAAGACCATCCTCGAGCTGGCCAAGGAGCTGGGCAAGAGCGCCGGTATCGTGGTGACCTGCGAGGCGACCCATGCCACGCCGGCCTGTTTCGCCAGCCATGTGAAAGAACGGAATAATTACTGGGAAATCGCCCGCCAGATGAGCCAGGCTCCGCTGGACGTTCTGCTGGGCGGGGGTTATGGGTATTTCCTGGCCGGCAGCCGGAAAGAGAGCTTCCGGGACGACGAGCTGGATCTGCTGGGCGAGATGCAGAAGCGGGGGGCGGTGGTCACCACCAAAATTCCGGAATTCCGCGGTCTGGATTTAAGCCGGGTGGACAAGCTGGTCGGTCTATTCGCCCCGAGCCACCTGCCGCCTGCCGGCAAAAGAGAGATCAGCCTGCCCGAGATGACTCAGGCGGCGCTGAAAATCCTCTCGCGCAACCCGAAAGGCTTCTTCCTGATGATCGAGGGCAGCCAGATCGACTGGGCGGGCCACGCCAACAACCTGCAATACAGCGTCGAGGAGACCCTCGATTTCGACCAGTGCCTGCAGACAGTGCTCGATTTCGCCGGGAAGGACGGCAAGACGCTGGTGATTGTCACGGCGGACCACGAGACCGGCGGGCTGTCGCTCAACTCGGCCGATGAGGGTAAAAAGACGCTCACCGCTGGCTGGACACAGGGCGACCATACAGCCAATGTGGTGCCGCTGCTGGCTTTCGGCCCCAACGCCGCGGCCTTCGGCCGGGTCGTTCAGAACCACCAAATTCCCCAGCTTGCGGTCCAGGGGTGGGGCGTGAAGAATTTTACCGGCTTCGCTTTCGAGAAATAAGTACAGGGCAGGCAAACAACCGTCCGGATCGGCGCTGATCCCCGGCGGTCACCGGTTGTGGTATTTTCGCGCAGCGTACTATCCGGCCCCCGGCCGAATAATTTTCAAGGAGCTCAGTCAATGAAACATATCTGCTACTTCGAGGTGCCCGCGGACAACCTTGAGCGGGCCAGGCATTTCTACAACAAACTGTTTGGCTGGGAATTCAGCGAAATGAGCATGGGCCATGCCCCTTACTTTACGATCAAAACCCCCGATGGAATCTCCGGCGGCTTGATGAGCCGCAAGGACAAAAGCCAGGGAATCACCGACTATATCGAAGTTGGCTCGATATCCGACTACGTGAACAAAGCCAAGACCCTGGGAGGCAAAGTGGTGGTGGATAGAACGACGCTGCCCGGAATGGGCCATTTCGCGCTGATCCAGGACCCGGAAAACAACGTGGTCGGTCTCTGGCAGATTGATCCGCAGGCGCACTGAACCGCGGTCCGGCCAAGAACAGGCAGGCTTTCTCACATGCCGGGATATTCGGGCACGGCAGGCAGTGCCCCGACATAAGTAATGAACTTCCCCGCAGCAAGCTGCGAGGAATTCTTTTCGATTTAAATTCAATAACCTATGAAGAATATAAACTAAGGGCTGCCTCTATTGAGACAGCCCCTTTTTTATAGTCACCAAACTGCTAACATTCCGATAGCGCTTTAACTGCTATACTTAAAAAGGCCGTCTCGGATAATGGTGGAATACATCTCATTGTAATTTATACAGTTATGTAGGGGCATCCCGATAAAATCGGGATGCCCCTACAGTTGGGAACTTTTCCAATGTATTGAGAGCGGCTCTCAGGCCTTCTTGATCAACCCGAAGATCGAGATCAGTGATTCGAGGCTGGCCGAATAGCGAGACCCATCCGACCCGTTGTAGTGGGTCTCCAGGCTCAGCGTACCGCGGAAGCCATCCCGCAGCAGAGCCGCGAACTGCCCGGTCCAGTCCACCTCTCCGGTCCCCACTTTGACGCTCTTGTAGATCCCGGTCGCTGGATCTTTCAGGGCATCCTTGATATGGACATGGGAGATGCGGGCTTTGTCCAGCTTTTCGTATTCATCCGGAAAGGGTATCGCACCGGCGATCAGGCAGTTTTGCGGGTCCCAGATAAAGCCGAGATAGGGGTTGGCAATCCGCTGCTGCATCAGCCGGGACTCCTCCCCGGTACCGGTATGGCAGGAGAACTCATTTTCCAGCAGCAGGCGCACCCCGGCCGGCCGGGCGATCTCGATCGCCCGCTTGATATGCTCGGCCACGACATCCATGATCGAATCCTGCTCGCGGCAGCGCCAGAAATCGAAAATCCGCAGGTAGGGCGCATTGAGGGCGACCGCTTTTTCCACCCCGCGCCTGAGCAGGTCGAACTGCTCATTGTATGTGTACTCGTCTTTCTGGCCCTGGGTAGGATGGGAACCGGGCAGGGTGGTTTTGAACAGCGCCGTATCGACCACCGAGACCCGCAGCCCGTAGAGACGCAGGAGTTTTTTCAGGCGCTGAATCTCGGCATCACCGACATCGGTGACATATTTCCCCCAGATGTTGCGGATTTCCACCCAGCCCAGGCCGAACTGGCTGACAAACTCCAGCGCCGTCTCCACATCATCATGAATCTCATCGGTGATCACGCCGAGGTTAAAATGCCGCAGGTACGCCCCCTGCAATCCAGGCCGGGACGCCAGAGGAGAAACAAAGATCCCGGCGGCGCCCAGTCCGAGAGCGCCGAGAAATTTACGCCTCTTCATCTTTCCTCAAGCCTCCCTTGGTTATCCGGACCGGGCCGGCCGGTCGGCGAACTCCTTGAGCTTTCTCTGCACGGCGCATTTGAAAAAATCCCTGACCTCAGCTTCAGGCAGACTGACCTGCTCCAGGTAAACCTCGTAAGTGTAGGTAAGCATTGAAAATAGCGGTGATATAGCATCGTCCTCGGCGGAACCGGTGAGAATCGTGCCCAACTCGGAATCGCTCAAGCCGTTAAAGAAAGAATCCACCATCCGGTCCGCCAGAAGCCTGGCGGTTCTTGGATCCAGTCCGGACATCGGCTCACCCCGGCAGTTGGAAAATTTCCACGCGCCGAATATATTTCGGCTGTCCTTTTTCGCAGTATTTTTCCGCCGCGCTGACTGCGGCGGTGAAATTTTCCACTCGCACCCACTGGTAACCCAGCGAGTTCTTGAACTCCAGGACTTCATAGTACCCGCTCAAATCATCCCGGGGCGGGCTTTCCCGCTTCTCTCCCCCGGCTTTCGCCTCGCCGTTCAACTGCTCGGGAAAGGCAAAGGGCGAAAGGGCGCAGATTCCCTTGCGGCGGCAGATCTCGGCCATATTGCAGTGCAGGCCGGCAAGTTGTATTTCGGTCACCTCGCCCTTGGTTTGCCTGGCTATCTGCTTACAGTGCATATATTAAGCCTTCCTCAGACCTCGGCTACTTCTTAAGGTAGCGTGACAGGTGGGCCGTGAGTACCTGGAACGCCTCCTCCACCGAATCCGCATAGGTAAAATAATCCAGGTCTTCCCGACTGATCACTCCGGTTTCGATCATGAAATCGAAATTTATCACCTTTTTCCAGAAATTGCTCCCGTAAAGGACTACCGCCACCTGCTTGATCATTATCCCGGTCTTGATCAGGTTCAACACTTCGAATAGCTCATCCAGACTGCCATAGCCGCCCGGAAACACCACCAGCGCTTTGGCCCGGTAAAGGAAGTGAAATTTCCGGGTAAAAAAGTAGTGGAAATGAAAGTTCAATTCCGGTGAAATATATGGATTCGGGTTCTGCTCGTGAGGCAGCCAGATATTCAGCCCGACACTTTTTCCGCCGACATCATGGGCGCCCCGGTTGGCGGCCTCCATGATCGAGGGGCCGCCGCCGGTGCAGATCGCGAACGGCTGCGGCTCGGCGGGCGTGCCCTTGTCCAGGGCCCAGCGCGTGAGCCTGGCGGCCAGCTCACGGGCCTGCCCGTAGTAAACCGAGGCGGCGCTGGACTTTTCCGCCCGGGCCAGCGCTTCCGGGTCGCCGGATCGACGGGCCTCCTGGAGCAAGCTGGCGGCCACATCCGGCGGCGGGATCTGGGCCGAGCCGAAAAATACTATCGTATTGTTGACCTTTAGCGCTTTCATCCGCACCTGGGCGTAGCTGGTCTCGGCGAGGATCCTCAGCCAACGGGCCTCGTGGCTGTTCATGAATACCTCGTCCAGCACGGGCAGCGGCTTTACCTCGACCTTCTCGCCCCTTTTGGCCACAGCCCTCAGGTAGAACGGATAAATGCTATCGGCGACCGCGCGGACCGGCTGGGCTTCCGGCGAGAGCAAAAAATCCTTGGGGACAAAGTGTTTTTTTCCCTGCAGTTTTTTTGGACGGGGCATTGGCAAAGAAGGAGCTGATTAAGTAAAAAAACGGATCGCGGCTTTGAGTTCCGGCTTGCATTTCCGGCGGGCTGGAATTCCGGAATTGCGTTGAATCAATGTAACTTGATGTTTTATACAGCCTTACGCCAGAGCGGCCGCTGCTTGCAGTTGTAATTTAACCAATCCGGCGGACTATGTCAAACAACATTGGCAGGGTATTTGTAGCCTGAAGAAAAATTCCACAGGCGAAGACAAAAGTCAGCCTAAAGGAGCGATTCATTCAGAGAGAATCCGGAGCAGCTCGAGCAGGTCGAAAATGTCCAGCCGGCCGCTGCCGTCCAGGTCCTCGGTCCCGTTCAGTGCAGTCCGGCCGGCGAGGACCTGGAGCATGGAGATCAGATCGAAGATGTCAACGCGGCCGCTGCCGTCCAGGTCGCCCGCGGAAAAGCGGCGGCCGGTGAGCGCAAGGCTCGACACGGCTCCCCCCTGCACGGCGACTATCGCGCCGGCGAACCGGTAGCCCTCCAGCTCGGCGCTAAGGCTGTAAGTCCCCTCGGCCACCGCGCCGAAAGAGAAATTACCGCTCGAATCGCTTTCGGCGCGGTAGTTGCGCTCGCCCGAAACCAGGCTGAGCCGCGCGCCTCCCAGAGGCTGGCCGGCAGAGCCGAGCGTCCTCCCGGCGACCGGGAACCTCCCGGCCCGGGCAGTCTCCAGGACCGCCCGCAGATTCAGGTCGTAGCTGAGCTTTTCCCATGGACCTTGCGCAGCGTGGGCGGCCCAGCTTTGCCCGGATGGCACTCCGCGATGGTCGATAGCCAGGGGGTAAAGGTCCGCGGAAACCAGCCGCACCAGCACCGCAAAACTGTCCCCGGCCTGGAATGCCAAAGGTACCGGGAGAGTCAGGTCCTGCCAGCCGGAGGAGGGAATTATTGTGTCGGGCAGGCCGGCCGCGGAATCGGTCCAGACCGGTCCCTCCCCGACCGACCGGAAGACTGCCAGTGCGGCCCGCTGGTTCGGCTTGTTCAGATAGAGCCGCACCCGCTCCAGGGTACCGCTCCAGGG
>MFIX01000225.1:14906-15001 GCA_001780825.1 Candidatus Glassbacteria bacterium RIFCSPLOWO2_12_FULL_58_11 | reverse complement strand
CCGCTGCGCAGGCGCGAGTACATCAATTTCAAGCTGTTTTTGTCAGGCTTGAACATGCGCTGTTCCCTTTTTAGCGGCTGCAGCCTTTTTCCGAT
>MFIX01000225.1:13463-14753 GCA_001780825.1 Candidatus Glassbacteria bacterium RIFCSPLOWO2_12_FULL_58_11 | reverse complement strand
GCCATCTTCGGACAGCAAACATGCCTAACCGGTATCGGATATATGCGGCAAGCTTCCTGATGGACTTTGTCTGCGCTTTCGTGGTCGGAGGCGGAGCGGTTTATGCGGTAGAGTTGGGGGCGACCGCTCTGGAGCTGGGATTGATGGGCGCCCTGGGGGCGGCCTTATATGTTATCACGAGCCTGGCCGCGGGCCATCTATCCGACCGGTTTTCGCGCAGGAAAAGCCTTATCCTCTACTGTTCGCTGGCCCTGGTGAGCTGCGTGCTGCTGACCCGGGCCGCTACGCTGACCGGGCTATTCATCTGGTATCCCATGTACCACGCCGTAATAGGATTCTACTGGCCTACGGTCCAGTCGCTGCTCGCCGACAGCCGTCACCGCCGAAACCTGGCTTCCACCCTGGGTAATTTCTGCATCTCCTGGAGCCTCGGGTTCACCACCGGTCATTATATCTGCGGAGTGCTTACCCGGATCGATTCCCGGCTGCCGTTCACCTGGAGCGTAGTCCTGAGCCTGCTTATCCTGGTGGTGGCGTATTCTCTTTCAGACTTCGAGGGGGAGCAGAGAATGGCGAGCGCCGATTACCTGGCGCGCTCGGATGGCGGCAATCGCGTCATCTGGAGGAAGTTTCTCATCTGCGGCTGGCTGGCCAATTTTACTCTGGTCTTTATACTCTCCTCAGCCAAAATGCTCTTTCCGAAACTGGCCCTGGATGTGGATCACATGGACAAAGCGACTCTCGGGCTGATGCTGGCCCTGATCCACGGCGGGCAGCTTATGGTGTTCTGGCTGGCCAAGTACTGGCACGGCTGGCAGTACAACCGGCGGGTTTATCTGCTGACCCAGCTTCTCGCCCTGCCCGGCGCGGGGCTGCTCGCGCTTTCCAGTAATGTATTCGCTTACGCCGCGGGGATGCTGTTGATTGGCATTTCCTGCGGCTTTACCTACACTTCCAGCATCTATTACAGCACCAGCCGTCCGCCGGATTCCAGCACCCGAACCGGCTATCACGAGGCTTTTATCGGCCTGGGGATACTGCTCGGCCCCTTGAGCGGCGGCGTGGTCTCCGACCACTGGAACCTGCACTCGCCCTACATTCTCTGTGCCCTGATGGCCCTGGTGGCCCTGGCCCTGCAAACCTGGCTGCTCTATCGCCCGGCTTCCAGGAAAAGCGCGGTCTGAGCTCCGGAACCGGGGTACTTGAGGGCCTTTAAAGCCTTATCCGCACTTGAAGCGTGTTGAAATATTTAAACTTTTCCAGTGAATCTCGTGAGTAGGGGCGGACCCA
>MFIX01000225.1:13121-13370 GCA_001780825.1 Candidatus Glassbacteria bacterium RIFCSPLOWO2_12_FULL_58_11 | reverse complement strand
AATCGGGTATCAGCGATTTAAATTGAATTTTCAACACGCTTCAGGAGACGGGATAGATAAGATAATTAAATATTTGACGACTATTGTTGTGAATCTTCAGACGTCCCGCTCAGACCTCTTCCAGCTCTTTTTCCAATTCCTCCTGGCCCAGCCTGGCGCAGGTGACCGAGTACTCCATCGCCGCCCGCATGCATCCGTTGCAGGAGATACACTCGTAAGGCTCGAACCGGCCGTTGCGCCAGCGGGCTG
>MFIX01000225.1:3411-13105 GCA_001780825.1 Candidatus Glassbacteria bacterium RIFCSPLOWO2_12_FULL_58_11 | reverse complement strand
GCGTATTCCCCCGGCAACCATTACCGGCAAGCCGCAGGCCTGACGGATTATCTTCGATTGTTCCCTGAAATAGGCTTCCTTTTCCTTTTTCACGATCCGGGTGCGGGTTGGATTGCTGCCGCTGACTGAGATGACATCGCAGTCCGCCTCGGCCAGCATGATCGCGGTATTGCGGCTGTCCTCCAGGGTGATTCCGAGGGGCGTGAAATCCTCGCAGTTAAGCCGGAAGAATATGGGCATCTCGGGCAGCGCTTTCCTGATCCGCGAGACCACCTCAACGGCAAAGCGGGCGCGCTGACGGGTCCCGCCGCCGTAAATATCCGTCCGCTTGTTGAAAGCCGGACTGAGGAATTCGCTGATCAGGTAATGGTGCGCCCCGTGGACTTCCACAGCGTCGAAACCGGCTTTCGCGGCTCGCAGGGCGGCCTGGAGGAAATCGTGCTGGATCTGCTCGATCTGCCAGCGGGTGAGCGAGCGCATGATATGGGCGTTGCCCTTGTGCAGCCGCCCCGCTTTTTCGCTCAGGGTCTGCCCGGTCAGGGCAATCAGGGAGGGGCCGTAAATCAAGCCGTCCGGATCGAAGGAAGCCATCGCGTTCAGGCCGCAGTGGGCCAGCTGGAGACAGATCTTGTCCCCCTTGGCATGCACCGCCTCGGCCAGCCGCTGCAGCCCCGGCAGGAATTCATCGTCCGCGGCCCCCAGCATGCGCGGCATCGCCCGGCTGTTGGCGCTTACAAAGGTAAAACCGGTGATAATCAGCCCGAGACCATTGCCGGCCAGCTTGTCGTAGAACTCGACAGTCCGGTCGGTGACATAGCCCTGTTCATCCGCTGTGCCGGTCCAGACCGGCGCCCGGACCAGGCGGCCGGGCAGATCGATCCGTTTCGAGTGGAATGGCTCAAATGCGCAATCGATTAAGGATTTGGCGATATCCGGCATTCTAATCTCCCTTTCGGGTCTTTCCCTGTTTTTTTCTGGTTGATTTTATAATCCGGCTTATCCGGGCCGGGGATGTAAAAACTTTTAATATGTTCTGAAGCAGAGATACATCTGAAACAGCTTACGCGGAGTGGCCGTAAACCCGCTTGATCTCCTCGAAACGCTCCAGGATCGGCAGGTGCTGGGTGCATACCTTTTCGCATTCCCGGCAGGCGCTGCAAAGATTCAAGGCTTCGACTCCATCCACCCCGTGGTGCCACTTCAGGCGGTCGTACAGGCTCTCCCCGCCTTTTAGCATCAGGTGGTTGTAGGCTTCGATGTATTTATAGACCTCGATACCCTGAGGACAATCCTTGCAGTAGCGGCAGCCGGTGCAGAGCTGGTCGAAAGAGGCCTCGATGTGGCCCTTTATTTTTTCGAGGTCCAGCTTGCGGCCGGGTGTGAATTTTTTCCAGGCCGCAGAAGCTTCTTTCACCTGTTCGATATTGCTGAAACCCACCAGGGCGGTAGTTACTTCAGCATGAGACCAGAGGAAGTCGAGCGCGGCCTCGGGCATGGATTGACGGCTGTGGCTCTTGATAAAGGAGAATACCGCCGGGTTCTCGGGGATTATCCCGCCGCCCAGCGGATTCATCACCGCCACACCGAGCCCCGCGCGGCCTGCCGCTTTGATACCCGCCTCGCGGTAAGGGAAATTGACCGCATTGTAACCCAGGGTCACCCCTTCGAAAATATCCTCGTCGATAACCTTGACAATCTCCTCGCCGGGCAGGTGCGTGCTGAATACCAGATGCGAGATCAACCCCTGCTCGCGGGCCGCGAGCAGGGCATCCACCGCTCCACCGCTCTTGCGGCGCTCCCAGCCCTCGAGGCTCAGGATGTACCAGCAGTGGTAGAAATCCAGGCAGTCCACTCCGAGGCGCTCGAGACTTTTACTCAGATCGCGCCGCACGCCCTCGGCATCGGATTTGCTCGTTTTCGAGGACAGGTAAAACCGGTTTCCGCTGCGCTGAAGCTGCCGGACCGCATGGCCGATAATCTTCTCGCTCATGTCCGCGCAGTAACCGGGCGCCGTATCGAAGTAGTTGATACCCTCCCCGGCGGCCGCCAGCACCACCTCCGCCATCTTTTCCACGTTGCGCGGTTCAGCGAACCGCATCCCGCCGAAAGCAAGTCGGCTGAGCCTCACTCCGGTTTTACCGTAAGCAGCGAACTCCAAGACCCGCACTCCTGAGCTCTTGCAGATATTCCATGAGCCCGTACATCCTTCCAGAACGAGCGATACCTGCCGGCGCTGCCCGATTTCATCGACAGGTTTTGCGGCGCGGACTGGAAAATTTAATCAAAAATGAACCGCTTGATTACCGCCGGTGGTCCCGGTCCTGTTTTTACCTGGGGAGGGATAACCGCTGAATAGAATTTAAAATTGATCCGGGAAAAAATCTACTGTCAAGTTTTCGGATTTGGCAGGCTTTCGGAAAACAGAAGAATAAGCATGAAAGCCAAATCCTGACTGAAGATGACCGGACGTAAGTTAAAATATAGTTTGACTACCAATTTGTTAGAAAGTATTATTGCAGCGGTAAAATCAGTCAATAATTTTCAATTTGTCCGGATCGGATCGACAGGTGAATTTCATCCTGACAGGCGGCGGCACCGGGGGCCACGTGTACCCGGCGCTGGCCATCGCGGAGGCGCTCAAGCAGCATTTTAAGGACGCCCGTTTCCTTTATTTGGGGGTCCGCGGGAGGGCCGAGGAAAACATAGTGCCCCAACTCGGCTACAAAATCAAATTCGTGGCGAGCGAGGGTCTGGCCGGGCGCAAGCCGGGGCTGCGGTTTCTGCTCCCTGCGCTGAAAATGCTGATCGGCCTTTGCCAGGCCCTGGTAATTCATCTTCAGTTCAGGCCGGCGGCGGTAATCGGCACCGGCGGGTATGCCAGCGTGCCCGCGGTTCTGGCGGCTGTCATCCTGCGGCGCTGCGGGCTGGCCAAGGTGCGGATATTCATTCATGAACAGAACTATGCTCCGGGCCGCTGGAACCGACTGATCAGCCGCTGGGCTGATCGGGTCTGGATCTCCTTTCTCGAATCGGAGCGTTATTTTCCTCTCTCCAGGGTGGAATTCACCGGTTATCCCGTGCGCCGGCAGTTCGCGCCTCGGGACCGCCTGGAGGCCCGGAAAGAGCTGGGGCTGCCGGCCGAGGCCAAGGTGCTGCTGGTATTTGGCGGCTCCCAGGGAGCCCGATCGATCAACCGGGCGATCGTGGATGCCCTGCCCGCGCTGCTTGCCGACCCGCTGGTCGAGGTGTTTCACGGGACCGGCAATCTGAAAGCGCCTAATTACTCGGCGGTAAAGGACACTGCCGCCAGGGTCGCTGAGCTAAAGTTGGACCTGGAGCAGCTGGCCCGCTACCATCCCCGCGACTTTATCACCGAGATACAGGTCTATTACGCCGCCGCCGATCTTTTGGTCTGCCGGGCCGGGGCCGGGACGCTTAACGAAATCTGCCGCTGCGGCAAGCCGGCGCTGATTATCCCGAAATCGAGCCTGGCGGGCGAGCATCAGGCGGTCAATGCCCTGGCTATGGCCAGGGCCGGGGTCTGCGAGGTTATCCTCGAGCGGCCGGTGGCTGATGGCGAGGGCGGCGCCGGGGCGTTCATCGATGGAGCCCAGCTTGCCGCACGGATCCAAGCCCTTCTCGCCGACCGGGAGACCCTGGAAAGGATGTCCCGGGCGGCCCTCAGCGTAAACGGGGCGGCCGACATGGAGGTTTTTGTCCGGTCGGTAGGCGATGAGCTTCAGGGGATCCGCCTGGGGCCGCGGAGGATAAAAGCGGCCCCGGACGGCTGGCAGAGTGATGAGGCGGTCAAACTGGCCGGGCTCTCCCCGGCCGGGGTGCTGGCCTATGTCCAGAAAAACGTGGGGCGGCTCGATCCTGAAGCACTGGAGAAATATCCCAGTATCCAGCTCCTGCGTTATTTCGCGGACATATTTTTGACCGACCGGCGCTGGCCTGTGCGCAACATCGGTGTCAAGCTGGCCGGCTTGACCCTGCATCGCGAGCGCCGGGATCTGCTGATCTCGATTGCCGGAGACCGCGTCCCGGCGCCGCTCTACAAGAGGCTGCTGGGGAAAGACTTCAGCCAGGTGGGGTTTATCCGGCGCAACGCGCTGTTTTCATTGGGCCAGCTTGGTGTGTGGGATGAGGCGCTATCCGGTCTGGTCTTTTCCGCCCTGAGCGAGGACCCCTACTATGAGGTCCGGGTCCAGGCCGCCCTGCTGCTGATTCATTTCCGGGACAAGTGCGGCCCGAGCGCGGCCCTGGTCCGGGCGCTCGAGGCCAACCTGGCCCACCGCTCGCTGGAGGTGCGCTGGACCTGTCTGGAGGCTCTCGGGGCGGTTGCCCCGGATGCGGGGTTCCTGGAGCGGATGCGGCGCTTCAATTTTCACCCCAACTGGCGTATCCGCCAGGCGCTGTTGAAAGCCGCGGTCCACCTGCTGGAGCGCGGAGTTATTTCCGCCGGCGATCCGGGACTCAAGAGCCTGGAAGATTTGATTCCGACCTGCACCGATTTCATTCCCACGTTCCCCTTAAAAAATTCGCTCAACCGGATCCACCGTCTGCGCGGCGGCGACGCCAACCCTGCGGGATCAACTCAATGAAAAGGCGGGACCGGAAATGATTTACTACCTTTGCAAATATGTACTCGAGCCGGTCCGGGGTTTCGACTGGACCCGCCTGGCCAGCTATATCTCCTTCCGCTCGATTCTCGCCGCGATGACCGCTTTCCTGCTGATCCTGCTGCTGGGCAACCGGATGATCCGCTATCTCTACCTTCACGGAGCGAAAGACACCCTCCACGACTACGGGTTCATGGATCCGGAAAGCAAGCGAGGCACCCCGACCATGGGCGGGACATTGATCGTCGGGGCGGTTTTGCTGGCCATCTTTCTCTGGAGCGATCCGGCCAATCCCTTTGTGCAGTGGGTAGTGGCAGCTATGATATGGTTTGGCGGTATAGGCTTTTACGATGATTATCTTAAAGTAAAGCACAAAGATAGCCAGATGGGCCTGAGCCAGGTCACCAAGCTGGGCCTGCAGACCGTTTTCGCCATCGTATTCATGATATTCTACCTTAACGATTATACCAGTCCCCTGTCCGCGGAGAGGATCAGGCTGCTCCAGGACGCCGGCGCGGTGACTCCGGAAAATTACAAATTCTTTCTTCAAGTGCCATTTTACAAATTCCCGGTGCTCGACCTTTCCTGGTTCTACCTGCCCTTCGGCGTTTTCGTAATACTGGCGATCAGCAACTCGGTGAATTTCGCGGATGGGCTTGATGGGCTGGCGATCGTGCCGGCCTCGCTGACCGCCGGGGTTTACGGACTTTTCTCTTACATTATCGGCAACTCCATCTATTCCAAGACCTTGCTTTTTACTCACATTATCGGCAGCGGTGAGTTGTCGATAATCCTGGCCGCCCTGGTAGGCGCCGGCATGGGCTTTTTATGGTTCAATGCTTTCCCGGCCCAGGTATTCATGGGCGACACAGGCTCAATGGCGCTCGGCGGAGTGCTGGCGGTAGTGTCGATTATGCTGAAACACGAGTTTCTGTTCCTGTTGGCCGGGGGCATATTCGTTGCCGAGGGAGCCTCGGTGCTGATCCAGGAAAAGATCGGGATCGGTCTGCTGGGCCGCAGAATCTTCCACCGCGCGCCGATCCATCATAATTACCAGCATTTCGGGATCGCCGAGACCAAGGTCGTGGTACGATTCTGGATCGTCGGCATAATTCTGATGCTCCTGAGCCTGGCCACGATAAAAATCCGATAAGCGATCCGAGCCGTTCATGTCCCCAGTCTCCATCCGCTCG
Source organism: Candidatus Glassbacteria bacterium RIFCSPLOWO2_12_FULL_58_11 (assembly GCA_001780825.1). Classification (GTDB taxonomy): domain Bacteria; phylum Gemmatimonadota; class Glassbacteria; order GWA2-58-10; family GWA2-58-10; genus GWA2-58-10. Next base: position 7,290 of record MFIX01000225.1, on the reverse strand, counting down.
CTGGTCCGGGAGACCGCGCTCTACGGTATCAGCGGCGTCGTGGCCCGCAGCATGGGCCTGCTCCTGCTGCCGGTGCTCAGCAACCTCCTGCCCCCGGAAGAATTCGGCCATTACAAACTGGCTTACGTGCTGATCGGGCTGCTCCAGCTTTTCCTGGTCTTCGGCATGGGCAATTCCCTGGTGCGCTACCTGATAGGGGCCGCGGACAAGCGCCTGGTATTCAGCTCCCACTTCTGGCCCCTTCTCGCGATCAGCACGCTCGGCAGCCTGGCCGTCTTTCTCTCCGCCGGCAGCCTCTCCGCTGTCTATTTCGCCGAACCGCTGCCCGGGGATGCCGGCCTGATCCGGCTGGCGGCGCTGATCCTCTGGTTCGACTCGCTCAGCACCCTCCCCTACAGCCTGCTGCGGGCCGAGAACCGGCCGCTGGCCTATGTGTCCGGCATGAGCCTGCAGGTCGTGATTTATGCCATCCTGGTGGTTTACCTGCTCGGCGCAAGGCACTCCGGGATGACCGGGGTGCTTATCGCCAATGCGGTCGGCTCGGGGGCGGTACTGATATTTTTCATTCCGCTCCTGAAAAATAACCTGAGCGCGGCCTTCGATTCCCGGGCCTTCCGGATTTATTTCGCTTTCGGCTTCCCGATCATTTTCAGCAGCCTGGGCAAGAACCTTCTCGATCTCGCCGACCGCTGGATCCTCGATCGCCTGATGGGTGCCGCGGTGGTGGCCTATTACAGCGCGGGCTACCAGCTCGCGGCGGTGGCCAACCTGGCGGTGGCCGCATTCACCCTGGCCTGGAAGCCCTTCCTGGTGCGGGCCGCCGCCGAAAAGGGAGCCCGGGAGACTTTTGCCAGGATCATGACCTTGACCATCGTGGCCCTCTGCCTGCTCTTTTTGCTGATTTCTTTTTTCGCCGACAATCTGGTCAAACTCAGCTTCTTCGGCTACCACCTGATCCAGGAAAGCTACTGGCCGGGCCTGCGGGTCATCCCGGTGGTGATGGTCAGTTACATATTCTACGGCGCGTATATCAATCTGTCTGTCGGCTGCGATCTCAAAGGCCGCACGGACTATTACGCCTGGACTACGGGGGCGGCGGCGCTGTTCAATATCGCGGCCAACTTTATACTGATCCCGCCGCTGGGCATGCTGGGATCCGCCTGGGCCACGCTTTTCGCATATCTGCTCCAGGTGGCCCTGCTGTACTACCTGACCAGGCGGCTCTATCCAGTGACCTACGAATGGGCTAAACTGCTTCGCCTCGGAGTTTTGACCGGCCTTTGTTTCGCCGGCGCCGTACTGTCCGGGTCAAGCGCCCCGGCCGAATTGCTTTTTTCGGTCTTGTTCCTGGCCGGCCTGTTCGCCTTCAGAATCATGGACCGGCAAGTGCTGCGGGGTCTATTCTCCTTGTTGAGAAGAACCACCGCCGGAGAGGAATAAGCAAAGCCCCGAGCTATCTCCACCGCCTGCTTTGCTAAGTAAAATGTTGCGGGATAATATCCATTGCATTAAACTCTCCGTAGGGCGCAGCAGCGGCACGGCCGAGGGCAGCCGGAAGACTGCCTGTATCTATCCGTTCAGTATGTTTCCGCCGCTTAATAATCAATAATTTTACTATTCGTAATATTATAATCTTGAATAAAATATAAATATCACTTAAAGCTATCTCTAAGGCGATTCCACTAGTGCTTTCCCGTTGAAACAGCGTTTGAGGCAACGAACCGCTTCAATCCGGAGGCCAGAAATGAGCACCACCCTCGCGTCCCTGATCGCCACTGTTTTCGTGTTCACCGCACTCGCCGCCACAGGCTGCGGCCCGCAGGAGCAGGCCGCGAACTCTCCGGCCGCCGCCAAAACAATCCGCGTGGCCCAGTCCGGCCAGGCGGAGGTGATCGGCGCGGATAATATTGCCCTGCAGCAAGCGGCCGATATGCTCAAGCCCGGGGACACGCTGGTAATCGGTCCCGGAACCTACCGGATGGACAACAGCCTGTTCATTCCCTGTTCGGATGTGGTGGTCCGGGGCACGCCCGGCGAGACCATCCTGCTCAAAGGGCCGGGTCCGGCCAGCAAGGTCGTCGATGGCGGCGATTACGGCGAGGATGTCCTGGTCCTGGCCGAGCCGGAAAAATTCAAGCCGGGCATGGGAATTTCCGTCGGGGATGACAACTACAGCGGCGACTGGGCGATTACAGTCACCTCTATCGCTTCAATGAGCGGGGACACGATCCGTTTGAAGGACCGGACCCTGCGCGACTACGATTATGAGACCAAGAATGCCAGGGTGGAGAGCAAGTTTCCGATCCTCTGCGGCATCGGGGTGAAAAACGTCACCTTCGAGGGGATCACCGTGGATGGTAACAAAGCGGAAAACCCGTATTTTATCGACGGCTGCCGGGGCGGAGCGATCTACCTCTACCAGTCCACCGACTGCACGATCCGCAACTGCGTGGCCCGCAATTACAATGGCGATGGCATCTCGTTCCAGATCACCGACAACATCCAGGTGCAGAACTGCGAGTCCTACGGCAATACCAACTTTGGCATCCATCCCGGTACAGGCAGTCCGCACGCGCAGATTTCGGACAGCCACTTTCACAATAACGACAGCATCGGGTTCTTCCTCTGCTGGCGCGTCCGTTACGGGCATTTCACCAATAATGTGATCGAAAACAACGGCAACTACGGGATCTCGATCGGGCATAAGGACACGGACAACCTGTTCGCAAACAACACGATCCGCAACAACGGATTCAGCGGAGTGTATTTCCGTAACGAGACTTTCAAGCTCAGCGGCCACCGGAATGTCTTCCGGAACAACACGATCCTGGATAATGGAGATGCCAAGCGCGGGTACGGCGTCTATGTCGAACCTTATGCCGGGGACATAGTTCTGGAGAACAACCGGATCGGCGATGACCGCCAGAGCGGAGAGCGCAGCCAGCGCTATGGCGTATATGTCGTCCGCGGGGCGGGCAAGGTCAGCCTGAATGACAACCGGATGGAGGGCAACCTGAGCGGCGAGTTCCTGGATGAGAACCAGCCGGGCGGAGCCAAATGACGTTCAATTAAGTAGCCGATCGAAGTCTCGATATTTCGAGGCGCCGTAAAGGCCCGTAAGTCAAAACGCGCAGGCAGAGGACTTCACCTTCCTGCGCGTTTGCTATTTCGTCTCGCGATATTATCTACAGATTTCCGTAATCATAAACAGCCATCCGGGACCGACTGAATACCTCAAATCAATGATTTGCGAAGAAGGTATATTCGCTGCCAGCGCCCCAGCTAAACTCCAGATTGTTTCCGTCGACCTTCCACGTCGATATGTACTGTTTTCCATCCGAGTTGGTCATTGTTACGGTATTACTGCTGATTTCGTACTGGCCTTTGAGGTCCAGGTCTAGATTGAACTTAGTTACTTTCACCTTGACAGTGAATGCCTCCGAGAACTGGAGTTTGCCCTCGACGTTCGGTTTCTGGTGGCTAGAGAGAACACCATTGTTATCCGTGTAGGAAACACTGTAAACATCCCAAACCGACATCAGGGCGGGCTTTGCAGTGCCGCCATCGGTATTGTCCGTGTTTCCGCTTCCGGTTGGTCCCTGGAAGACATCGAAAGTATTATCCGCGGTGCTGTTGCAGGAAATGAAAAGGGCCGCCGCCAGGAACAAAGCCGTAAGGAAAAAAGAAGATGATTTTTTCCACCTGGAATTTGAGTACGACATGCAAACCTCCTTTGTACCGATGTTAGAATGATTACTAGTAAATTTAAATAATTTTTACGATTTTGACAATTCTCATTTAAATCCTAGATCGCGCAAAACTTCCCGCGCTACCTCGCGGTCGTCGAAATGGATTTTCCCGGTCGGGAGAATCTGGTAG
>MFIX01000225.1:0-3382 GCA_001780825.1 Candidatus Glassbacteria bacterium RIFCSPLOWO2_12_FULL_58_11 | reverse complement strand
GGAATCCCGCTCCCGCATCAGCTCCAGCGCCCGGCGGATCGCTTGCCTCCGGTCCGGCTGCACTTCGAAATCCCGCCCCTCTTTGCGGCCCGCTTCCACCGCCCCCTGGACTATGGCTTCGATGATTAGCAGCGGGTCCTCGCTGCGCGGGTTATCCGAGGTAATTACCGCATAATCGGCCAGGGTCGCCGCGATCCGGCCCATCGGACCTCTTTTCAGACGGTAGCGGTCGCCGCCGCATCCGGCCACGCAAATGAGCCTTCCCCCGGTGTGCTCGCGCGCCGCCAGCAGCGCCTTTTCAAGCGCATCCGGGGTATGGGCGTAGTCCACCAGTACTCTGAACGGCTGGCCGGCGTTCACCGGCTCCATCCTTCCGGGCACCGGTTGCAGGGCCGGCAGGGCCTCCTCCAGTCTTAGCGCCGAGATTCCCAGAGCGGTAGCCGCTCCTGCCGCTGCAGCCACGTTCTGCGCATTAAAGCTGCCGAGGAGCGGTAAGGCGGCGGCGATCTTTTTCCCGAAAACCGAGAGCTCGACCTGCGAGCCTTCCGGCCGCGGCGCCCAGCTCAGGATACGGATATCGCTCTTCTCCCGGCGGCCGAAAGTGATTTTCGGCCCGCTGATCTTTTCCACCAGACGGGCCCCGTAGGGGTCATCCCAGCCGATAACCGCACGGCCGTGATTGCCCAGGTACTTGAAAAGCAAGCTTTTGGCCTCGAAGTAACTCTCCATGTCTTTATGATAGTCGAGATGGTCCGGAGTCAGGTTCATGAATATCGCGACCTCGAACCGGCAGCCCAGGCTGCGTTTCTGGTCCAGTCCGTGCGAACTGACCTCCATGACCGCCCCACGGCAGCCGTTGTCGAACATCCGGGCCAGCCAGCCCTGGATCCGGTTCGACTGCGCCGTGGTCAGCTCGCTCGGCTCGATCTGATTCTCTCCCAGGATATTCTGGATTGTCCCCAGCAGTCCGCATTTCACTCCCTGGGCCTCCAGAATGGCCCGCACCAGAAAGGCCACGGTAGTCTTGCCATTGGTCCCGGTAACCCCGGTCAGCGGAAACTTCTCCGAGGGGTTGTCGTAGAATTCGCAGGAGGCAAGCGCCAGAGCCTCCCGGGTATCCGGCACGACATATTGGTCCAACGGGCAGCTTTGGTCGAGCCGGGACACGATTGCGCCGAGCGCGCCCTTTTGACGCGCCTGCTCCAGAAAAGTGTGACCATCCGCGCGCGAGCCGCCGATGGCGAAAAATAATTCCCCCCGGCGAAGACTGCGGGTATCCGCGGCCAGACCGGTGACCTCGGTGCGGGGAGCCGGCCCGCGGCCTGAGGAGGCGCCGATTGTGCCCAGGATCGTAGCTAATTTCAACAGTTTGTCACCTTTCAATATTTATTATTCCCGCTATTCTCAATCAGGTTTTCAGCTCTTTTTTCTTAGCCGCCGGGAACAGCAGATTATTGAGAATCAAGCGGTACCCAGGCGAATTCTTATGCAGTTCGAGCTTTGGCGGAGGGTCGCCGATCCGGTGCTCCGGGTCCTCCGGGTCATGGCCCCCGAGAAAAGTCCAGAAGCCTTTGTCGGCATTGCCGTGGATATATTTCACCCAGGGCTTATCCTGTTCGAAAGCCAGTACGGTGACCGCATCTTTGAGAGTCCGCCGGAGAAAGCTGGTGGACTGGCCGTAAAAATCCTTGATAAAATCCGTATGATCCTGGGTCAGCAGGCTTGGGACCGGGTCGTACTTGGCGGCGAAATTGAAAATCTGGAAATAGCCCAGCGGCTGGCGCAGGGGCGGGTTGTTCACCTGATGCCCGTCGAGATCGGAGAAGGAGTTAATCATCGGGTTGAGCTCCACCCGGAAGTTCTGAAAAGCCAGGGTGTTGGTGAAATCCAGCTTCTGTCCGGCATTCGGATCGATGGGGTCGCCATCCACTTCCGGCGACACGATATCGACATCCTGGGCGGCCAGGGCGATATCCAGCGTCTCGCTGGCCAGGCACATGGCGAACAGGAAGCCACCCTGGCGCACATAATCGGCGATACGGCGGGCAACCGCATGTTTCAGTTTCCAGACCTTATCATAACCGTAACGCCGGGCTATTTCCTCATTCCTGACGATCTCATCCTCGTACCAGTCGCGCCCCGCATAGCCGATATAAAATTTGCTGTACTGGCCGGTAAAATCCTCGTGGTGCAGGTGGAGCCAGTCATACTCATTAAGCTTGCCATCCAGGACCTCGCTGTCCCAGATTTTGTCGTAGTCCACCTCAGCATAGGTCAGGGCCAGGGTCACCGCATCATCCCAGGGAGATTTGTTCGGCGGAGTGTAGATCGCCACCCGCGGCGCTTTCTCCAGGAGCACCACCTCCATGTTTTCCTGCTCGATCTGGCCGTGAAGAGCCTGAACCTGGTCCGGAGCGACCCGCTCGAAGGACACTCCCATCAGCCTGGCCTGACGCTCATAGGCCTCATTTTCCGCAAAAAGGAACGCGCCTCCCCGGTAATTCAACAGCCACTCCACGCTCGCACCGGTCTTTAGCACCTTGTAAGCCAGGCCATAAGCTTTCAGGTGATCGTTCTGCGTGAGGTCCATCGGCACCAGGATCTCGGCCCGCAGAGCGCCACTGAACAAGAACGACAAGGCGATTGCCAACATGGATAATTTTTTGGCGGTACTTGTCACTTAAGCCTCAAGAACGCAATTGATAACCACATTATATCACAACTTATCATTTTCCAGAGTGCGCAATATACGCCGGGCCTGGGGAGTGGCCACGCCCGGCGGGTATTCGTAAACCACTTTCTCGAAGTGTTTACGCGCTCCGACCGTATCCTGCACAGCATCGAGCAAAATCAGGCCCATCCGCAGCTCGGCCAGGGGAGTCAAATGGTCCTGCGGGTAAGCCTGAGCCATTTGGCTGAATACGCCCAGAGCCAGGGAATACTCCTTCGCCGTCTCGTACATTTTTCCCATCTGGTAAATAATCTGCGCCCTGTACAGCGAATCCTGGACTTCCCGCAGACAGTTGGAGAATATGCCGGCCGCCTGCTGGAGGTCGCCGCTGTGCGCCTGGTACAGGGCCTGGCCGACCAGCCGGCTGATTTTGGTTTCCGGGCTGCGGTCGTTCTGGACCAGGTAAACCCGCTCCAGGGCATCATTGGCCTGCCCGCCGCCCAGGCTCAGCCTGGCGAATTCCAGATAAGCCAGAGCCGCGCTGTCCGGCTCGCCGCGGTAAAAATAGAGATCGGCCCGCAGAAGTACGGCTCCGCTGCGTTCGGCCTGGTTTTCTTGGCCGGAGAGGAGCTCATTGCAGAGCTGCTCCGCCTCGTCGAGCTGCTCCAGCCGGATAAAGCTCTCCACGATCCGTAGCTTAGTCTGGAAAAG
>MFIX01000224.1:11841-34078 GCA_001780825.1 Candidatus Glassbacteria bacterium RIFCSPLOWO2_12_FULL_58_11 | reverse complement strand
TCACTTTCTGGATCGGAGAATAAGTCAGCTTGCCGGTTACCAGGCTCCGGTCCTGCCAGTTGGTGGGCAGCCGGACCGGGTTGGCCGGAGAGAACAGCGAAGAGAGTCCGCCGGTCTTTCCCGCATAGAATTCCTTACCCACCTTGAACATATCCAGGGTGTAAGCTGGATTCTGCGCGCCCAGGACCGGGTCATTGCGCACGGCATGGTTCAGCCGGTCAACGAAGGTCTGGTTGACTCCCCGGAATCCCTCATCTTCATGCGTCGGGGTCCTGTCCTGTGTCCCCTGGATTTCACCCGAGCCGAAGAAGTAGAGGTTCTTGATCAACGGAGCCGGACCGCCGATACTGCCCTGGAGCTGGTTGTACCCGAAATCCGCGGTACGTGGGTTGATCATGTCCGAGACCATGCGGGCCGTTCCCTTGTACTGGGCTCCGCCTTCCCTGGTCACGATGTTGACGATACCGGACTGAGCGTTACCATACTCGGCCTGGAAACCGCCGGTGATGATGTCCACCTGCTCGACCGACTGGGAGGAGAACTCCAGCGGGGTGTTGTCCTGGCCCTGCGAGCCGAGCTCCATTTCCATAATCCAGCCCTGGCCGCTCGAGAAGGGGTCGGCGGTGTAGTTACGGACCATAACACCATCGACCACCACGCCTTCCTCACCAAGGCGGCCGCCGCGAATCCGCAGGCCGCGGTCCAACGCGTCACGTCCACCGATCTGGACACCGGCCTCGAGGATCATCATGTCTTCGAGCCTTGTCGCCGGGGTCTCATTGATCGTTTCTGCGGTCAAACGCTGTTTGGTAGCCGTATTGTCGCGCGGCATCAGCACTTCAGCTTCACCCTCAACCGTAATGCCTTGCAGTTGAACGACCGAGGAACTCAGCTCGGCATTGACCGTCGAGGTCTGACCGGCCAGCAGCAGGCTTCCCTTGATCGTGACTGTCTGGTATCCGGTAAAGGAGAAGGTGATGTCCCTCTGTCCGGGCGGGACGTTAAGGATAAAGTAGTAACCATCACTGTTGGTTACGTTACCCAGACGCGTGCCTTCAATTAGCACCTGGGCGCCCACCAGGGGCTGACCGGTATCCTTATCCCGGACAGTGCCTTCCACCTTGGAGGTGGTAAGCTGGGCCATGACATTGGTTGCCAGCAGCGCCACGAAAGCCAAGATGACCGCTGCATTCTGAATAAACGATTTTTGCTGCATAAAATCCCCCACATGAAATTGGAAATTTTGCAACCGTTGATTTCCGGGTGCTGAATTCATTTCATAGGCAAGCCTCCCGCAGCTCAAGTATTCGGATCAAGGGCTCGAGAAAAAACCATTCGAACCAGAGTAGCGTTAGACTGTACCTCCTTTCGCAGAGCTACAACCATTGTACTAAAAAGCATCCGGCACGGACTTCGATTTCGTCAATAAAAAAGCCCGTTTCCGGATGGGAAGGATTACCCGATCGGGCGGACAGAGCCGCTAGTCCGCCGGAAGATTTGACGCCGATATCTTCAACCTGCCGTTGGCGCTGTCGTTTTCCGGGATTTGTATGCCCGCCTTTTGCAAGGCTTCCCGGATAATATGAGTGGAAACCGGTTTTTCAAAGTAATTGTCGGCGCCCAGACTGAAGGCCTGCTCCCGGATCTCCTGATTACCGAAGGCGGTGATCATTATAATCGAAGTCTCGGGAGATTTATTTTTGATATGGCTGATTAACTCGAAGCCTTCCTCGCAATTTTCTCCGCCCAGGCGCAAGTCAAGAATAGCTACATCATACCTGTATTTTTTTAGTAATTCAAGAGTTTCCTCTTTTGTGCCGGACGCATCTACGATCAACTCCTGGCGCTGGAGCACCTTTTTATAGGCGAACAGCACCGCGGATTCATCATCCACCAATAGAATGCGTTTGGCCATCAGGAACATCCTTTTGAAAAACCAGGGGGGCTTCTTGGATTCAGACATCTAATACAAGAAAAGTGCCACAATCCAGATAGCGACTAAGTACTTGAAATATAAAAAGATAATATTGCCAAGGGGGTATGCCGGATTCTCATATTTGCAAATGTTCTTTTCGTTTATGAGAATCCGGAGAATGCCGGATTTCTAAATTGCCGATTCCGGGGAGAATTCCAAGCCGAGGGCGACCTTTCAGTCCCGGGTCAATCCCTGGAGATTTTCTTCAGCTTGCGGTATAAAGTGGCCAGAGAAATATTCAAAATTTCCGCGGTTTTTCTGGTATCGCCGCCGAAACGGTCGAGAACCGACTTAATATGCAGATTTTCCATTTCCTCCAGATTGAGGATATTATCCGTGGGGAAGTCCCGGACCGGCTGAGATTCCAGCCCGCTGAAATCAGCCGGCTTCAGCGGGCCGCCGCGGGCCAGCAGCAGTGCCCGCTCGAGCACGTTTCGCAGTTCCCGGATATTGCCCGGCCAGTAATAGGAAGCGAGCAGCCGCATCACGCTCTCCTCGACTCCGGCGCTTTGATAGCCCAGCGAATTCAGCAGGGAGTTCACCAGCCCCGGGAGGTCTTCAAGCCTTTGGCGCAGCGGCGGAATATGGATCGGGAAAACATTGATCCGGAAATACAGGTCCTGGCGGAAGCTGCCGTCTTGCGTCTTTTCCAGCAAGTTCCGGTTGGTGGAGCAGATCAGCCGGAACTCGCTCCGGCGTATGGTCACCTCGCCCAGGCGGCGGTAATTTTTCTCCTCAATGACCTTGAGAAATTCCGCCTGGACGGTCAGGGGCATGTCGCTGATTTCATCCAGAAACAGCGTGCCGCCATCCGCCACGTCGATCAGCCCCTGCTTATCCTGGGAGGCCGAGGTAAAAGCTCCCCTGGCGTGGCCGAAAAGCTCGCTGGCGAAAAGATCGCCCTTGAGCCCCGAGCAGTTAATCTCGATAAACGCGGATAAGCTGTTGGCGCTCCTGTCGTGGATCCAGCGTCCGAGCAGGCCCTTTCCGGACCCGGTTTCCCCCATGATCAGCACGCTCGATTCATTCTCCGCGGCCAGGGAGGCCAGCTCCAAAACTTTCTTCATCGCCGCGCTTTCGCCGAAATACGGATCGATCTTTTTGCTCAAACGCTGTGAAGTAAGCTGTTTCCGGCGCAGCGAGCCAACTTCGAGACTCTTTTCGATAATCACTTTCAATTCCTCCAGGCTGACCGGTTTCGTGAGGAAATTGTCAGCCCCGCGCTGGATCGCGTCCACGGCTGCGGGAACATCGCCATGTCCGCTGATCACCACCAGGGCCGTGCCTGGGAATTTTTCCCTGACCTCCCCGATCCACTCCACGCCCTTGCCATCCGGCAGCATCAGGTCGAGCAGCACCGCATCGTAACGCTGCGCGGTCACGGCCTCCCGCGCCTCGGCCAGAGTGGAAACCGTATTTATCCCGTAACCGGCCCTGGTAAAATATCTGGAAAAGCCGAATTGAATGCTCGGGTCGTCATCGACCAGCAGCAGGTGTCTCTTCATCCGGCGTTATCCTCGCAGCGTGGCAGGTATAATTCCACAGTCAATCCGGGCGGGGGATCGTTGTTGACCAGCTTGATCCTGCCGCCGTGGGTTTCGACGATATTATTCACGATGCTCAGGCCGAGGCCCGAGCCACGCGCCCGCGTGGTAAAAAACGGCTTGAATACTTCGGGCATGATCTCCGGCGCAATGCCGGTCCCTTTGTCGCTGACCTTCATGCAGACCTGCCCATCCCCCGGGTCGTTTATTTCCACGGTAATCCCGCTGTTCTCGGGGCTGTGCTGTACGGCATTCTCGAACAGGTTGAACAGCACCTGCTTGAGCTTGGAGCTGTCACCCTGCACGAGCAGCCGGACCGACGGGCTCTTGTCCCGGAGAGAAATTCTTCCGGCACCTTCTCCCCCGGCGGACTGCCCCCAAAGCTCGATCGCCTCGGCGCAGATTTCTCTGACTGAACAGGGCAGCAGGTTATCTTTTTTCAGGGGCTTACCCAGCTCGAGCAGGTCTTTCATCAGGGTGGAGAGCCGGTCCACCTGGGTCCGGATGTGGTCCAGGTAGGGTTTGTACTCAGGGCTTTCGCCTATTTCCTGGATCAAAGCCTCGGTGATCGCCAGAATGGCATTGAGCGGGTTGCGGACCTCATGAGCTACGCCGGAGGCCAGCCTGCCGATCACCTCCATCTTCTGGGACTCCTTCAGCTGCGCTTCAATCCGCTTGCGCTCGGTAATATCGTGGATGCTGCCCTGGATGCAGAATACCGCTCCGTTTTTGTCCCGGTGGAGATTGGAGTTGACGAGGCAATCCATCTGCCTGCCGTCTTTATTCTTGAACTTTATCTCGTAATCCTGGACAAATCCACGATTTTTCAGCACTTCGAGGTATGCTCTCCGGTCCTCGGGATTGACGTACAGGTCAAACGCGTTTACCCGCTGGATTTCCTCCGGCTTATAGCCAAACAGATTCAGCATCTCCGGGTTGATATCGATGAACTTACCCTCCACGGTGGTGGTGGAGCGGGCGACCCGGCCCTCCTCCCAGAGCTTCCTGAACTTTTCCTCGCTCTCCCGCAAAGCCTCATCGCTTTTCTTTCTTTCGGTGATGTCTTCCAGTATGAGCGTATGAAGAGGCCGGCCAAGGATTTCATGCCTGGCGTACTTGATCCCGAAAATTCGGCCGGCCAGTTTCGGGTCGCGAATCTCGGCTTCGATGTGAAAAGGCAGCCTGAACTGCTCTATATCGAACTCGGATTGCCGGGTAAAAACCTCGACATCGTAAAATTCAGCTTCACCACTGAAGGTGTAAAAGCCGATATGGTTCTGCCGGTCGTAGATCGCATGATGATCGACATATTCCAGGACAGGACTTTCCTCACCGGTGTCGAGATTCCATAATCTGCGGGAGATTTTTCCTCCGGTCCGCTCGACCTCCACCAGATAGCAGGTGTGCTGATCCAGCTGCTCCGTGCGGGACACCACATCCGCGCCCTGTTTCTGAATCCGCCCCAGCGAGTTATAATTCGAGCCGAGGCAAATCGTGTAGCCGTTGATATCCGGGATGATCGCCTCTCTGCCGGAAGTGCCGGAAACAAACGCCGTCAGGTCCCGGATATATTCGCCATTCCGCGAAGTTCGCACCTTGAAGCGCAGTTTGACATCCTCCCGCGCGCCTCCGTACTCCCCGGCCGACATCATGCAGCAATCCAGACTGTCTTTGACATGCGGATGGTGGACAATTTTGCAGACCCCCTCCTCCTCGACAATCCGCCAGTGCCGGTCCACATCGCGGTAAATGATCCAGTCCTCGCCGATCCGCTCCGCTAATGCGGGACCCCGGTAACGCAGGCGCCATTCTTTGCCTATATCAAAAGGTAGGTCCTCCAGAGCTTTGATCCGGTCGAGGTGTTTCTTGATCTTGTGATAATCCTCGTCATTGAACAGGGCCCTGACCCGGGTCCGGGTCCTTGCGTACTCGATCACATTCACGGTCCAGAGCAGGAAATCGCCCGAATAGCCCACGATGTTCAGCTTATCATCGAGGTAAAGCTGGGGCATGTTGACAATGGAGCGGATGGCGTATATTTCGCGGGTCCGGTTATCCAGGTCTTTCAGCGCGGCGGCATAGCGCTGCTCGAAGTCGGAAAGCTCCGTCTCGACTCGGCGCTTTTTCTCAAGCTCCTGCTCGAGCTCCCTGATCCGCTCGAGAAGCTCCTGGTTACTCGGTCTGGTTTTCAACATGAAGAAGAATTCCCCGCCATTGGCGGCTGCGGACAAAGGTATCAGAACATAGTTTCTCAATTAGAGTCTAAAGTTATTAAAAATAATAGCTTTCCCGCTATAACACAATTATTAACTGCCCGGCTGGCATCGCGTGCGCTTCGTCTTTCCATCCAACGATCCTCTAAGCTTACTATTCCGGACCGGCCGCGCAAACTCTCAGACCGGAAGTCCGACTTTGTGGTCCAGCTTGAGAGAGCCGCCCTGATTCCGGATCCAGTACATCTGGGCCGCAATCAGGTCCAGGAGTGAATCCACCGGGCCGCCGAACAATTTTTTCAGCCGCGAATCATCGGCCAGCAGGTGGAGCCTTTTCGGCGTGCCGGTGAATTTCACTGTTTTATCCAATGACCGGGCTGCGGCCTGCGCCACGCTCTGCAGTTCGACCGTATGTCCGGCCAGGTTCAAGGTCGTCAAGGGATTCGAGGCGGCCTGGACCGCGAGTATCGTATATATACTGGCATCCCGGTGGCCGATAATGTTGAAAGCCCCGCCCTCTCCCAGATCCACCGGCTGATCCCGCAGCACGGCCTGCATTGGTTTCTCCAACCCGCCGTAAATCAGGTTGGTCATGTACATCGCCCGCAGGATCACCGCCCTGGAAGACCGGGAATCATCATCCTCCAGGATGAACTTCAGGATTTCCTCCTTGTTCTTGATCGATTCTCCGTAAATCTGTTCTTTCAGCGGCTCGAGCGGCGAGTCATCCCCAGCCTGCGCGTCGATCGGCGAGGGCGGCAGGGCATTGCCCGAGCCGATCATCACGATATCCGAGCTCTTCTTGTGATAGGTGAAGATCAGCGAGGGGATGACCTTGCCGTAGAGGTTACAGAGCCGGATATACTCCTCCTCCGTCTCATGAGTCCGAAACTTGTAGCCGATCCCGTAGATCACCCAGGAACAGTCGGCGTTGATCCGGGTCAGATCGTGCATCATCAGGTTGAGGAAATCGACCCGGTGGATGCGGTACAAGCCATCGTAAGCCGCCAGCCTTTGCCTGACCCCCGATTCGCGGCTGAAACGGGCCACCAGATGCACCTTGCGCCGCATGGTCCCGGTCTCTCGCAGAGCGCGCAGCAGCATCTCGGTGATATCCATCATCCATTTACCGGTAGCGCCATAGACCACTATGTCCATGTCTTTGCGCCTGCCGACCAGTTCCAGCACTCTTTCATCGGGGCGAGACATGTATTCGTTCAGGTCGTGTAGATCTACTGAATCCAGGCTTGCTAGATTTTTCCAGGCCATTTTGCCGACCTTCAATTCCCTTCGAGTTCCGCTTTCCAGTGTTTGAGCAGCTCAGGCGTCAGAAAGGCGTCATCGGTAAGCTCTCCGCGGGAGCTGTAGGCCTGGTCGATCTCGGCCTCGAGACCCGGCCGGCCTTTTTCCAGCCGAAATCCCGAATTCCCGTTCGGCCAGCGGATGTCGGTTTCGGCGCAAATCACCCCGAGGCGTGAAAGACGGTAATGCACTCCGTAAACACAATTGGCGAAGGGCGGGGAGCCCGGCAGGTCGGCGGTATCGAAAAGAGCGTAATTCATCGAAGTGACCGCTCCGGCCAGGCGGATTATATCCGCGGTCTCCTGTTCAGTGGGACCGCCGTTGCGTTCGAGTTTCTCGCGGTAGCGCTTGACTTTACCGACCAGCCGCACGGCCGCTGCCGTATCGGTGGCGAAATGGCCCAGCAGTCCGGCGCTGAAGAGTAATTTTCTCCCGGGCCGCTGCGGATCGCGCCATTGTTTCAGCAGGTCGCCGACAATATAGTCATCATTGCCCGTAGTCATGACCAGACTTTCGAGCCGCGGGCTGCGTACGGCCGCGTTCATGAGCTGATCGGTCTTTTCACGGCTGAAAGGAGCGGCCTTGGCGCCATAAGCGAACTCGAAAAGCCCGCTCCAGAAATCCGCGCTGAAATCCCTTCCGCCGACCGCTTTCTGCAGGTAAAAACCATAGACCGGGATTACCTCAGCCATTTCGCGGAGCAGCTTGAGCGAGTCCTTTTCATCCAGCGGCGCGCCTTTCGTATCGACCAGAGCGGTCGGCGCCACCATCACAATATCGTACCCGGCGGAGGCCGCCGCGCGCAGCATATCGAAAGCGCCCCGGCCACCAACCGCCGCCATCTTGAACATCCTTTTTCGGTAATCGGTGTGCTCGATCATCCCGGCGTTAAGCTCCAACCAGTGGCGGTAAAGAGCCGGGTCGCCCCTGGCGAACTGGCCGGTATGCGTACCGGGAATTACGCTGCTCGCCCCGCATTCGATATAATAGCGGGTCAGCAGGCGCTGCTGCTTTTCGTCGATCCTGCCCGAGGCGCTGACAGCCAGCGGCGCTGGGACCAGAACATCCGCCGCCCGCATCTTTTCAAGAACCTCGGGCGCAAGTATCGCCAATGCCATATCGGTAATCTCCTTCAGCTCCGGCCGCCGGGCCGGGAGATCGATAGCCGTCTCTTTTGGCTCCGGGGACCCGTCGCCTCTATCTCATGCTTATTTTTACTTCCGCCGGCGGCTGGTGTTCCAGAATGACTATGAATATCTTTATCAACAGACTATCGGAATTTTAACTTTTTAAAGAACTTACGCCGACCCCGACCCTGATATTAAGCCGCGGATTATTCCATACTGCCGGAATAAACAAAAACGGCAGCCGGAGCTGCCGGAAACCGCAGCGAATAGAAAACCGCTCGCCCACCGCCGCCACGGCTCAGCCCTTCACTACCCCGGCCGGACGCATTTTTGCCACCTTGCGCGCCAGCCCGGCCTGATGCACCACCTCCACCACCTCGTTGACATCTTTGTAAGCTTCCGGCATTTCCTCGCTCAGCGTCTGTCTGCCCCGGGCCAACACGAATATCCCCTGCTGTTCGAGCTCCCGGGCGATCGAGCGGCCCTTGCCCTGCTTGATCGCTTTCGTGCGCGAGAGGACCCGGCCCGCGCCGTGGCAACTGCTGCCGAAACTCTCGTTCATCGCCTTGCGGTTGCCCGCCAGCACATAGCTGGCCCGGCCCATGTCGCCGGGCACCAGCACCGGCTGGCCTACGCTGCGATAGGCCGCTGGCACCTCGGGCCTTCCCGGGCCGAACGAGCGGGTGGCGCCTTTGCGATGCACCAGGACCCGGCGCTGGCGGCCCTCGACCTCATGGGTCTCGAACTTCGCATTGTTGTGGCCGATATCATAGACCAGACGCGCTTTGAGCGCCGAGGGCGGGATTTTGAGGTTGTGCATCAGCGATTCGGCGGCCCGGTGCATCAGGAGCTGCCGGTTGGCCCAGCCGTAGTTTGCCGCCGCGGCCATGGCGCCCAGATAACGGCGTCCGGTATCGCTCTCGATATAAGCGCAAGCGAGCTGGCGGTCCGGAAGATCGAAGCCCAGCCGGTTTGTCTCCTGGTTCATGGCATTGAGCGAATCCTCGCAGATCTGATAGCCGAAACCGCGCGAGCCGGAATGGATGAACACCACCAGCTGGCCTTTCCAGAGACCGAAAGCCCTGGCCGCTTCTTCATCGAAAATCTCGCTCACCTCCTGCAGCTCGACGAAATGGTTGCCGCTGCCCAGGGTCCCCAACTGGTCCTTCCCGCGCTGAAAGGCCCGGTCACTGACCGCAGTGGGGTCCGCTCCCGGAAAACAGCCGCCATCCTCGCAGTACTCGATATCGGACTCGCCGGCAAACCCATGGGCCGCCATCCAGCGCGCCCCCTCCCGGGCGACTTTTTCCAGTTCTTTGCGCTCCAGGACCAGGTCGCCGCCCTCACCCACCCCGCAGGGCACATCGCGGTAGAGTCCGCTCACCAAGTCGCGGATCCTGTTTTTAACCTCCGCGAAGGAAAGCTCCGTGGCCATCAGCCGCACCCCGCAGTTGATGTCGTAGCCTACTCCGCCGGGACTGATTACGCCTTCTTCAGCGTCCATCGCCGCCACCCCGCCGATCGGGAAACCATAGCCCCAGTGGATATCCGGCATGGCCATCGAGCTGCCGACCACCCCCGGCAGCCAGGCCACATTGGCCACCTGCTCGACCGCATTGTCGTTCCGGATCGATTCGAGCATCTTCTCGGAGGCATAGACCAGGCCCGGCACCCGCATACCCCCGGAACGCGGGATTTCCCAGCGATAATTATCCAGCTTTTTGAATTCCATGGCCGAAAGTCTCCATTGACTCGACAGCCCGCCAGGCGGGCAGCGCAAGGCCCACGGTTCTCCGGGACTATTAATCTTACTTTTCCGCCGGCAAGTTGTCAAGCCGACTGGCTCCAAAGCCCCAATGACGGGCATTCGCCAGCGCCATTAAGAGAAATTTCATCCCCTGCCGCATGGCACGAGACGCGGCATGAAATACTTGCCGAACCGGCTGTGAAGGGTACTTTGGCCAGGGAATAATAATCAAACAACATGGAATCAGGCTAAACTTGCCGCTCAGGCGAGTGTTTCGCGGGTCAGGAAAAGCCCGCGGATATCGAGACGCAGGAAATAGGACATCCAGGAGAGGTGCCAGATCAGGCCGGTGATCACCGATCCCAGCCGGTAAAGATCCGAATCGCCCCGGCTCATGCCGGTAACCGCTGCATAAATAAGCACCAGGCTCACGCCCAGACTGATCGCCAGCGCCGCCGCATAGCCCCCCTTTTTCATCCTCCAGAACAGCTTGCCGATCAGCCAGAACATCAGTATCCCGGCGGCAATCGGCCAGACGAGCGCGGAATCGGTCCAGATGAAACGGTTGAAATCCCAGCCTTTGAAGGATTTGATCAGCAGCGTGAGGACCGCGTTCGCCAGCAGCAGCAGCGGCAGGATATAGCCGTAGACCGCCGAAAAGAAAGAGACGCCGATGGGCCTGGCCCGCCAGAGATCATCCTGGTTATGGTTGCGCTGGTAAACGATATAGGCCAGCAGGAGCCCGAAAAAGCTTACTGTGTATGCGATTGTCATGCCGACCACTACGCTGTAGCCTTGACCCATTTACGCTCCCGGGCGGGTGAATGTCTCTACCGTGGAGTCCCAAAATAAAGCCGCGGGCAGGCTTTGTCAATTATTGCGAAGACAAAATTTTTTCCACTTTCAGCCAGCTTATCCGCAAAAAAATTTGACTGTTCCAGGCCGCTGCATTTTGACTGCGTCCTCAGCTCAAATTTCCCCGCGCGCTTGCGGCCCGGGAGGCTATATGCTATTTATTACTATCTCTACAGAGCGCCGCTCTTGCAAGAGTGCGGCCCTGATTCGCTTTATTTGCCAGGAGAGTAAAGATTGCCGGAACGCACCCTGTTTAAAATATTCCGCCGCCAGCTCACCACGGGCCTGCTGGTCCTGCTGCCGGTTATCACCACCATTCTCCTGGTAACCTGGCTCTTCCGCGCCCTGGACCAAATCCTCGGCCGCTATTTCGCCCGCCTTTTCGGCGAGTACATCCACGGCGTGGGATTTGTCAGCCTGATCCTGCTGATCTGGCTGGTCGGCGCGGTGAGCCGGACATATATCGGCGGGAAGCTCAACCATTTCAAGGACCGGCTGCTGGCGCGCATCCCCCTGATCGGCTCGATTTTCAGCTCGATCAAGCAGGTGAGCGATGCCCTGATGCAGATGGACCCGAGCAATTTCGAGCAGGTGGTGATGCTTGAATATCCGCGCAAAGGGCTTTACGCGGTGGGTTTCGTAACCAGCATGCGCCGGGTCGATTTCGAATCGCCGGAAAGCGGCCGGGGCATGGAAAAAGTCCTTCATGTCTTCGTTCCCACAGTCCCCAATCCGACCTCAGGATATATATTCCTCGTGCCGGAAAGCCAGGTCTATCGCCTGAATATTACGGTCGAGGAGGGCCTCAAGCTGGTCCTGAGCCTGGGGATGATCCATCCCGACCAGTACCAGTTAAAAACCTCCCCGGCGCCCTCTTTGGAATCCGCCCGGACAGAGGGCGGCCCGGCAACATCTTGATTTTATCTTGAATTTATCCGATATTATGTACAGGATATCTGTACAATAAGATTTGGAGGTGAAAATGGTTCAGACAACTTATACCCAGGCCCGGAACAATCTCGCCAAACTTATGGACCGTGTCGTTTCCGAAAATGAGGTTGTGGTTATTACCCGTAAAAATGCCGAGGCGGTCGCCCTTGTCCCCGAATCGGAACTGCGGGGCATGCTGGAAACCATTCACCTGCTCAGGTCGCCCAAAAACCGCCAGCGATTACTGGAGGCTTACAAACGCGCGGAAGAACGGTCTGTCGCGCCAATGTCCATAGCTGAATTGCGGAAAGAGATCGGGTTTGTCTAAAGGCGGGCGGCGGGAGAGGGAGATAGAGGCCTAATCATTGGATACGGTATTTCAGCCGGAATTCATCGAAGACTTGGATTATTGGGTAAAGGAAAATGTAAAAACAGCCGAGAAAATATTCCGTCTTATCGAGGATATAAAAAAAAATCCGTTCATCGGCTTAGGTAAGCCGGAGCACGTCAAATACCTGGGGCCGGATGTCTGGTCCCGCCGGATAACACAGGAGCATAGAATCGTTTACAAAGTCAGCGCCGACCGGATAGACTTCCTCCAATGCCGCTACCATTATTAATTCACCAATCCCCTTTTTGCCACGAACCGATATTCCCCTAGCACAAAGTTCCGGCTTAATATTTCAGCAGTTCTAAATCCGGATTGACAAGCAGCAGGTCTTCAAGCAAGGTCTCAGGATGAGTCTTACGGCGCGACTGTCACCTGCACCGAGTCGGCAACCTCGCCGCCCAGGTTGTCCCGGACAGTGTAGATAACCGTAAAACTGCCGGCCGTGTTGAACTTGCGGTAATCCGGCGCTGAGGTGGAGTCCGGGGCCAGCCCGCTGCCTGTGCCATAAGTCCAGACACGCAGGGCTATCGTGCCGTCCGAATCCGAGTCCGTGCCGAAAAAGTCGAGGCTGTCCCCGCGGGCAATCGAAAGCAGGCCCACCGGGGAGACAATCAGCGCCGTGGGACGGCTGTTGGCCAGCACGGTCAGCAGAAGGGTGTCCGCATCTGAGGCGAAAAAGTTGTCGACTACCGTGTGGATGATCTTGAAGGTTCCGGTGGCGCCGATATATTTCGGGCCGGTGGCCGCTCCGGTTTCTCCGCTGCCATCCACTCCGCTGGCCGCATCGAAGCTCCAGGTCCGGCCGACAATCGAGCCATCCGGGTCCGAATCGTTCGAGGTAAATACCATCCGGGACCAGGCAGCCACTGTGGTATCTACCGAGGGGCTGCTGATCCGGGCCACGGGCGGCTGGTTATTGCTGACTGTCACGGTCAGGGAATCCGCCGCGCGCAGACCCTTGTCATCCACCACGTTGAAGCTGACCGTGAAATTCCCGTTGACATTGAATGCTCTCGAGCCCGCATTGGCCAGGCTGTCGGCCGCAGATGGCGTAATACCGCTGCCTGTTCCCCAGAGCCAGTAGCGCAGACGCGGCCGGTTTTCAGGGTCCGAGTCCGTGGCCGTGAAGTTGAGGGACACCCCATTACCGATTGAGATATTTCCAGTCGGCGTGGTGATCGAGGCCGCAGGCGGCTGATTCGCGATCACCCGGACTACCAGGCTGTCCTGGGAGCTGCGGCCGGAAAGGTCGCTGGCCGTGAATGTCACCCTGAACACTCCTGGATTATTAAACCTGCGCCAGCCGGGCTGAACCAGACTATCAGCGGCAATCCCGCTGCCCGCCCCGTAGCTCCAGGTCCGGCTGACTGTCGGGGCCTGGTTCGGGACCAGAAAGCCCTCGAAGCGGATACTGTCTCCGGCAACCACCGTGGTATCATCCGAGGCGGGCCGGATTATCACCACGATCGGCGGAGGCAGGGTATCGTTGACTGTGATCCTGACCGTGTCGGCCGCCGGCACTCCCAGTAAATCCATCACCCGGTAGATAATTTCGAATATCCCCGGCGTGGAAAATTTCCTCCAGCCG
Source organism: Candidatus Glassbacteria bacterium RIFCSPLOWO2_12_FULL_58_11 (assembly GCA_001780825.1). Lineage (GTDB taxonomy): Bacteria > Gemmatimonadota > Glassbacteria > GWA2-58-10 > GWA2-58-10 > GWA2-58-10. The sequence goes on along the minus strand of MFIX01000224.1, from coordinate 20,406 downwards.
GCCACGGCCAGGCTGTCCTGGAGGTCTTCCAGCCCGCTGCCCTCCGGATAAATCCAGCCGCGGTGAGCGATCCGGGCGACAGTTTTTATTTCCAGCGCCTCGAGCCGGAGGCTGTCCCCGCTGACAATTGCCGTGTCCGCGGCCGGCGAAGTAATCTCGACAAAGGGCGGCACGCTTTCGGAAAGGACCTCGACAGTCAGCGTGTCCGCGGCGATCCGGCCTAGATTGTCCACGAGCTGGTAGATCAGAATGAACGTTCCGGCGGCGTTCCAGACCACCGGACCGGGGTCGGCGGTTTTCGTGTCCGGGATCCCGCTCCCCGCTCCGAATGTCCAGAGGCGGCCGATGATTGTCGTGCCTTGCTTGACATACTCCCGGACGGCCGGGGTAAAGGTGGAGCCGACAATAAAGGCGGTGTCGCCGGGCGGAGTAGTGATCGCCACGCCATAGTCCGGCACCTTGAGGATAATCACCCGGATGGCTTTCGAGCCCTTGCGGTCCAGGCTGTCGGTTACGGTCACCGTTATCCGGTGATCCCCGGGTGGAAGACTGTCGGTGGTGAACTCGGAGCTGGTCGAGAGAAGGCCGGAGATACTGGAGCGCCATTCGAAGACTTTCCCGGCCGGCGCATTATCGAAGCCGGTGGTCGCGCTTACCCTGAAGGTGATCTCAGCGCGAGCCTCGAAAACGCTGCTGTCGCCGGGAGAAAGTACCTCAACCAGCAGGACCTCGGTGGCCGGATCGTAAGGGTTGTCCCGCGGCGTATCCCGGCAGGAAAAAAGCCCGAGAAGAACGGTCAGCAGAACCCAGATTGTCAGAGCGATATTATTCAAAATGTTCGGGTCAGGCTGAGTTCGATGTTCCGGCCGTCGGCCGCGGGCTCCGCCCTTAACTCCATACCCGCCAGCGACCGGGGAAGCAGGAAGAAATAATCCAGGGTGTTGAGGGCATAAAGGCCGGCTGCGCTATAAAATAAGGCGTTGGACAACCGGCGCTTGTCCTTGGATTTCCCGTAGAGCTGGTCGAATTCCTCAGGCGCGGATTCCGGCGGCAGGGCCCGGTACTGGTCCCGGTAATCCCGGTAGTCTCCGAGATACAGGGTCCCGGCGGCCAGACAGCCGGCTGTGGCCGCCAGCAGGCCGTAGCCCCGGAGGTTATGGCCGGCGGCCAGACGGGGTCCGCCGGGGATGAACAGCCAGGCCGGCGAAACTTTGCCGCCGGCGGGCATTTTTCTCATTTTCGCGGCCATTCTGGCTTTGGCTTTTACGGCGGCGGCGCTGTCGGCAGCGGAGGGCGCCAGCTTGCGGGCCAGCATCTCATTGGCCTGGTCGATCCGCTCCAGCATTTTGTCCAGCCGCTGGTTCAGGACCATGATTTCCGTGCTGACCTTGTCCACCTCTGTCTGGCTGGGCTGGGCTTTCTCGAGCCGGACCAGTTGGCCGAAAATCCAGCCCGAACGGCCCTTGTAACTAATCTCGTACCAGTCGGGCATCTGATCCGTCACCGTGTAGCGCTCTCCACGGTAAACGCGGCCCAGACGGGTGTACTTGGTGCCCGGACCGCCGCGGATGTTGGCGAAACGCGAAGTGACTGTCACCGCGCCCTGCATCTGGGCCGCCGCGGGCTGCGCAGGCGCGAGCAGACAGGCCATTAATATAACCGGCAGGGAGAGTCCTCTCCCTTTTGCGAAAAGGAAATTGATGCCGTTTGCAAACATGTAAACCATCCCCCGTTGTTTTAATGAATAATATCGACACAAAGACGGGCAAAGTTCAGTCACCCGGTAACTTTCTGAAACTCAAAGCTTTATCCGGTTTTCCCGGTTTCCTCAATAAAATCCCTTAACGATTTGGGGACAATTAATTATGCATAATTCGGGCCATGGAAGGCAACTCGCCGCGGCGCCGGCTGTCCGGGCTTAAAAATAGACCGCTGGGCCTGAGTCCGGCGCGGTTCGGATACTCGGCCTGCGAAATAGCGCCGGCCGCTCTTTCGGGCAAACAGATCATTTCCTGCCGACCGAGCCAGATAGCCCTTGCAGAAGCGGCAAGTCTTGAATTATAATAGACTTTTAAAAGTAAGAGAGTTTCCGGTTTCTTTGTACGCTGAAGATTAGAAATCCTGCACGGCTTATTGGAAGGTTAATGGATACCTCCCGGACCGGCGCTTCCCCAGCCCAAGGAGATTGCCGATGGATACGCTGTTATTGATACTGGTGACTTTTTTCGGATACCTGGCAGCCTATCATATTTATGGCAGGTTTCTGGGGGGTAAGGTATTCCGTCTCGACAGCCGGGCTCTTGTTCCCTCGAAAGAACTGGAGGATGGCTTGGATTTTGTGCCGACCCGCCGCGGCATAATCTTCGGGCACCACTATGCCTCGATAGCCGGCACCGGCCCGATAGTCGGACCGGCGATCGGCATTATCTGGGGCTGGGTCCCGGCCCTGCTCTGGGTTTTCCTCGGCGCGGTGATTATGGGCGGGGTTCACGACCTGGGCTCCCTGGTGGTTTCCCTGCGCAACCAGGGCAAGACTCTCACCGAGATCACCGCCCGCTATATCAACCGCCGGGTGCGCCTGATCTTTTTCATGATCATGTTTCTCGGGCTCTGGATCGTGATCGCCATTTTCGGACTGGTCATCGCCCTGATTTTTAATATCTTCCCCACCGCGGTGCTGCCGGTCTGGCTCCAGATCCCGATCGCGGTCGGCACGGGCTGGGTGATCTATCGCCGCAGCGGCAACGTGACTCTCTCCACGGCTGTCGCCGTGGGTATCATGTACCTGACAATCTATCTCGGGACTCTCCTTCCCTTTTCCATGGGCGAGGTGGCGGGCCTCCCGCCTACCGGCGTCTGGACCATAATCCTGCTGATCTATGCCTTCGTGGCCTCGATCCTGCCGGTGACAGTTCTGCTGCAGCCGCGGGACTATATCAACGCCTGGCAATTGTTCATCTCCATGGGCCTGCTGGCCGCCGGAGCCTTGCTGGCCAGCAGCACCGCGGGGATGGAACTGGTCGCCCCGGCTTTCAATCCGGATGCCGAGGGCGCGCCGCCGATCTGGCCCTTCCTCTTTATCACCATTGCCTGCGGGGCGATCAGCGGCTTCCACTGCCTGGTCAGCTCCGGGACCACCAGCAAGCAGACGGCCTGCGAGCCGGATGCGCTCTTTATCGGTTACGGCTCGATGCTCCTGGAGTCCTGCCTGGCGGTGCTGGTGCTGGTGGCTGTCGCCGCGGGGATCGGGCTGGGGTACACCACTCCGGACGGCGAGGTGCTTAAAGGCGTGGCCGCCTGGCGGCACCATTACCATTCCTGGGGCGCGGCGGGCGGACTGGCCGCCAATATCAACGCGGTCGTTATCGGCTCGGCCAACATGCTTTCCGTACTGGGGATACCGAAATTCCTGGGCGTGGGTATCATGGGAGTTTTTATCGTCTCTTTCGCCGGCACGACCCTCGATACCGCCACCCGCATCCAGCGCTATATTATCTCCGAGCTGTTCTCCGATATGAAGCTGACTCGCCTCTCCGGCCGCTACAGCGCCACGGCGATCGCCGTGGTCACCGCGGCCCTGTTGGCTTTCGCCACGGGGGCCGATGGCAACGGCGCTCTGACTCTCTGGCCGATGTTCGGCGCGGTGAATCAGCTTCTGGGCGCGCTGGCCCTGCTGGTCGTGACAATTTATCTGCGGGAAAGAGGCGGCTGGTACTACCTGCTGAGCGGCTTGCCCTGCCTGTTCATGGTGGTCATGACCACCTGGGCGATGCTGCTCAACGAGGGAATCTTTATCCGGGAGGGGCAGCACCTTTTGGCCGTGATCAACGCTTTCACGCTGTTCCTGGCCTCCTGGATGGTGGTCGAGGCGGCCCCGCGTATCTTCCGGTCAACTGAGGAAGTTCCCGAACCGGCGGAGGCCTGAGAACGGAGTGGCATATTTTGACGGTGAGGATATTAATTGGAAACGCCTTAACGTGTCTGTACCAAAAGCAAAGCAAATCCAGGCGAATTTCCATACCGTGAAATCCGCTTTTTTATCCGTGGCATTCGTGGTTCAGAATCACGGATTACACAGATAAAGATTTGGTTTCACAGTCCCCCCCGCCACCCTCTGCTGGCTTAGATTTGACTGACCGTTCACTATATCTATAATTGCAGCTTTAGTATCATAGGTCAGTCAAATCTAAGCCAGCAGAGGGTGGCGGGGGGGACTGTGAAACCAAATCTTTATCTGTGTAATCCGTGATTCTGAACCCAGGGCTTTCCTATCAGGTAGCCGTAGCGCTGGAGACGGCGGACCTGCACCAGCAGTTCCCTGAGTTCTCCGCTCTCATCTTCAGCCTGGCCGGATTCTTCCCGGATTGCCGCGCGCGCCTCGTAATAGAGCGAAAGCTCGCAGAGAGCGGCCACCCGGACCACCAGCCAGCCGAACTCATTATCCCCCAACAGTGAATCCGCCAGCTCCGCGGTGGCGAGGGCCTGCAGACGGTCGCTCAGGACCGGGAGTTTCCGCTCATCCAGCAGGCTGAACCAGCTCTCGAAACGCTGCCCCTCCTGCTGCACCCGCCAATGGTATTTTCGGCCCGACTTAAGCAGGTTTTCGAAGCGGCTGCGCCCAAGCAAACTGTCCCCGGTCTCGACACTCAAAAGCGGGGCATTCCCATTCCGCGGTAAAAGCTGGAAGCGGGCTGCGCCGCTTCCCAGGCGCTGCCATTTGAATGCCTCGGGCGACTCCAGCAGACAGGCCCCCACCGGATAGATAAGCTCTCCCTCCACCGTATCCGGCAGGGCCAGGCCGCCGTATTTTCTATAAAGAGCGATCTCCAGCCTTTGCGTATCTTTCCTGAATCTGCCGAGAGATTTTTTCGAGGCTAAGAAAAAATCAGGCCGGAGCTTACCGGGTACCGGAATTTCCAGCTTTTCACCCGGCCCGAGGCTCAGCATGCCGCCATCCGCCAGCAGACAAAACAGCCGGCCGCCGCCCGGGTTTTCCAGCGTGAGGCCGGCCCGGATGGTATTTCCCATCCGGGGGCCGTTGACAATCAAGGCTCCGGACGTAGCGCTCGGCCCGGCCGCTACCAGAGTTGGGAACAGGGTCAGCCAGGCGGACCAGATACAGCGCAGCGCCCGGTTCTGGACGCAATTGCGCCTCGACTGAGGGAAATATTTTAAGGACATAAATTAGTTTAAGTTGAAGAGTTAAGAACTGGTACGCAGCAGTCAGCCGGCCCGCACAGGGCGCAAAATCAGATTATCTCATCCGCTTTCTTGCGCAACAGGCTCCAGTTGTGGTCCACCTGCTCCTGGATGTGGCGGATGTCTGTCGCGCTGAGCCGGCTGAACCGGCCCTGGAGCTTGAGATACTCCTCGACCGGCCGGGGCTCGGGGTTATCTATCAGGACCAGCCGCTCCCCATGATGGACCTCATAAAGCGGGTAGACGTTGGTTTTTACCGCCAGGCGGGAAATCTTGATCGACAGGTCCGGCCTGGTTTGCCAGCCGGTGGGACAGGGCGAGAGGATATTGACGAACTTGGAGCCGGAGGTGGCGCGGGCTTTCCTTATTTTTGCCACCAGGTCCTCGGGGTAGGCCACCGTGGCCGCGGCGGCATAGGGAATCCGGTGGGCGGCCAGGATTTCGATGATGTTTTTCTTGGGCGCTTTCTTCAGGTCGCCCTCCGGCGTGGTGGTGGTCCAGGCCAGCAGGGGGGTACTCGAGGAGCGCTGGATTCCGGTGTTCATGTAGGCTTCATTGTCGTAGCAGATGTAAAGATAGTCCTCGTTGCGCTCGACAGTGCTCGAGAGCGCCTGCAGACCGATATCATAGGTCCCGCCATCTCCCGCCCAGGCGATAATGGTCGTGTTCTTGAAACCCCGCCTGCGCAGGCCGTGAAGGACCCCGCAGGAGGTCGAGGCAGCCGAGGCGAAAGGCGTGTGGAGGATCGGCACCCTGGCGCTTGTGTAAGGAAACAGCCCATCGATGATCGAGCCGCAGCAGGCCGGGATCACGAGCACCGCCTGGCTTTCCAGGGCGTTGAGCACCTCACGCATGGCCAGGGGCTCGCCGCAGCCCGGACAGGCCAGGTTGCCGCAGCCGAACGGCTCCTCTTTCAGGTATTTCAGCAGCTCGGCCCGCGCCGATTCCGTCTTTTCGCTCATCCCTTGCCTCTGAATTTTCCTATTAAACTTCCCCGCGGCTTGCCTCAGGGAATCACAAATTTATTCAAATCCTGCCACCCATGATTTTCGGGCGGACACAGGGGTCAGCCCCACAACATCTTCTATTTAATTAGTTACCAATGTAGGGGCGACGCATGCGTCGCCCCTACAGGGAATTGCGTATATTTGCAGTATATCCGGGCTACGTATCGTTTTTTATCTCTTCCTTCTTTCAGCTTTTCAGCCCTAACCAGTTGACTCGGGCCAGGCCCGCCTTCCCGCCGTTTTCCACTTTTTCCACCATTTCTTCGATATATGATGGAAGAATATCTCTACCACCCAGGCCGGTGACAAAATCGTAGATTTCGGGACCGCTCCCCCCGGCCTGGTAGAGCGCCGAACGGACCTCCTGGAACAGCACGCCCTCGCTGCCCGGGCTGATCGCCTGGTCGAGCACCGCCACCCGGGCCGCGCCGCCGAGCAAAGTGCGGATCTCCTCAAACGGGAAGGGGCGGAACATCCGCACCCGCAGCAGCCCCACCCTGCGGCCCTGTTCGCGCAGACGGCGGACTACATAGCGGCCGGTACCGGCGGAGGTGCCGGCGGCCACGATTATGGTCTCGGCATCCTCGCACATGAAACTCTCGGTCAGGGCGTAGTGTCTGCCAAACTGTTTCGCGAAATCAGCGCTTACCTCCCGGGCGACCGCCTCGGCCTGACGGGCGGCCTCGAACTGGCGCTGCTTGAACTCCATGAAATATTCCGGGCTGGTGACCGCATGGTAAGTATGGGGGTCTTTGGGATCAATTGCCGCCAGGGGCTGGTATTTGGGCAGGAAGCGGTCCACCTGTTCCGGCTCGGGGATCTCCACCGGCTCGGCGGTATGCGAGAGGATGTAGCCGTCCAGCATCACCATGACCGGCGTGAATACGCTCTCCGCGAGCCGGAAAGCGATCAGCACGGTGTCCAGCACCTCCTGGCAGCTCTCACAGTAGAACTGGAGCCAGCCGGTGTCCCGCTGGCTCAGGCTGTCGCTGTGGTCGCACCAGATGTTCCACGGCGCCCCGAGAGCGCGGTTGACATTCGCCATCACCACCGGCAGGCGCGCGCCGCTGGACCAGTGCAGCAGCTCATGCATCAGGGCCAGGCCCTGGCTGCTGGTCGCGGTGAAAGTGCGCACGCCGGCACTGGAGGCCCCCATCACCGTGGCCAGCGCGCTGTGCTCGCTCTCGACCTTGATAAAGTCCGCATCCAGCTCGCCGCTCGAGCAGTACTGGCTCAGCTTCTCCGCGATACTGGTCTGCGGCGTGATCGGGTAGGCTGCGATCACCTCGACCCTGGCCAGCTTGACCGCGGTGGAGACCGCCTCGTTGCCGGTAATAAGGGCTTTCACTTTTTCCGCTCCATCGCAATCACGCCCCGCGGGCATTCCTCGGCGCAGATGCCGCAGCCCTTGCAGTAATCGGTCTTGACCATGTAGCCGCCGTTGTGGCAGTAAATCGCCATGTCCGGGCAGAAAATAAGGCAGTTGTCGCAGTCCACGCAGGTACCGCAGTTGATACAGCGGCCGGCCTCCGCCGCCGCCTGATCCGGAGTGAGCGTCGAGCGGGCTTCGGCACTGCCCACGGGCTCGCTCTCCAGCCGGGGCGTTGCCTCAGCGCGGGGCGCTGCGGAAAAATAGTCCAGGTTAAGCTGCCCGCGGTCCACGGGTGTCTGTGCGGGCCGTATGCGGACCACGTAATCGGGATTTTTAAATAGCAGCCCCATGTTGCGCGCGGCGGCGATCCCATCCGCCAGGGCGTGGCTGACCGAGTTTTCGCCGGGAACGATATCCCCGCCGGCGAACACTCCCGGCAGGCTGGTCCGGCAGAGCTGATCGACAGCGAGACGGCCGCCTTCTTTCTCGCCGTCCGGGCCGAGGTAATCCAGCTCGGGTACCTCGCCGACAGCGAAAACGACCATGTCCGCCGCCGCCCGGAACTCGCTGCCCTCGACCGGCACGGGCCGCGCCCGGCCGGATTCATCTAGATCGCCCTGGCGCATGCGCACGAACCGCACCGCGGTCACCCTGCCGCCCGATTCAGAGGTGAGCAGGAGGGGAGCGACCTGGAAATTGAACCGCGCGCCTTCGGCCCGCGCCTCAGCCAGCTCCTCAGGATGCGCCGGCATTTCGCTCTCGGTGCGGCGGTAATAGAGATCGACCTCGGCGCCCAGGCGTCTTCCGGCGCGGGCCACATCGATAGCGGTGTTGCCTCCGCCGATTATCGCCAGCTTTCTCCCAGTCTCGGGGGGCTGGCCACAGTTGTACGCTTTTAGAAAATCCAGCCCGAAAAAAACGCCTTCCAGGACCGAACCCTCGACTCGCGGGTCGCGCGAGCCGTGCGCCCCGCTGCCCAGGAACACC
>MFIX01000224.1:0-11807 GCA_001780825.1 Candidatus Glassbacteria bacterium RIFCSPLOWO2_12_FULL_58_11 | reverse complement strand
CCACCGCCCTGCCGCAGCGGAATTCAACGCCGATACGCTCCAGCCGGGCGATCTCGGCATCCAGCAGGCGGCGCGGCATCCGGAACTGGGGCACGCCGACTCTCAGCATCCCGCCGGGGGAATTTTCGCGCTCGTAAACTATCACCGGGTAGCCCTGCATCCGCAGAGCATAAGCGCAGCCCAGTCCGGCCGGCCCCGAGCCCAGAACAGCCACCGGCGGACCCTCGACAGTCTCAGCCGGCGGATCGAGCTGCCAGTTTTCATCGATTGCGGCATCGCCCAGAAATCGCTCGACGCCGTGGATGTTCAGGGCCTCATCGAGCTCCTTGCGGTTGCAGCCGCCCTCGCATTCATGGTAGCAGACCCTGCCGGTGACCGCGGGCAGGGGGTTTGCGGAGACGATCAGTTTCCAGGCCTCGCGGTATTCTCCCTTTTTCAGCAGGTGCATGTACCTAGCTATCGGCACGCCGAGCGGGCAGGCCTGGGCGCAGGGAGCGATCCGGTCCGCATAGACCGGGGCGAAGAATGTCCAATTGCCGGTCTTGTTCCAGGCCATGTCGGACAGGCTCATCGAGACCTGCAATTTATTATTGGTCTCCGGCATGCTCTTGCGAGGACTCAAGCTGGAACTCCGACCGGGGCTTAAGGAGTAATTATGGACCGGATCAGCGGGAAGCTTTCGACTCCACAATGACCGGAAGCTTCAGGCTTTCGTAAGATTCCCGGACCGCCTGGATGTTGATTTCCGTCTGGCGCTGAATCAGACCGGATACCGCATCGATAATTGAATTCAGGCTGACAATATTGGAAAAGCGGGCGAAAGCGCCGAGGATGGCGGTATTTACAATCGGGCTGGCAATCGAGCCGAGACCATGTTTCAGGGCGATATTGCTCGCATCCACGCAAGCGGCCCGGAACTCCCCGGCCAGGCCGAGCTCCTCCGGCGGCAGGGAGGAATTAACCAGCAGTCCGCCACCGGACCGCAGGCCCTCCACAGCGGCGGGAGACCCGGCCAGCGTGGGGTCGAGGATTATAACGTAATCCGGGGTGTAGATGTGGCAGCGCAGCTCGATGGGCCGCTCAGCGTACCTGACAAAAGCCGCCACCGGCGCGCCCCGGCGCTCCACCCCGAAATGCGGGAAAGCCTGGACCCATTTACCCTCCCGGAACAGGGCCTCGGCCAGGACATGCGTGGCGACAACCGCCCCCTGCCCACCTCTGCCGTGTATGCGTATCTCGATCAATTAACGCCCTTTCACCCGTGTCAGCGAACCGTTTTCGCCCTGGAAATTATACGGGATGACCGGCTTAAAGGCAAGGCGAAATTTTTTCCGCTCCGGGCTTGCACCGCCGCGCCCTTTCAGCTTATATTACGGCAAGTTACGGCCTGTGGCCCGGAGAATAACAATCACCCGGCAGAAAATACCGGGAGCGCTGGATTTCAGCCGCCGGAGGGCCGAGTTAACGGCTTGTGCCGCGCTAACATTTTGCATCTCCGCCAGTTGAAAATCCTGCCGTGCCCACCCGGGGTCTGGCACGCCTCTTGCTTGATAATTAAAGAGGCTCCCCCCATCCATTTTTCACTGCATTAAGGAGGATTTATGTTCGGCTACGCAAGATTTCCGGTGCTGCTTCTCTGTGCCGGATTAATCTCTCTCGGCTGTTCGGCCGGGAAGACCAACCTGATCGGCAGCGAGAAGATCATCGAGAAAAGCGGCGACAAGCCGGATTGGGTCAAGAAGATCCCCAGGGAAAACGACGAGTACTACTTTTTCCGCGGCTTCAAGACCAGCGCCCTGACTCTCGAGGACGGCTTGACCGACGCCCGCTCCAACGCCATCCGCCAAGTGCTGGAAATGATTCAGTCCCAGGGTCTGGTGGACTATAAGAAAGCGCGTGTCGAGTCCGGCCTGGCCGACCGGCGCGAGGACATCGGCAGTATTACCGAGGATGGCTTGAAAATCCTCAGCAAGACTGTCGCCAGCGGAGTAAAGGAGCTGGAAAGCTACACTGAGAAAGTAGAGCGCTACACGCCTAACGGTATAAGGTACAATTTCAACGTTTACACTCTCGTGCGCTATCCCAGGGCGGAGTTCGATAAAGCGGTCGCCCTGGCCGCTCAGGAACAACAGGCCGAGGTGCGGGCGAAAAACAATGCGCAAGCCCAGGAGGTCCTGGACCAGCTGGACAAGGGCCTGCCGACAAAGTGAAAGAAAGGCCGGCCCGTATGCGGATACGGCGAGAAAAACTTTCCTCCCGCCTTCCCGCGGCGCTGCTCCTCCTGTTCGTCAATCTAATTCCCGCGGCAGCCGGCGCGGCTCATCCGAAAGTAAGCGTGGAGCGCTCGCGTTCCGAGCCGCCGCGCTGGATCAGCCGCGTGCCCGAGGCCGATGAGAATTTTCTTTATTTCGTGGGCCGCGCCAGCGGAGCCAAAAGCCTGGAGGATGCCGAGAGCGATGCCGCGGCCAATGCCCTGTCCCAGATCGTCACCACGATCGGGGTCCAGGCTACGCTCAGCTACGACAGGCTGCGCCGGGAAGCCGGTCTCCTGCTCCAGGACCGGCTGACCGTACTCGGCGAGGCCCAGGTGACCGGCCTCAAGCGCCTGGAAAGCTATTACGAGAAACAGACTGTCAGCGACGGCGAAACTGTGGTATCTTCTTACAGCTCCAGCCTGCTGGTGCGCTACCCGCGCCAGTCCTTGGAGAGAGAAGTTTCCCGCCTGGAGCAGGAAGCCGCGGGCCGGGTACAACAGGCCGATGAACGGCTGGCCGAAGCCCTGAGCCTGGAAAAAGCGGACGACCTGGAAAATTCCTTTGCCAGCCTGATCCAAACGCTCGCGCTGACCGCTAAACCGGCAATCCACGCCAAAGCCGATGCCGCCCGGAACCTGGAGCTCTGCCGGAACCGGGCGCTCGAGGCAGCCCGACGCCTGAGCCTGCGCCTGCGCAAGGTCGCGGTCGAGCCGGTGGAGGCCGGAGACAGTGCCTCAGCCGGCCGGGAGCGCGGCAAGCTGCTTACCGAATCCCTCGAACAGACCCTGCTGAGCCAGGGATTCCATCCCGAAAAAGGTGAGACTGTACTGGCGGCGAATATTCTGCCTCGAGTGTCCGCCGTCTGCCGGGAGGAGGGCGCAAGCGGGCTGGAGGCCGGATTCTGTTTCAGCCGCTGGACCGCCGCGTGCCGGATCACCGATCCGCGCGATGATTCGCTGCTCTTCGCCGGAGTATATACCGCCAAAGGCTTCGGCCTGGACCCGGAGCGGGCCGGACAGGATGCAGTCCGTAAGCTGCGGGTCGAGATTTTCAACAAGTTTGCCAAGGATGCGCGGGACAAGTTCGATCTCAGTTTCGCCGCGGGTGAGTAATACGGGCGTCTGGGTCGCTGTCCCGGCGAAACCACCTCTGATGAATCTCAATCGTTTCATACCAGCTTTCTTTTTTCTGTCCCTTTCGGCGATTATTCCATTCTTTTCCTATCCCGACAGCGTGGCAGCGGAGAATTCCGCCGCGGTGCTGCTCTCGGTTCAGGATTTCGAGGGGCTGGGCGTGGAAAAGTCCCTGGCCCGGACAGTGAGCGACCTGCTGCGCACAGAGCTGGGCCGCTCGGACAGGCTGCGCCTGCTCGAGGAGACCGGACGGCTTTACCGCATGCAGCGCGAGTCCGTCCGTTTCCGCGACCTGTTTAACGAGGGCACGCTGCGCAGCCTGGGAGAGCTGCTCGAAAGCCGCTTCGTGCTGACCGGCTCGGTCTCCCGCCTCGACAGTGTCATCGTGATCTCCAGCCGGATCGTGGATGCCGAGACCGGTGAGGTCCTGGCCGCGGAAAGCGCCGAGAACCGCGGGGGGCTTTCCGCCCTGGGTGCCGCGGCCCGGACCCTGGCCCGCAAGGTGCTGGCATATTTTCCGCTTACCGGCCGGATCACCGCAGTCAAAGGCGATACCCTGGCCGCCGACCTGGGTCTGGCGGATGGAATTCTCCCCGGACAGGAGCTGACTGTCGCGGACCTGGAGGAAAAAGCCGCCGGCCTGACCACCCGGCCCCTGCGCTCCTCCCGTTACCGAGTGGCCGATGCCCTCGACCACAGTTGCAGCCTTATCCCGCTGATCGGCCTGAATAAGGTCGTCTTTGCCGTTGGAGCCTCGGTATTTTCGCCCGGCGGCCTGGACCGTCTGCTGGCTGCCGGCGCCCGAAGAAAAAGCGAGGGACTGCCGGAGAGCGACACCGGGAAATTCGGAGAGGTCGAAGTGGAAAGCGTCCCGGCGGGAGCCCTGGCCCTGGTCGCCGGCCTGGATGTGGGGCGAACGCCGGTCAAAGTTTCGCGCCTTGCCGCGGGCCTTCAGGAGCTGATCCTCAGCCTGCCGGGCTACAAGGAGGTCTTCGACTCGATCACAGTCACGCCGGGCCAGCTCGGAAAATTTCATTACGATCTCGAGCGGCAGACCGGCCGGCTCACCATTTTCACGGTCCAGCCCGGGATCACTCTCAGGATCGACACCCTGGAGGTGGAAGTCGCCGACAGCGGATCGGTGGACTTGCCGGATTTCCCGGCCGGAATCCACGAGATTGAGGCCCGAAAGCCGGGTTATAAAACCTGGCAGAGCCGTATCGACCTCAACTTCCGGCAGGACAGCACCCTGACCGTCAACCTCGAGCCATACCCGGGCAGCCTGTTTATTACCTCCAGGCCCCCCGGGGCGAATATCTTCATCGATGGAAACTTTACCGGCAAAGCCACGCCCTGGCGTCTGACCCGCCTCGAATCCGGGGCGCGCATAGTCAGGTTGAGCCTGGCCGGCTATGGCGCCGCCCTTGATACCGCCGAGGTGCAGCCTGGCAAGGATGCGACCCTCGATCTGGAGCTTAAGAAAGGCTGGTTCGACTTTCAGCCCTTCGGAATGACCCTGGTCCCGGCTGCCAGACTGGTGACCGAGCAAAACGACAGCGTAATGGTGGATACATTTTACATCGATATCTATGAGGTAACTAACCGCGCCTATGCTTTCTTCGTCGCCGCGGCCAATGCGAAGGCCCCGGAGGGCTGGGTCAATAATGCCCCCCCGGCGGGAGAAGAAGACCTGCCCGTGGCCGGGGTCAGTTTCGAGGAGGCGGAGCGATTTGCCGCCTGGTGCGGCAAAAGGCTGCCGACCGAACAGGAATGGGCGCTGGCGGCAATTGGTCCCGCGCCGCATAGATTTCCCTGGGGTGAGAGTTACCATCCCGGGGCGGCCAATATCTGGAGCGAGGGGCTGAACCACGGCGCTAAAGTGGGGAGTTATCCTGAGGATAAAAGTATCTTTGGGCTGTTCGATGTGGTAGGGAATGTCGCCGAGTGGGTGGATGCCTGGACGGATGAAAACCAAACTTACCGGGTCTATCGCGGCGGCAGCTACTATGTCAACGAGACCGATCCCTCGCTGTTCAGCCGCGATGGGCATTACCCGAACAGCAAGAACCGCTATATCGGCTTTCGCTGCGCCCGCAGCCTTCACTCCCAAAGATAGTTCGCGGGATCAGATCCCCAGGAATACATCATCGTCATCTTCATCGATAGCCGGCAGCTTGACCGTTAACCCGCCCTGCGGCCGGGCTCCGAAAGCCAGCGCTCCGGTGGCCTTGCGGCCCGCGGCAATCGCTCCGGCGCTTCTGCCAAAACCCAGGGCCACCGCGCCCGCGGCCGCCACCAGGCCCACCGAAATCGCCCCGGCCGAGATCACGCCGATACTCACCGCGCCGCTCGAGATCACCCCGATCGCCAGTCTGCCGACCGCCAGCACGCCGATCGCCTTTTCGCCTATCGCGACCACTCCCTGCGCCGACTCGCTGGAAATATGCAGCAATGGAATGCCGAAAATCTTTTTCTTGCTGACATAGTCCGCTTTTAAATTTTCCAGAATCATCCTTTTGCCTTTCCCTGGAGTATTATTCAGGATTGACCGATCGGGTTCCCTGCCCGGCATTTTTCCGGCTGTACTCTCTGATCCAATATCAATATTTCCGGATACCACCGTAAAATTCCGCCCAAGCCTCTTCCGAAATGCCTCCTCGTGCCTTTGCCCGGAATATATGTATCTCTTCCGCTCGCGTCAACCACCTCCGGGAGGCGGCCAATTTTCCCGGGCCTTAGAATTGAAAGGAGAAACATTTTCGAATTCAAACCGTTACTCTAGCCCCAGCCGACATTCCGGCTTGCCGGGGGATCAAATTACACTCCATCGCTGAAGGGAGGTTAGTGTGAACGAGGAGCGGCAGCATTCTAACGACCATCTCTACCAGTGCGAGATGGACCTGGAGGATAATGCTCAGCGCTCCAAAAGCCGCGATTACCAGCCGAGGTACACTTGCGCGGTTTGCGGGGCGGGGGCGGAATCGATGGATAGCCTTTGCGCGCCGGATCATGGCCGAAAACGGGGCGCATAAATATAAAAGAAAGTTTTTCCCTCGCGGCCGGATTTCAGGCCGTTCGACATAATCTTTAGTGAAACGCTACGCTGCCTTTCAGGAGCCGTAAAGGAGGAAATCATGAGACAAACCGTCAATCCGGGCCACCGCAATCTCCCCTGCGAGACTGGCGCTGAGGATAACCCCTCCGCGATGAATTCCCGGGAGATAAGCTATACCTGTTCGCGCTGCGGAGCCGCAGCGGCCTCGCCGGAAAGTCTTTGCGCGCCGGTTCAAAACTGATTTGCCGTGCGTGCCGCCTAACCGGGATTAGACATTGCTTAACAAAAAAGAGAGCTCCGCTTGATATGGGGCTCTCTTTTTATTCAAGTTCGAAAAGACCAGAAATTGTGCGTGTTCCGAGATGGTGAACAGTCAGGCCGGGACAGGCGAAAGACAGATATTTCGCGGCACAGAGCGGAATTTGTCACAGGCCGAGAAATAAGATCGCCGCGCCGCAGAGAGCAATCGCCAGGCCGGCGAGGAAATGGCTCAGGCGCTGGAGCAGCCCGAGTTCCAGCCGGCTTATCCCGGCATAGAGAGACATCACCACCGCCAGCATCGTGCCGATAGTGGCCGCGCTGAACACGCCGGCCACTACCAGGGCTCCGGTAAAGTTATTTTCGCTCGCCGGATACATCAGGAGCGGGATCAGCGGCTCGCAGGGCCCGAGCACGAAAATAATGAAAAGCACCCAGGGTGTGCTGCTGGTCGCTTCCACCGCCGATCCGGCTTCCCCGTGCGCGTGGCTGTGCCCATCGTCCATCACCGCCGTATCGTGTGAATGGGTCTCGTGCGAGTGAGGGTGGCTGTGGGAGATCCCGGCTTTGTGCAGGAAAGCGTGCTTATGCTCGCGGGGATGGAAAAAACGCCAGAGGCCCCAGAGCATGTAGATCGTGCCGAAGGCAAACAGCAGGCTGGCCGCGATCTCGCCGCGGATCGCCTCGAACCGCTCCAGACGCCCGACCATGACCCCGGCCAGAATGCCGACCGCCCCCAGGACCACCGAGCCGAGGACGTGCCCGATTCCGCAGAGGAAGGTAATCACCGCGGTGCGGTAGATACTCCAGTTACGCGTCCGGGAAAGGGCGACAAAAGGCACGTAATGGTCCGGCCCGAGAAGGGTATGCGTGACTCCGACAGCGATTGCGGTGCCGGAAAGTGCCAGCAGGTCAGAGCCCATGCGCGGATTGTCCCGGAGTCGAAAGTAATAGTGCGGCCAGTATAAGTGTTACCCGGATAAAAAAAGTGCCACGAGTATAACGAGGTTCGCAGGAAAAATCAAAATTATTTTCTCCGGTCCGCACGCCGGTTCTGTCCGGAAGGTTTTTTCGTGGTCTTGCCCGGCTCAGACTCTCCAGCCGTAATCGAAATAGCGGTACGAAATATCCTCATTATTGATATCTATGATCCCGAATCCCTCCTCGGTGCGGATATTCGCCCCGCGCCACCAGGCGCCGCAAACCGCCCCGGACATGATAAATCTCTTGTCCTCCAGTTCCAACCGTTCATCCCGGTGAAGGTGTCCCTGAAGAACCAGCTTGAGCTTGAAACCCTCGAAAAGCTCGATCACTTCTTTTGAATTGACTAGCGCCAGACCCTCCGGGAGACTCGAATTGGCTCCGCTGCGGTTCTGCTCCACGATCGAGAAAAAGGGTATATGGGTCACCAGTACCAGCGGCACGGCGGGGTCCAAGGCCGCCAGATCCTGCTTTAGCCAGTCCATCTGCGCCTCGTTTATCCGGGCCACATAATCCGTCCTGCGGGGATTCCACTCGATACTGTCCAGCAGGATAAAGTGCCAGCCTTTATGGGTGAAGGAGCGCCAGGTGCGGCCCTCGCCCAGCCGCTTGCGGAACATTTCCTTTCCGTACTCCGGGTGCCCGGGGCTGACCGTGCTCCAGGGATACCAGCCGAAAATGTCGTGGTTACCGATAACATGATAGACCGGCATTTTCAAATTTTTCATACAGCGCCCGTAAAGAGAGAACAGTGTGTCGGCCCGCTGGTAATCCGCGGCCAGGACATCGAACACCAGATCGCCGCCGGCGATCACGAAATCGGGCTGCGGATCGAGCGAGTTGACCGCCGCAATCGCCTGGAGCAGGCCCTGCTCGGCGCCATCCTCAGGCTTTACGTGCATATCGGTCAGGTGCGCGAACCTGAACGACACCCCGGCCGCCTGTCCCGCAGCGAGCTTTTTCCGGCCGAGCAGCGGTCCGGCCAGGGTGCCTGCCAGGGAAAATTTCAGAAAGTTTCTTCTTTTCATTCTCATTCTCCGCTGAAAAATAGATGGAACATGTTTAAGAAATTCATCTTTCTCCTGTTATATATTATTCGCTGAGCGATACTGGTCGAATCTTTTAAGTCGGCTGTTTTTCAGTAGTCAGAAGACAGAATTCAGGAGTCAGAATAAAATGACCGCTTAAAGGATTAAGGGATTAAATTTAATACCGGCTGGCTGCAAAAAACAAATTCTGACTACTATCTCCTGACTTCTGACTCCTTGAAATAAATTGCGCGAGATCAGATATTATTGTTTTCAGGCGTTAATCCAATTTTATTCATTCTGCACATGTAAATATGTAACGCCTCTACTTCAGGCATGGCAAGTACTCTTATGTTAGAAAAGCATTTTGATTGAGGAGAGCAGGATGGTTGAATTTAAAGGTTTAAGCGCCTCTTCATTTGCTTTCATGCAGGAGATGAAAGCCAACAACAATACTCTCTGGTTCCAGGAAAACCGGGAGCGCTGGGAGGCGCTTAAGGAGGAGCTGCGGACTCTCTGCCGGGCCCTGGCTCCCTTTATCCACGACCTGGACCCTGAGCTGGAGACAGAGCCGAAATCCAGCCGCTGCCTGGGCCGGATAAACCGGGACACCCGCTTCTCCAAAGACAAAAGCCCCTACCGTGATTTTATCGACCTGCTTTTCTTTCCCCGGGACTTCGGCCGCTCGAAAGCGCCGGGCCTGGCGGTCGGAATAACCGCGGAGAACTGCTATATCGGCACCTGGCTCGGGGCCTCGATGGAGTCCTGGCGCGAGCGCCTGGGTGCCAATATCGCCGCCAAATCGGATATTTTTCAGCAATACCTGGAGGAAAACGCTAATTTCAGCGACATGTGGATCGACAGCCAGAGCTACGCCAAGACCCGGGTCAAGGGGCTTCCGCCCCTGGCCCACCAGTGGGCACAGCGGAAATTCTACTACATGGGACGGCTGGTGCCGGGTGAGCAGGCGGTCGCTATGGGCGCAAGCCTCTTCCAGGAGGTCCAGAATACTTTTCTCCGACTGTTTCCGCTGCTGACTTTCGCCACCTCGCAGCACTTGGCCGCCGATCTGGAGCGCTTTCGGAAAAAACTACCCTCAAAAGGCGACCACCGCACAAAATGACTCAGCGTACTGTCCATAAAATAATTACCGGTGATTCGCGCAGAATGAGTGAGGTCGAAGACCGCTCCGTGCACCTGGCGGTTACCTCCCCGCCCTACTGGCAGATCAAGGATTACGGCGCTCCGGGCCAGATCGGCTTCAACGACAGCTACCAGGACTATATCAACAGCCTGAGCCTGGTCTGGAGCGAGTGCATCCGGGTCCTTCATCCGGGCTGCCGCCTGTGCATAGATGTCGGCGACCAGTTTGCCCGCGCGGCCTTGTACGGCCGCTATAAAGTTATCCCCATCCGTACCGAGATAATCAAGTTCTGTGAAAGCGCGGGCCTGGATTATATGGGCGCGGTGATCTGGCAGAAAGTGACCACAACCAACACTTCCGGCGGCGCCTCTATCATGGGTTCCTACCCTTACCCGCGCAACGGGATCCTGAAGCTCGATTACGAGTTCATCCTCATATTCAAAAAGCCCGGCAAAGCCCCCCCGGTAAGCCCGGAATCGCGGGAAAAGTCCGCCTTGAGCGCCGCGGAGTGGAACCTTTACTTTTCCGGGCACTGGAATTTCCCGGGCGAGAAAAAGAGCGGCCACCTGGCGGCATTTCCTGAGGAGCTGCCGCGACGGTTGATCCGGATGTTCAGCTTCGAGGGCGACACGGTGCTCGATCCTTTCCTGGGCAGCGGCACCACCACCCTGGCCGCCGCCAGTCTGGGAAGAAACTCCATCGGCTACGAAATCAATGGAGAGTTCCTGCCCTGTCTCCGGGAAAAACTCGGACTTAGCGAACCGACACTGTTTCCAGGCTCAGATTATATTTTCCTGAAACAGCCCCCGCTCGATTTCAATCCGGCCCGCGAAATCCAGCGTCTGCCCTATATTTTCACCGATCCGCAGACTGTCAGCCGGCGGGCCGATCCGAAAAAAGTCAATTACGGCTCCGGCGTTGATGGGGCCTCGAAGCCCCGGGAGAAATATTACCGCGTGAAAAAAGTCCTCTCGCCGGAGCGTCTGCTGCTGAGCGAGGGGCTGAGCATACGCCTGCTCGGAATCCGGGAAAGCGCTGAGAAAAAATCGGAAGCCGTGCAATTTCTGACAGATAAAACCCGCGGCCAAAAAGTCTATCTGCGGTACGATAACCCGCAGCGCGATGAGCAGGGAAACCAATTATGTTACCTGTACCTGAGCAATCGGACTTTTCTTAATGCCCACTTGTTGAAAAAAGGCCTGGCCGGGCTGGACACCAGCCGGGAGTTCCGGCTGAAAGGCCGCTTTGAATCAATCATGGCGAAAAAAGCTGGAACCTCCGCTCCCTGATTATCAGGAAAAAAATATTCAACTCCGGAAAAATCAGCGTTAAATTGGCTAATCGAATTCTGAAATGAAACCACTCCTTCTGTCGCGCCGGCTTTCAATCGAATTCCCATTTCTCGGTTTTCAACCAAAGGAAATGGTAATGCCGCCAATAGTTTCCCTCGCCATTCTTATCCTTTTTATGTCAGGATTATAGCAGGCCGATTATCTTCTCGGAGGGCGCCCCGGAATATTTATCACGAAAGAGGCTCTGGTTCCTCGGCCGAAGGCAAAGGGATGAACGCCGGCTCGATCTACTGGCCGTGCCCCGGCTTATACTGAATGAAAATCGATTTGCCCGGTATGAAGATGACGATTATGAGAAATGTATTGGCAAAAGGCTTGTTTATTGCCTTGTTGACCGGTCCGGCCGCGTATGCCGTCGAACCGGTAAGCTTTACGGTCGATGTGTCTTCCCCCGGAAAAATTATTACAAACAAGTTCAGCGATATAAATATGTGGATGATCGACAGGACGTGGCTGCAAACGGCGGACACTTATCCGGCGGACTATTTCAAAAGCAATTTCCCGTTTATCGAGCGGATTCAACTGATGGCGGCAACCGGCGGAAATGAGGACCGTGACCTGTTCAAAAATCCCCTGGATCGTACGACATTCACGGACTATG
>MFIX01000223.1:25864-27117 GCA_001780825.1 Candidatus Glassbacteria bacterium RIFCSPLOWO2_12_FULL_58_11 | reverse complement strand
ACGGTTTTCGGGGCTTATCTCGCGGGCCGGGGATTTCTGAATCCGTTGCCGGTCTTTCTCTGGAGCGCTGCCGGGAACCTGACGAGTAATCTCATCCTGTACTATATCGGCCTGACGAAAGGCCGAGATTTTATTAGAAAGCATCCTCGCCTGTTCCATGAGGACCTTCTTGCCCGGCTGACCCTGCTTTACCGGAAATGGGGAACCGGAATGATCGTATTCAGCCGGTTCCTGGTGGCTTTCCGCTCCCTGGTCCCGCTTTTCGCCGGGGTGAGCCGGCTGCGTCCGCGCAGATTTTTATTGCCACTGGTCTGCTCTATAATTCTTCAACAGGGCTTGATTATTTATCTGGGCTACACGGTCGGCCAGAACTGGAATTATATTAAAACTGTGCTCAAAGGAGTGAACCTGGGGCTCGGTCTGGTGGCTCTGGCGGCGTGTGTCCTGATTTTTTTCTGGTTCCGCAAATTGCGCAGGCTGCGGAATGAGAGGGCGCTGAAAAAAAGGCGGGACTGAGCGCCGGGTGCTGGCAAAACTTGGAGTATTGAGGAAATGGGAAAGGAATTCAGAGTCCGTTTCGCCCCCTCGCCTACCGGCTTGCTGCACATCGGGAATGCGCGGACGGCGATCCTTAACTGGCTGCTGGCGCGAAAGGCCAAAGGGACGTTTTTTCTGCGCATCGAGGACACGGACCTCGAGCGCTCCAGCCGGGAAAGCGAGGAGCGGATAATCGAGGACCTGCGCTGGCTGGGTCTGGACTGGGATGAGGGTCCCGATGTGGGCGGCGGCTGCGGCCCCTACCGTCAGAGCGAGCGGACCGGGTTCTATCGTGAAGCCGCGGAAAAGCTGCTGAAACAGGGATCGGCCTATTACTGTCACATGACCGATGAGCAAATGGAGGAGTTTCGCCGGGAGCGTTTGGCGCGGGGTGAGTCCGTGGCTTACCGGGGCAGCCTGAGCGGCCCGGACATCCCGGAAGTTCCCGGAAGCCCCACTGCTGTCCGGTTCAGGGTCCCCGAGGGAACGAGCAATTGGATCGACCGGGTCAAGGGTGAAGTGACAGTCGGCCACGAGACTGTGGGGGATTTCATCATCCTGCGCTCGGATGGCCGGCCAACCTACAATTTCGCGGTGGTGGCCGATGATATCGCCATGCGGGTGAGCCATGTGATCCGCGGGGATGGGCATCTGTCGAACACCCCGCGCCAGCTCATGCTCTACCGGGCCCTGGAAGCCGATCCGCCCGAGTTCGC
>MFIX01000223.1:25405-25844 GCA_001780825.1 Candidatus Glassbacteria bacterium RIFCSPLOWO2_12_FULL_58_11 | reverse complement strand
GGCCGGACCACAAGCTGCTCAGCAAGCGCCACGGGGCCACCAGCCTGGGCGAGTACCGCGATTCCGGCTACCTGCCGCAGGCGCTGATCAACTACCTGAGCCTGTTGAGCTGGTCCTCGGCCAGCGAGGAGGAGTTCCTGCCGGTCGAGCGCCTGCTGGAGGAGATCGACTTCGAGCGCCTGGGCAAGAGCGCGGCGGTATTCGACCCCGAAAAGCTGCGCTGGCTTAACGGCAAGCATATCCGCGCCCTCCCGGAGGAAAAGCTGGAGGAGCTGCTGCTCCCCTTTGCCGGCGGGAAAGCGGACCGTTTCAGCGCGGAACAGTTCAATAAGATCGTCCAGGCCTGCCGGGACAAGATCGAGCTCCTGAGCGAAATCGAGGCGCAGCTCGAGATATTCAGCGGCAGCCCGGCTCCGGTAACCGAACCTCAGGACCTTGA
>MFIX01000223.1:23124-25372 GCA_001780825.1 Candidatus Glassbacteria bacterium RIFCSPLOWO2_12_FULL_58_11 | reverse complement strand
GACTGCTCTGGCGCGACGGCTGCGCCAGGAACGCCCCTCGGAGTTCGAGCAGATGCAGTCGCTGCTCGGCGAGGTCGGCCGGGAGACCGCGGTCAAGGGAAAGCTGCTCTACATGCCGGTACGGCTCGCCCTGACCGGCCGGCCTCACGGTCCGGAGCTTCCCAGGATCATGTCTGTCCTGGGCGCGGAGCGCTGCGCCGGACTGCTGGAGAAGGCGCTCCAGCCTCAGACGGCTGGCTGAAAACGAAAGAAGGTTTTATTATTCAGCGGACCTGAAGGCGCCTTGCCTTCCCTCGCGGTCCTATATTCGATTCATTCTGGAGGCTCTCCGGTGCGAAAGTCATCGAAATCCAGTTTTGACGGCCTGCTCCGTCTATCCTTGCCACTGATATTTCTGATCTTTGCGGCTGCCTGCTCGCTCGAGCCGCCGCCAAAAAAACTACAGGACAAACAGATTAAAATTTCAGGCGGCGGGATCGCCCTGGAGATCAACTCTATCAGCGGTCGCTACAGCCGCGTTGTCGAGGAAAAATCCGGCTATGATATCCTGCGCCCCTGGCCGGAGAGCGATCAAGCCGCCGGTTTCGGCGTCCGGATCGAGGATGAGCTGGAAGGCTGGACTTTGAGCGACCTTGAAGATACGGTGGCCGTCCGGAATTTTGAGGGGAAAGATAACTCGGTCCGGTTCGATAAAATATTCATCCGGTCCGGGTATCAACTGCAGCAGGAAATTTTCGGCGACCGTCAGGGTATCCACTTCAAGTTTCTGGCGACACCGGCGGGTGATGAGGCGCCGCTGCGCTCGGTGCGCTTTTCTTATCTTCTGCCGCTGCCGCGGGGTTATTTTTTCTGGGCGCCGGATGGCGGCGCGCCACGCCTGCTGGATGGAACCTTCGAAAAGCGGCTGATCTACGGGCTGGGCGGCGAGGGCGTGCGCGGGATCGCCATTCCGCTTATTTCGGTCTTCAAGCCCGGCGGGCCCTCGTTCAGCCTGGCGGTTCCCCTGGAAATTCCCGTAGTGCGCGTGATCTTCTCCATTGAGCCCTCGCTCCTGCCCGAGGGCGTGTCAGCCTCCAGGGGGGAATGCGACTGGCTGAGAATCACTTTCGACCTGGCCGGCGCGGGTGGAGGAAGGAGCTTGGAGACCGGACTCTGGCTCTACGCTCACCCGGATGACTGGCGGCCCGCCTTGCGGCAGTTCGCCGAGAAGTACCGGGAGTATTTCGACCCTGTGCGCAGGACTGCCGGCGGTGAGGGCATCCTGAGCCGGATCGAGCCGCCCCAGGTCAACACGGCTTTCCTGACCAACCTGCAGCGCCGCGAGATCAGGCTGGCCAGGCTGAGTTGGAATTTTTTCCGCAGCGGAGAGTGGGTCCCGCCGCAGGCCGTGCGTTTCGACGACTTTACCTGGACCAGCCAGGCCGATACGGCTTATCCGAGCATCTCAGTGGCTTTGGTCCGCTCGGCCATCGATAACCTGTTGCAGTTCAAGCTTCGCCCGGTGCTGCAAGCCACCTTCAACGAAAGCTGCGGGGCGGAAGTGGCGGATAACCGGTTCGCGGACGATCTGGCGCTGGATGAGCGGAAAAACCCCCGTATCGGCGAGGAGGGGGAGATGTTGATGTACGCCGGGCCGACCAGTCCTTTTGGACTGGCGATGATCGAGAACCAGCGCCGGATGCTCGAGCTTTACCCCCAGGCCGAGGGCTATTTCTTTACGGATTGGGCCTCGACCGGCCTTGATTTCGGGCATGACGACAGCCTGACCGTGATCCACGGCCGGCCGGCATACCGGCTGGCCGCCAATCGCCTGGGTGTGGGAAGGACGCTGGTGACTCTGGTGAACCAGGCAAAAAAAATGGTTATCGCCTCGACGCCCTCGAATGTCGCCGAATGCCGCGGTCTGGATGCCATTTGTATCACCAGCCCGGATGCCGGCGCACTTTCCCGGGTGGCCTATCTCGGCCTCTGGCGGCCGTTGCTGGCCGATACGGATGCCAGGGAGCGGCTTTCGCATGTGGAGGCGGAGGAATGGCTAAAGGAGGAGCTAATCCAGGGCGTGATTCCCGCGGACCTCGAACTTGGCGAGGAGGCCACCCTGGCCCGCGCCTACCGGCCGCTTTTCCTGAGTCTCCGGGGCAGAGAATGGCTTCTGGAACCCCATGTCCTTGAGACCTCAGCCGGTCTCCTGGGCCAGGCGTTCAGCATTCCGGCGGAAGCACGCAGCGGGGAGCAGGATGTGCTGGTC
>MFIX01000223.1:22174-23100 GCA_001780825.1 Candidatus Glassbacteria bacterium RIFCSPLOWO2_12_FULL_58_11 | reverse complement strand
CCACTGAGTATGTCCGCGCCGTCTGGACCCCGGCCGCGCGCAATGCCTGGCCGGTGCCGGTAAACATTGTCCGCGAGGGCGAGGAGGATGAACAGCAGTTGACTATCGCCCTGCCGCCGTTCGGGCCGGCTGGAGTTTTGCGGCTGAGCCGCAGATAATCAGCGGTGTCTGAATCCAGAATTTAGCGCAAACCGGCCCTAAGCATAAAGGGCGCCAAAAGGCGCCCTTTTTCTTGATAAAATATTCACCGGCCTTATCCTGCCTGAATGTTCCAGGCTGGCCGGCACTCTGGTTCGTGGCTGGCGGATCGAGCCAACCCTGACAATCTCAGCTCAAAAGCACGTGGGCCTTTTTCAGCTTGCTTCCCAGGGGCAGCCCGTAGGGGCAGCGGACGACGCAATTGTCGCAGCTCACACACGCCGCCGCGCCGCCGCCCCGCAAAGCGGGGTAGCTCCGGCGGGCCTCGCGGCCCATGTCTCCGCCATAGCCGGAGGCGTACATGTGCAAACGGTTGACCTCGGCCACCTGCACGCCGCTCGGGCATTTCCCGCTGCAGCTTCCGCACATCCGGCAGTAGCTCTCCCCGTGGTTTTCGGCATAGCGGTCCAGCCGCCGCCAGTCAGCCTCGCCCAGTCCTTTTGAACCCATGGCGCCGACATTTTCCTCGATCTGCTGAAAATTACCCATTGCCGTGGCCGTGGTTTTCAGGTAAGGATTGCGAAGAATCCATTTCAGCGCCGCCTGGTATGTCTCACGGCCCGCGCTGTCTTTCATGAAACCGCCCGAGCAGCCTTTCATCGAGATAAAATCGATCCCGGACTCCCCGCCTTTTTTTATCGCCTTTTCCAACTTCTGGCTGTCCCACTGGCCCCGGCTTCCACCGTGCATGTGGACATAGCTTCCGAGAAAATTATAGGGGACCAGAA
>MFIX01000223.1:21973-22135 GCA_001780825.1 Candidatus Glassbacteria bacterium RIFCSPLOWO2_12_FULL_58_11 | reverse complement strand
ATTCGATAAAGTTGCTGTGGCTGCTGAACCCGAAAGTGCGGATTTTCCCCTCTTCCCTGGCGCGGGTAAAAAGCTCGATAGTTTCCTCACCATAGAGATGTTCCGGCTCGGAAGCGCCGTGGATCAGCAAGCAGTCGATATAGTCCGTACCCAGGGCGCTGA
>MFIX01000223.1:0-21940 GCA_001780825.1 Candidatus Glassbacteria bacterium RIFCSPLOWO2_12_FULL_58_11 | reverse complement strand
GGCTCCCGGGCGGCAGCTTGGAGTTGATCACTACCTGCTGGCGCTTGTCCTTGAACACCTTACCTAGCAGGCTCTCGTTTTGCCCATTGAAGTACGAGCGGCCGGTATCGAAAAAGTTGATACCTTTCTCGAAAGCAAAATTTATCAGGGTCGGGTCCATCGTGCGGCTCGCCCCAAAGCCGACCTCGGTCACCTCGATCCCGGCCTTGCCCAGGGTGCGGAATACCGGAGTGACATTCTTATCCGCCGCGGTTTGCGCCGCAAGCGCCTGGGCGCCTGAGGGTTGAGACTGCTGCCCGTTCTGCGGGCGGCCGCAGGAGACTCCTAGTCCCAGTCCCAGAATGGCAGTGCCGCAGTGGGCAAGAAATTCTTTGCGTTTGATCTTCGGGCTCTCCGGCATCTCGCCTCTCCTGTGTCAGAAAATTGAATCTTCAGAGGTATTTTGTCGATAAGGAAGGTGAGAAAATAATAGGGAAAAGAAATATCATTGTCAACCTTGAGGCATGAACAGAATTCTCCGGCCGCTGAAAAAGGAAATCTTTTCCCGGTGGCCCGGGTTGACCGGCTGTACCTGGGACTGAACATCCCGCAAGGTAAGCAGTTAGGACGGGCTTCCCTGCTCCGGTGGACCCGAAATCCGGGAATGGAACGGTAATTGCTTACAGATTAAAGACCGAGCGGCATACGCGATTACAGGAGGTTGCTGATGAAGACGGTCAAAAAAACCTGGCAGGTCTTCGAAATGTTTTTCCTGCTGTTGGCGCTGGCGCTGCTGTGGGGCGCGGAAAGCTGGACCGAGCGCAAGGATGCAAAGAGCGGCGGCCACCTTTCCGGTGAGGATGATCTCACGACCTACGGCACCGGAAGCTTTATCGGGTCCTGAGCGTACCCGGAGGCCCCGTACCGGGGTCCCTGGCGCCGTATCCGGACTGATTTTATAAACCGCTGAAGCGGATCCGTAATGTTTCGCCCGGGCCGGACCTGTCAGCAGTTTTGCCGGAACGGCTAAAATTATTTACCCTGCTCTAAGCTTTTCCTGCCATCTCCAGCTCTTCATTTCCGACTGATCATCCAGCTTCTTTTTCAAGCTGCCATTTCTTTAAAAGTTTCTCCGGAAATTACAGGCCGAAAAATTTTCGTTTGCCGGACTGTTGCATTATATTGTTTCATGTTGTCAGATGTGGGATGCGGCAGAAATAATTACCTGGCTTTTCCTTCAGATAATAGAGGAGCAGAAGATGCGTTCCAGCATTCAGGGATTTCCCAGGATCGGCGCTCAGCGCGAGCTTAAATTTGCCCAGGAGGCCTTCTGGCGCGGCGAAACGGACCGGGCGGAGCTGGAGAGAAGCGCCGCCGCGCTGCGAGCCGAGAATTTCCGCTTTTTGAAATCCGCCGGATTAGACCTGATCCCCGCCGGGGATTTTTCGTTTTACGACAAGATTCTGGATACCTGCTGCATGGTCGGAGCGGTACCGGAAAGGTTCCCTTTCCGGGGCGGGAATATCGGGCTCGACGAGTATTTCGCCATGGCGCGGGGCGCCCGGTCGAAGAGCGGCAATATCAAGCCGCTGAGCATGCTCAAATGGTTCAACACCAACTACCATTATCTGGTGCCGGAGTTCAGCCGCGGGATGCGGTTCAAGCTGACCGACCGCTCGATCCTGAACCTGACCGATGAGGCGCTGGCTGCCGGGATAAATGCCATGCCGGTGCTGGCCGGGCCGCTTAGCTTCCTCCTGCTAGGCAGGCCGGAGGAGGGGCTGGATAGCCTGAGTCTGCTCGAGGGACTGCTGCCGGTTTACCAGGAGGTTGTCGGGAGCCTGGCCGCGCGGGGCGTAAAGTGGATTCAGCTCGATGAGCCGTGTTTCGCCGGCACGGTCCAGGAGCAGGCCCGCAAAGCCCTCGGGCAAGCCTATGCCGTACTCTCGAAGGCGGCGGGTGAAACGAAAATCGTGGTGCAGACCTATTTCGATCATGTCGGCGAAAACTACGACACGCTGGCCGCGCTGCCGGTGGCCGGTCTGGGGCTGGATTTTATCCACGGGCCGGAGAACCTCGAGCTGCTTCGCGGCAAAGGCTGGCCAAAAGACAAGACCCTGATCGCCGGCGTGGTCGAGGGCCGCAACATCTGGGCCTGCGACCCGGATAAAGCCCTGGCCCTGATCGGGCAGCTAAAGGATCTGGCGGGCGAGAGTAACCTGGTGCTTTCGACGAGCTGTTCGCTGATGCACGTGCCGGTTAGCACCGAAGGCGAGAAAAAACTGCCGCCCGAAGTGCTGGGCTCGATGGCTTTCGCCAAAGAAAAAGTCCGGGAGCTGGTCGCCCTGGCCCGGACCGCGGCGGGCAGCCCGGCCCCTGAAGATGAAAAATTACTCGCCGCCGCCCGTCAAACCCACGGTACTCTCAAAAAAAGCCCCCTTAAACATGTCCCCGCGGTGCGCAAGCGTCTGGCCGCGCTGGCCGATAAGGATTTCCGCCGCCAGGCGGAATACGCCGAGCGCCGCAAGCTGCAGGACAAAGTGCTCGGCCTGCCGCTCTTCCCCACCACCACCATCGGCTCTTTTCCCCAGACCGGCGAGGTCCGCCGCCTGCGAGCCCGCTGGAAAAAGGGTGAGCTGACCGAAGTGCAGTACAAGGAGGAGATCCGCAAGAGCATCGCCGCCCTGGTGGCCAAGCAGGAGCAGCTGGGCGTGGATGTTTTGGTGCACGGCGAGTTCGAGCGCAACGATATGGTCGAATATTTCGGCGAACAACTGGAAGGATATTATTTCACCGCCAATGGCTGGGTGCTCTCCTATGGCAGCCGGTGTGTCAAGCCGCCGGTAATTTACGGCGATGTGTCCCGCCGCGGCCCGATGACCGTCGAATGGTCCAGCTACGCCCAGTCGTTGACCGACCGGCCGATGAAAGGCATGCTTACCGGTCCGGTAACCATGCTCAACTGGTCTTTCGTCCGCAACGACATCCCGCGCCAGGAAGTCTGCCGGCAACTGGCCCTGGCGATCCGGGATGAGGTCGCCGACTTGGAGAAAGCCGGAATCAAGGTGATCCAGATCGATGAGCCGGCCCTGCGCGAGGGCTTGCCCCTCCAGCCGGACAAGCAGCCCGTGTACCTGAACTGGGCGGTGGATGCTTTCCGCCTGGCCTCCGGCGGCGCACGGCCGCGGACTCAGATCCACAGCCACATGTGCTATAGCGATTTCAACACCATTTACGACCAGATCATCGCCATGGACGCCGATGCCATCTCGATCGAAAACTCGCGGGCCGGCGGGCGGCTGCTCAAAGTGTTCAAAGAGCGGGAGTATCCCAACGGCATCGGACCGGGGGTCTGGGACATCCATTCGCCGCTGGTGCCGAGCGAGGAGGAAATCGTCAACCACTTGCGCGGGGTCCTCAAATACCTCCCGGCGGAATCGGTATGGGTCAATCCGGACTGCGGCCTGAAGACTCGCGGCTGGGAAGAAGTGAATGCCTCGCTGGTCAACCTTGTCGGCGCCAGCCGGAAGCTGCGCCGGGAATATGCCGGCCGCGACAGCCGACGGAGTCAAGAACCGAATGAACCATGAAGACACTACCGGGAAAAAGGCATCAGCCGCCGGAGCGCGCCAGATCGTGGAAGTGATTTCCGGGGCCTGGACCGGAGAGGAGCCAGATTTCCACAGGCTTTTCCTCTTTGACCGGCTGACCCGGGGCGAAAAGAACTGGAATTTCCTGATTGTCACCCGCTCCAGCGGCCTGGACCGTCTGGAGCTCGCCGCCTATTCCTATGAGGTAGGGTCGGATGGCGGGCTGAAGACCAAGCTCGAGAGCCGTAAGGCGCAGATTCCCGCCGACAGGCTGACCGAGGTGATCGAGGGGATTCTGCTGAGGCTTGACGAGCTGGAGTGCGATTACCGCGAGTTCGACCTCGGGGAATTTGGCCGGGCGGAATCTAAGCTCGAGTTCATAAGTCAATTATTGGGCGAAAAAGTGGAAGGTGAAAGTGCCGAAGAGCCTGGAACAAACCTCCTGCAGCCGGGCCCTGGTGGTGGAGAACCGGGGGGACTGGGCCCGGGTCGAGGTGACCCGCAACACGCTCTGTGACCACTGTAACGAAAAAGAGAGCTGCGGGGTAATGCTGGAGAATGGCCGGCAGTCCTGGGCTCTGGTGAAAAATCCCCTGGGCGCCCGGCCCGGCGATCTGGTGGAGCTTTCGATCAAAGACAATGTGGTGCTTTGGGGCGCGCTGACGATTTATGCGATACCGCTGGCCGGACTGCTCCTTTTCGTTTTCCTGGCCCTGTACCTGAACAGCCGGCTCGGCGAGCCGCTGGGCCGGGACACTCTGGCCATCCTGGCCGGAGGGGTGGGGCTGAGTCTGTCTTTCCTTCTGGTCCGCCAGGTCAGCCGGCGCTGGAAATTCCTGGCCGAGGGCGCGCCTGTCATTAGCCGGATCTTCACCGAGCAGACAGGACAGGAGCGGCAATAGAGTACTTTGCCGCGAGGGCGGGTGCGTCCACTTGCCATAAGAAAATTTCGGTGACGGGCGGACACATGGGTCCGCCCCTGCGTGTATTTGCGGAAATTTGTTAATAAGCGGGTTATAAAACCGGCTGGCGTGGAGATTTGCTCAGTTACGGGGGAATCGGGTGGCGAGGAAACGGACCAGCGACTCCTGCTTCTCCGGCTCGAGCTTTTGCTTTTTCTTGGCCAGCATGGCCGTGACGGTCGAGTCGATTTCCCCGGCATGCATTCCGCTTTGCCAGACCAGAACAGTGCTATGGCAGGCTGAGCAACTGGCCTCGAACGCAACTTTCCCTCTCTCCAATCGATTGCCCTGGTAGACCGGGAATTCTCCGGGTTCCACGGGCCGGAATTCAGTCTTCACGGAATCCGCTTCCCGGGCCAGCGCGGGCGGCTGCGTCTGGTAGTTGAAACCGATCTCTTTGGCCGTAATACCGATAAGGATCAGGCATAAAAAATATACCGGCAGCTTCGGCTGGTGCATGGGAGGGGGGTCCGTGACAGTCGTATGTCCAACCGCTCGATTCCAGGACAATTCAAGCGGCGCTGGAGAAAGATACCCGCTTCGCCATTTTACCGCCGGTAGTGCCTGACTGTCAATAGGCTCGCCGTTTATCGATGGAGATTATGGATACCCTGCGCCGCTTTTTCAGGTTCCTCTGTCCGGTCCTGCTGGCGTGGCCAGTCTGGCTTTCGGCCCAGAGCAAATATGCCGGCGAGTCATTCAGCGTGGGGGTGGGCGCGCGCGGCCTGGCAATGGGCAGCGCCTTCCACACCCTGGCGACCGGACCCGAAGCCCTGTATTGGAACCCGGCCGGGCTGGTCCGCAGTGAGCGCGGGCCGGACAATTGCCTGGCCCTGATGCACAGCGAGCGTTTCGACGGCGAGGTGGTCTATAATTTTGCCGGCTACAGCCGCAATCTGAAACGCGCCGAGGGCCCGCTGAGTATCGGAGTAGGCCTGATCCATCTAGGCGTGGGCGGCATCCCGCTGGTTACCCGCCTGGAGAATCCCGGGGGGGAGTTGGGTCCGGAAAACCGCCCGGTCATCGACCGCTACATTTCCAAGAATGATTTCGCCTTCCTGGCCGGCTTTGGCCGCCGCTTCAGCGATAAGACCTGTCTCGGGGCCACGGTCAAGGTGCTGCACGAGCGCTACCTGGATGTTACCGCCACCGGCTTCGGGTTCGACCTGGGGGCGATTTACGAGAGCTACCGGCTCGTGCCGCTGCTGCTCAGCCTCTCGGCCCGGGATGTGACCACCAGTTTTCTGGCTTTCTCAACCGGCAAGAGAGAGTATATCAAGCCCTGGATCTCAGCCGGCGCGGCCCTGGCGGATGGTTATCGTCTGCCTGGAGGAAAGATAACCGGCGCGCTGGAGGTTTCGGTGCCTGCGGAACGGCGGAGGAAGAACTACCCCTCGGATGGGGCTTACCTGATGAGCTTGCTGCATCTGGGCGCGGAGTACGCGCTCTACGAGCGGATGTTCCTGCGCGGCGGCCTGGATGAAAACAACCCCACCTTCGGCGCGGGCCTGTCGGTGCGCGGCCTGGCCGTCGATTATGCCTGGATCGGGCACCGGGACCTGAACCAGACCCACCGCATCTCCCTGGATTACAGTTTTTGAGTATCTAGCGCGGATTATTCACAAATTCCGGCAATTCTCAAGGGCAAACCCATTTGTCCGGTTGGAACAGGAGCGTAGGGGCGACGCATGCGTCGCCCCTACAATTGCGCTGGTATCTTGCCTGTGTGTTCAGCAGAATGGCGTCCGCGCGGGGCATAAGAATTTATAAATTAATCTCGTTGAGGCTACTCGAAAAATTCCTGGCGGAAAGCGATTCTCAGGACCGTGCCCACCGAGGGAGTTCCCGGCGGGAGTTTGTTGAAATCGAGGAAGCTGACATCGAACCACCAGTCGCGGGCCGGGGCAGTATAATACCGGGATCCATAATACCAGTCGCCGTTGGAGTTATCGCTCTGCCAGAGATTGATAAAAGAGCCGACAATCCTGGCGGTCTGTCCGCTCCAGTTTTCCGCAAAGCGGGGGAAGTTTTCCAGCCCGCCGTTATAGATGCTGGTGTTCTGGGTGTCGCCGGACAAGATCGCCACGTAATAGGTGGTCGTCGAGGCATTGATCAGGCTGTTGTTGGTGAAGTGGTTCGCTGCATCGGTCCAGTTGTTGGACAGCAGGTATACCGCATCCGCCATCACCGCCGAGGGCTGCCAGCTCGTGGTGTTGTAAGTGCCCTTGACGTAGATCGCATTGTCCGAGGCGACAGTCATGGGCGCAGGCAGGGTGGTGCCGTTGATCAGCTTGATCCCTTTCTGGCGGGTCCCGTCCTCGGTGATCGAGACATATATGATCCCGTTGCCCAGATCGCCGGCGGTGAGCTTGGAGACATCCAGGATCAGCAGGTCGGTCCACTGATTTTCCCGGTCATCGTAAAACGCATCGTAGCTCGTGGCCAGGGCGGTCGGATCGGAGAAGACTTTCGCGGCGCCGGCATTATTCATTATCGAAACCGAGGACAGATCGGCTGAGGCGTAAATCCGCGTGTCGGCCTGCCAGTCCAGGCGCTCGAGCTTGAGCGCTACCCCATCACCCGCATCGCGGCGCCTGATTATCTCGATCGGCTCGATTGAGCCGGGGATCGGCAGGCCGAGCGGAACGATGTTATGCGCCCGCGTGCGCAGCCTGCCGCCGAAATCCGTATTCGTGCGTGTCACCCAGGCCGCATCGTTTCCCGCGTAGGCCGGGGTTTCACTGTCATAGGTCAGGGCGACAAAGACACTGTCCGGGTCCGAGATCAGGATCGATCCGGTGAATGTCTCGTGGTTCCAGATCCGGAAACGGTAGAGGTCGCCGGCCATGGTGATCATTTTATGGAAGCGGTTGGTCGAGTTTGTCCCGAGGAAAAGCGAGCTGTTGGTGTGCACCCGGCCGACAAAGTCCATCGTGGCCCCGGGGTGGATCTCCAGGCTGTCATCGTAGAACACGCCGAACTGGAAGATCGGTATCTGCAAGCCCTCCACCGAAACCAGGATATGGTAGCGGCTGTTGCCCGGTCCGACCACTTTCGAGGTGATATCGATCGGCTGATTCAGGCTCACCATGCCCATGTAAGGCCCGGTGCTGATCGTATCTACGAAACTTGTCGCCGAGCGCACGATTGAGAATTGCTCGAAACTGAAATTGTCGAAATCCGGCGGCAGGATTGTCGCCAGGTCCGCATCCGTGACAGTTCCCTGGCCGTCCAGCAGGCTTTGGATATCCGAGAGCGCTTTTTCCACTCCGGCCTCGGCGACATAAAAGGCGCGGCTGTTCTGATAGTAGTTGCTGGCCAGCTGGGTGTCGATCGAGCTTACCATGACCGCGCCCACGGCCAGGATGGTCAAGGCGCTCAAGAGCAGCATCATTGTGATCAGCGCCACCCCGCGCTCGGATCGGACTTTCTTGCCTAAGAATTCCATGTGCTCCTCCAGCGGCGATGCTTCCGCCTTGAGCCGCGGATCCGCTCAATAGATGACGTTCCGCGGGGCGATGGTCGAGGTGAACTCCTGGCGGTAATAGTGGTCCGCGTTTTCCGAATACCGGGGATCCGGCCGCGAGCTGCGCGCGGTGAGAGTTACCTCCAGGGCCCGCAGGTCCATCGAGTCGTTGGTGTCGTCGCCGTCCGCGTCATTGGCTGCGCTTGCCGTATCGCTGTCTTCGAATATTATTGTTGTTTGCATGTTTTCGATATCGTAGGCCACTTCCCCCAGGCTGGTGCCGCCCCTGAACTTAACCAGCGTCGGGTGGTCCGCGTCGGATTTGTCCACGGTTATCGACATAATCGTGACCCGGGTGATTACCGCGGTGGCCGGGTTGTAAGCCTTGGCCAGGCCGCTGGGCGAATTCACGCCGACCGGCGGGACGAAAACTATTGTACGGGAAGAAGTATTGATCGAAGTGATCTCGATAATATTGAACGAGGACTCGTCATAGATCATTAATTGTTCGCCCTCCACCAGGCTGTCTATATCGGAGTCCGCGGAAAGTTTCATGCTGTTCGCATTGGCGTTCGGCGGCGGGCTGGTGGCGAACAGTAGGTGGAGGCTGGTCTGCGGTACGTACAGAAAGGTTATCGTGTCCGGCTCGGTGGCGCCGCCGTCGCGGACCTGCACAGAGGCGAAAAGGCCGGGCAGCCCAGTTCCGGCATTCATCGCCTCGCGCTGGATCTCATCCAGGGCGATCCGGCCGGTCAGGTACATGTCCTCGC
The DNA here is from genome assembly GCA_001780825.1 of Candidatus Glassbacteria bacterium RIFCSPLOWO2_12_FULL_58_11. GTDB lineage: Bacteria > Gemmatimonadota > Glassbacteria > GWA2-58-10 > GWA2-58-10 > GWA2-58-10. Next base: position 13,173 of record MFIX01000223.1, on the reverse strand, counting down.
GCAGGCTTTCGCTGTTGTAGGATTTGCTCTGGTTGATGAACAGGTTGATAAACGCCCCGACCACGATCATCGTAATCGTCAGCCCGATCATCATCTCCACCAGGCTGAAACCTTTACAGCACCGGGCGGATTTTCGGATATTGCTGGACATAAACTGCAAGCCCCCGGTTCAGGGATAAATGATCGTGGAAACGACAGCCTTTTTTACGGTGTCCGCCAGGTCCGTGCTGAAATAGACGGTGACATCGATGGATTTTGTATTCGGTCCCGCCTGATTCGCGGTCACCGTGGTCACTCTGGTGTACTTGCCGCCGCCGGAATCCACCCGACCGTTCTGATCCAGCTGGCTCTCGGTCTGGGTCACTACGTAGTTGTAATCGGTAAGCTTGATCTGCTCGATTTTCTGACGGGCCAGGGCGGTGGCGATCGAAACATCGGTGGCGTAACGGTTCGATTGCATCGTATACACCAGCACGCCGGCCAGCGCCAGCAGTCCGATTGCTCCGATTACCAGGGACACCGTAATCTCGACCAGCGAAAAGCCTGCCTTGCGGCGTAATATTCCGGTTATTTCCATGTATTGTCCTCCCAGCGCCAGGTGCGGACCGCGCCGAGACTGCTGACCGTAATCGCGTAGAACGAGCTGTTTTCGCCGAGCAGGTAAACCGAGCCGGCGGTTCCCTCTCCGCGGGAGTTGAAACTAGCCTGGTCATTGGTAAAATCCACTCCGCCCGAGGGGATAGCTCCACCCCCCGGACCGGTACTGGTTGCCGCAGCATAATTGGAAAAGGCTACTCCCTTGGGGAGCTTGAAACCCCTGAATCCGCTCTTGGTGTCGGGGAGCGCCAGATTGGTGCTGTCGATCTCCCCGGCATCATAGCTCAGGTCACCGTCCATATCCAGCCAGAAAGTGTAAAAGCTGTCCGCCGGGGTGAGGGCGCCGGGCGCGAAATCCAGGTAGCAGCGCCGGTTGGCGCTGATCGATTTGATCCGCGCCGTCTGGATGGCCACCGCCAGCGCGTGCGCGCCGGACTTGACCCGGCCCTCCTTGACGAAGCCGCTGAAACTGGGCGCGCCGACCGTGATCACGATCGCCAGCATGGTCAGCACGATCAGCATCTCGATCAGGGTGAACCCACACCTGCCGCTCATTTTTCCGGACAAGTTCATCGGCCCCCGGTTCAGTCTTTGTTTATCATAACATTTTTCGGAAGTTCTATTCAAGCCGGAACGAAAAATTTTCGCTGTCGGAATTTCTTTATTTTTTAGCCGGAGCGGCAGGCACGGGCTTTATCAGACCGGACAATTCGCTCCGGAAGCTCCATAAAGAAGCAGACCCGGCACTTTCAGGGTGCCGGGTCTGCCTGTAGACTGCCGCTTTCCGCAGGGGACGGGAATTAAGAAATCCATGAGTGAAAGTCGCTCGATTTCTGATACCGCCCGGGAAAGCGCTTCGAGAACTATTCGACCAGCGAGGCCGGGGTCACCGTTCCTGTCGCCAGGTCGACCGAGGCCTTGGTGGACTCGGTTATTTTCTGATGATCGATGGTCAGTACGCCGGCGGCGATGGTCAATTTCATATCGTTGACCGTTGCGGCGATATCGGAATTAAGTTTCTGCAACTGGCTGATCTTGGTCGCAGTGGCTCCGTCGATACGCGAGGTGCTGTAGCCCAGCGCCGCGGTCTTTACCGCTTCAGCCATGGTATTGCAGTGCGCCAGATAAGCGGAATCCTTGGCGCCGGTAAACCGGGAGATCAGCACTGTGGCCAGAATTCCGATAATGACCACGACGATCAGCAGTTCGATAAGGGTGAAACCCTTGTTGGAACGCAAACCTCTCATATAATACTCCTTTAAAGAGGTGAGAGAGGGAGACAGAAATGAGATCGAGGCGAGTGATAGTAAAAGCAATTATCAGGCCAGTTTGAAATTAATTTGTATCTTCTTGAAATATAAAGATTAACTGCAAAAAAAAATTAATCATGATGCTTTCCGAGGATTTTTTACTTGCATTCTGAAACGAAAATTGTTTTTTGCACGGCCTTTCATTTCTCCAGCGCCCTGCGCAGAGACCCGGCGTCCGTTCCGCCGCCCTCGCTCAACAGGCGCTCCATGATTATCAGCTTCAGCATCGCCGGGCCGAGATCATTATCCGGGTACTCCCGCGCCATCCGGGTGTACCAGTAAGCCGCCCGCTCGTAGTCCTCGGCCTCGAGCCAGGCGCCGCCGATCCGGTTGATAATTTCCTCCGGCTCCGGGCTTAGCGGGCGGTCTTCCCTGGCGCGCAGGGCGAGCGCGGTCTCGAAGCTCTCGGCCGCCAGGCGCGGTTCGCCCATCTGCGCGCAGGTTTCGCCGAGACGGTAGGGATGGAAGCTGTTGGCGGGTTCGAGCGCGGAGAGCCGCCGCAGAATATTCACCGCGGAGCTGAAATCGGGCCGTGCCAGGAAGGAGGCCGAGCGCCGCTCGGCAAAAGCCAGGGCCAGCGGATATTGAAGCTCCAGCAGCTCCTTTTCGGTGATGCCGGTCGCGGGAAGGCGGCTGATATATTCCTCGGCTTCGCGGTATTTTTTCCTCTCGACCAGCAGCCTGGCCATCAGCTTCAGGGCCAGCGGGTGCTCCGGCTCACGCTCGAGGGCATCGGCCAGTGCGGAATAGACCAGGTAATTGTAGCCGCTCCCGGACCTGAGCTGATAGAGCGCCAGGCCGGCCAGCTCATCTGCGCTCACCTGGTGGGTGTTAAGGTAACTGGCGAGCAGGGTCCTCCCGGAGCGGAAACGGTACTTGTCCGGCAGCTTGACCTTGTTGGCCTCGAAAAACCCGCGGGGGGCCTCGTACTCGACCAGCGGAAAATTATCCGAGTTGAGCGGACCGATCCCGGCCCAGCGCTGCAGCCCCCGCGGATCGAAAATCTGATTGCTGAGCAGGATGAACGGGCTCGTTATCCCGATCGAGGCCAGGTCGGCGGCCGTGGCCCCGACGCTCATCCGCCCGGCGAGGCCTTCCAGATCAAACGATAGCTCGCCGGCGGAGCCGATCAGCAGCACGTCGTTGTCCTCCATCGAGCTGAATCCCAGCGTCCGGGGAAAACTCTCGGTAAAGGTGCGGATGATCGTTTTCAGCACCTTTTCGTCCATCTCGTAGAGGTGGATCCACTGGCAGATCAAACCTCCGGGCGCCAGGCGCTCCAGGCAGTTGCGGTAGAACTCCACGGTATAAAGGTTTCCGATTCCGGCGATCCAGGGATTGGAGGGCTCGCTGGCGATCAGGTCGTATTTCTCCTCCGAGCGGAACAGGTAATTTCGTCCGTCATCGAGCACGATCTTCAGCCGCGAGTCCTCCCAGTAGCGCCGGTTCAGCTCCGCAAAATACCGGCTGCCCTCGATTACCTCAGGCGAAATCTCTGCGCACTCGAGGCTTTTCAGCTCCGGGTGGGACAGCGCCGCGGCGCAGGTTACCCCGCTGCCCGCGCCGATCACCAGCATCTGACCCACGTTTCCGTGCAGCAGCATCGGCAGGTGGGCCAGCAGAAGCTGAGTGTGCATGTCCAGGCCGTTCGAGGCGTCCACTTTCCCGTTGACCCGCAGCATGATCAGGGTATCCTCGCGCTCCACCGCCACGGTGGTCGAGATGCCCTCCCGGTAGTAAAGCAGCTCCCTGCCCCGGGCGCTGCGCAGGTAGTTTTCCGGCGTGGCGTTGACTCCCGGATGGTAGCGGAAAGAGCCGCCGGTCAGGATTTTTCTATCCCAATCCGGGGCCAGCAGAAAATAGGCGAGAAGGCCGGCCGCGCTGAGGGTGTAAACCAATGCGGCCCGGCGGAATTTTTGGCGGCCCGGCGCTGCCAGGATGGCCAGACCGGCGGCCAGGTTGAGCAGCAGGGCGAGTTCGAGGGTATGTTTGATCCCGAGGCCCGGGATCAGCGCCAGGGCGCAGGTCAGCGAGCCGAGAATATTGCCCAGAGTGTTGACCGCGTACACCCCGCCTACCTTGCCCGCCACACTGCTCAGCCCGCTCGAGGCCAGGCGACCCACCAACGGGAACCCCATGCCGATCAGCGTGGTTGGCACTAGCATCACCAGCAGACAGACCGCGAACTCGAAGGCTGCGTGCGCGGGATAGGAAAAATTCACCAGCGTCCGGCACCAGATGAAAAAAAGCGGCAGCTTACTGTAGAGCGGGAGCATGGCCAGCACGCTGAGCGCCACCGCAACCTGGCAGAGGGCGAAAATGCGGGCCGGGCGTTCAATGCGAGGCATGAAACGCGAGATCAGCAGGCTGCCCAGGGCGATCCCGCTGATAAAGGCGGCGAGCATCACCGCGAAGGAGTAAGTGGAGGAGCCGAGCACCAGCGAGAGCAGCCTGGTCCAGGCGATCTCGTAAACCATGGCGGTGAAGCCGCTGATAAATATGCCAGCCAGGGCCCAGCGGACAACAACCGCCGGTTCACTGTCCTGGGGAGCTTCCCCGGCGAGACTTCCGGCTTCTTCAACAGCGGCCTCGGGCTCGGAGACTCTGCCCCGCAGCGCCAGGGCGGCCAGGCCGACCGCGATATTGACCGCCGCGGCCAGGGCGGTGCTGAAAGAGAGGCCGAACGCGGGGATCATCCAGAAGGCCACCGCCAGGGTGCCGAAAACCGCGCCGAGGCAGTTGACAAAATACAACCGGCCGGTGGTCCGGCCCACCTCCGGCAGGCTCGCGCTCAGGGCCTTGATCAGGACCGGCAGGGTGCCGCCCATCAGGATTGTCGGCCCGAGCAGCAGGAGCGCTGCGAGCAGGAACTTGAAAGCGAGACTTAGCGCGGTGGAGGGAGCGAAAGAGTGGTAGAACCAGAGCAGGACCCCGTTCTGGGCGGTCAGCAGCCTTTCGAACGACAGGCAGTAAACCCCGACCAGGATTTCCATCCAGCCGTAATAGCTGAAGAGCGAGGCCTTCCGGTCCGGACTGTCCGCCAGCCGGCCGACCCAGCGGCTGCCCGCGGCCAGCCCGGCCATGAACGCCGCCAGCACAACCGTGATCGCATAGGTCGTGTTGCCGAAGCTGACCGCGAAGCGCCTCATCCAGATGATCTCGTAGACGAGGCCGCAGAATCCGGACAGGAAAAAAAGCAGATAGACCGGCAGGGCATAGTTGCGTCCTGCGGGTCTCCGCGGGTTTTCACTCATCAGGGCGGGCCTTTATCGGGACAGCCTGAAAAAGCTTCCCGCTGAAAGAAGTAGGCGGCCCGGCAATCGCCTGAAAATCCGCCGATCCCGGTTCAAGCGTACTGATGGCGCTGGAGCAGCTTCTTGCAAGCCTTGACGTTGTCCCTGTGCTTGAGGTGACGGCTCCCGGCCTCGATGCCCAGGTAGCCCTGGTAGCCCGAGGCGAGGGAAATCTCCACCAGACGGTCGAGGTCCCACTCCGGGTGGTTGCCGTTCTCATCGAAATCCGTGCACTTGACGCTGATTCCCTTGGCGTAGGGCACGAGCATCTTTGTCGCCTCGTAGCGGTCCACCTCGGGCGGGAAATTGCCGAAATCCGGCAGGGTCCCGAAACGCGGATGATCGACCTGCTTGACCAGTGATACCAGTTTGTCGGGCAGGGAGCTGAATCCGCCGTGGTTTTCCACGCAGACATTGATTCCCGCCTGGTCGGCATATTCGCAGAGGGCATGGTAGCTTTCAGCGCAGCGCGCCACCCGCTCGTCATCCGTGCCCGGGGTCTGTGTGCGGGCGTTTCCGCGGATCGCCTGGCAGCCCAGGAACCAGGCGCAGTCGACCCACTTGTGGTGCTGGCGGACCGCTATTTCCCGTTCCTTTTTCTCGTTGTGCGACATATCTCCGTCATCATCGCACATGATCAGCCACAGGCGGACGCCGTAGTCATCCGCCCGCTTCTTGAGGTCCTTGAGATAATCGTAGCGCGGCAGCTCGAAAAAGCTGTTGACAAACTCGAGCCCATCGAGGCCGAATTCCTCGCGGACAATGCGCGGCAGGTCCAGGTTCGTCCATTCCTTGTTGAACCAGGGCTGAAGGCTCCAGGCGGCCAGGGAAATCTTGAAGCGCTCCTTTTTGCCCGCCGTGCTTTCGGCTTGAGCTTTGAGAGAACTCGCGGCGGCCCCCAGGCCGGCCAGGGCCGTACCCGCAGCGAGTCCGCTCTTGAGGAAGCTTCTGCGGCTGACGATAAGCATCTTCTTCTCCCTTGCTGATTGGTGAAAAATTTTATGGGTAGAAACGCTTATTGATAGCGCTCGAGGTACTTTTTACAGGCCAGCACCCCGTCGTGCGGGGAAGTCTTCTCGCCCTCGAATTCGATGCCGATATAGCCGCTGTGGTAGCCCGAGTCGATTACCTCTTTGATCATCCGGTCCATGTCGAAAGCGATATGCCGGCCCTGAGCGTCGAAATCATAGCATTTCGCGCTGACCGAGGTACTGGCGTAGGGCAGCAGCGCCTTTATCGCAGCGAACCGGTCCACTTCCGGCGGAAAGTTCCCGAAATCCGGCAGCGTGCCGATCCGCGGGTGATCTACCTGTTTCATGATCGCGAGCATTTTTTCCGGAATCGAGGAAAAGCCGCCGTGGTTTTCGATCAGCACGTTTATCCCGGCCTGGTCGGCATATTCGCAGAGCTTGCGGTAGCTCCCGGCGCAGCGCTTCACTCGCTCATCCACTGTGCCCGCGGTCGTGTAGCCCGCATTGCCCCGGATGGCCTTGCAGCCCAGGAAATGGGCCGCATCGACCCACTTGTAATGGCTGATCACCGCCTGCTCCCGCTCCCGCTGGTCCTCGTGCGCCATGTCTCCCTCGCCGTCACACATGATCAGCACCAGCTCTACGCCGTAATGGTCAGCGCGTTTCCTGAGCTCCTTGAGATAGACCAGACGCGGCGCCTCGAAAAAGCTGTTGACAAACTCGACCCCCTCCAGGCCGAACTCCTCGCGCGCGATCATCGGCAGGTCGAGGTTGGTCCAGGTCGTGCGGAACTCATTATGGAGCGACCAGGCGGCCAGAGAGATCTTGAACTTCTTTTCCCCCGCCGCCGCGTCAGCTTTCGCCGGGAGGGCTTCCCCCAGGGCGGCCAGGGCCCCGCCGGCGGCCAGCGAGCTTTTCAGGAAGTTTCTGCGGTTCGGTTCTTTCATTGCGCGCTCCTGTAACAGTTCAATGATTGTGAGATCAGCCGCCCCGCTGAAGGCGAAAGATAATCCGGCGGCGCAGCAGGTACTGGAAAGTAAGCATCAGGACACCGCTGGCCAGGATTACCCGGAAAGCTCCGTTCAGTGAGCTCGAAGCGGCGATTTTCCCTACGCCGGTCGAAAGTAAAACCGCGCCCAGCACGCCAACCGCGATCAGCAGCGAGAAAACGGTCCCCGTATAGCCGGACAGGTTTTCTCCGGCGCTGCCCATCGTGCTGGGAAATATCGGCGCGAAACAAAGTCCCGAGAACCAGAGTGCGCCGGCCGCCACATAGACCGAGGGGGCGACAAGAAAAGCCCCCAGTCCGGCCGCGGAGCCGATCGCGCAGGACAGCACCAGCGTGTGGCTCGGAATATCCTTGAATGTCGTGCCGGCCAGCAGGCGTCCAGTGATCAGCGCGCCCCAGTATCCCGCGAGGATAAACTGGTCCAGCGGCGCGCTGACTTTCCAGGAGTCGACCATTGCCGTGCGGCTCCAGATGCCCAGGCTCGCTTCGAGACCCGTATAAAAGAAAATCACCAGGGCGAACAGCGCCACCAGCGGATTGGCCAGGGTCCGGACCGCCTCGCCCAGCCGGAAATCATTGACCGCCGCGCCCGGGGGAAAGACCCCGAGGGAAAAAAGAAGGGCCGGAAGCAGACTCAGCGCCGAGGTGATAACAAGCAGATTGAACAGCCCGCCGCTTTTCAGCAGCCAGCCCGCCAGGCAGGGGAGAGTCACCGCCCCGAGGCCGAAAAAAATGTTCGACAGGTTGAAGGCCCGGCTGCGGTTATTCTTGTGCAGGTGGTTTATCAGCGTATTGACCCCGCCGTTGAGCCCGGCTGAGCCGGTCCCGGCCAGAAACATCAGGGCGCAGGCGGCGCTCAGCGAGCGGGCCCGGGTCAGGAGTAATATCGCCGCGGAGAGGAAGAGGCTGCCGGCGATCAGCACCGGCTTCTGGCCGAAACGGTCGATCAGGGGGCCGACCACGAACAGCATGAAAAACGAGGCCGTGCCGACAAAGAAAAAAAAGCTCCCGCCGATCGCGGTGGGGCTGGTGGAAAGCTGCCCGGCGAACGCCTCGAGCCCCGCGCCGATCAGCGAGATTACCAACCCCATTGCGTAATATCCGGAACAGCAGGCGGCGGTCAGATAGGCCGGAGAGAGGGTCTTGCGCACCAAAAATGGCTCCGCTCGTTTGGTAGGCGAATCCGAAACATAAAGGCTGTAACCGGCTCGAAACACGGGAAAATTATATGTCCGGCGCCCGGCCTTGTCAAGCAATCCCTCTCCGGCCGGAACCGGCTATTCCGGGCGGTTCGCGGATACCCGCCCCGCCCCGGGAATGGACTAGGAGCGGCCTGATGCCGCATTATTAATCCGATACAATATTGCCTGGACCGGGCTGTAAATACCGGGATAATTTTCTTGCCGGATGAGTTCTTCTTATTTAATATAAACAGGTTATAATCTTTTCTGCGATATTTTCTCCGTCAGTTACGACAATATTTCATTTCCACCGGCATCTTTTTCAACTTCCACCCTCAGCAAAGGGGACAGTAGTGGCTACTGAAGAGACGTTAAACGGTATGCTGAAAAAATACACCGGAGCGCAGCTTTTTTTCCTGACTTGCATGAGGGTGATTATCGGCTGGCACTTCCTCTATGAGGGGTACGTCAAAGTCACCGGCGAGGGCTGGTCCTCGGCCGGATACCTCAATGCCGCCCCAGGGCCGTTCGCCGGGATCTTTTCCACTCTCGGCCATTCAGCCTGGATGGTCGGCGGGATAAATATTATCATGTCCTGGGGCTTGACCCTGATCGGGCTCGCCCTGATCCTGGGTCTGTTTACCAGGACCGCGCTGGTTGGAGCCGCCGTATTTCTGTTCCTGTTCTATATCACCAATCCTCCCTGGATCGGCGTCCAGTTCATGGCCGGCGAGGGAAGCTACATGATCGTCAACAAGAACCTGGTGGAGTTCTCCGCCGCCCTGGTGCTGTTGGCCTTCCCCTCGGGGCAGATCTGGGGTTTCGACCGGCTGTTCGTCAAACAATAAATCCAGGCAATCGATATTATCGTCTATAAAAGAGGGTATGAATCAGGACGACCTACCCTTGCGTAAAGGAGCAGAGAGAATGGCTGACAATACAGGCAGAGATAACAGGTCAGGAGTGGGACGGCGTGATTTTCTGAAAGCCGCCGCCACCACGCCGGTACTCGGCGCTTTCGGATTGTCGCTGTACAAAAAGGAAGCCCTGGACCGCGCCTCCCGCGAGGAGGTCCTGCAACTGGGGAATCGGCCCAGCGGCACGAACCCGAACATTACCAAAAGGAATTACAAACGCGCCGCCAGCGCCAATGACACGATCAATATCGGGATCATCGGCTGCGGCGGAAGAGGGAAATCGCTGATGCGCTCGGCCGGGTTCTGGCCACCGGATGAGGAGGCTCCGCGAGGCCATGAGGGCCAGGAAAAACTGAATCTCAAGCTGACCGCGGTCTGCGATCTGTTCCAGCCCAGCGTGGACTGGGCGATCAAGGCCAGCGGGGGCACAGCCAAGTTTTATCCGACTTACCAGGAGCTGCTGGAGCAGAGCGATGTCGATGCGGTGGTGATCGCCACCTCGGACCATTACCATGCGCCGGTAGCTATCGCCGCGGCCAATGCTGGCAAGCACGTGTACGTGGAAAAATGCATGACCAAGAAATTCGAGGAGGCTTTCCAGGTCCGGGAGGCGGTCAAAAAGGCTGGTATTGTCTTCCAGCTCGGCCACCAGAACCGCAACAGCGACCGTTATGACTCGGCCATGGAAGTGATCGATAAGGGCATGCTGGGCGAGGTGACTTTGATCCAGTGCTACACCAATCGCAATTCCCGCAACGGCGCCTGGGTTTACGACATTCCCAAGGAGCACGGCCCGAAAAGCGCACCGAGCGGCCCGCGCAACGTGGACTGGGACCAGTATGTCTCCAACACCGTGCAGCGGCCCTACGACCCGAACCGTTTCTTCCGCTGGCGCTGCTTCTGGGATTACGGGACCGGCCTCTCGGGGGACCTTCTGACCCACGAGCTGGATGTGATCAACATGGTGATGAACCTGGGGATTCCGACCACCGCGGTGGCCTCGGGCGGGATTTATTATCACAAGGAATATACCACCCTGATGACCGCCAATGGCGATCCGCTGGACTCGGATGATCCGGTTCCACAGGGCGCGCTGCCCAGGCCGGATGTGCCGGTGATGCGCCGGGATGTCCCGGATGTGTTCCAGGTCACCTATGAATGGCCGGACCGCAACCTGACTGTCGTCTATAACGCAACCCTCTCCAGCGAGCACGAGCGCGGACAGATCTATTTGGGCAGCGAGGCGACAATGGATCTCACCAACGGGGTGGATGTATTCGCCGACCCGCAAAGCCAGCGCTATGCCGAGCTGATCAAGAGCGGCAAGGCCCGGCTCAACGAGCCGATGATCTCCTACCGGACAGTTGCCGGTAAGGGAATCGAAGCAATCACCTCGGCCACCTCGCAGTGGACTATCTCCAAGGGACTGCTCTATACCCTTCGCGAAGGCCGGCTGGTGGATATTACTTACCTGCACATCAAGAACTGGATCGACCATATCCGCGACAACAACACCAACACGATGTGCAATATCGATGACGGCTTCCAGGAGGCGATTACCGCGCACATGGGCACCTACGCTTTCCGCCTGGGGACCCGTGTCCGCTGGGATGCCGAGAACCAGCAGATCAAGTTCGATTCCCAGCCCTCCGAAAGCGCGCAACAGGTGTTGGTTTAGCAAAGAATTGATATAGGCCGCTCCGCCGGTCCATGTATCTGGCTGAAGATTGTAAACAGTTGGATGGAAATGCGCGGCGAAAGGTTCGAGCTTTTCGCCGCGCGCAATTGAAGGGCCTGTTTCCCGAAAGGCAGCGCAACTTGAATTGCAGGAGAGGCAGATGTCCGGGCTCCGGGTAGCTGTAATGGCGAGCGGCGGCGGCACCAACCTGCAGCAGTTGCTCGACCGTTTTCCCGGCCGGGAGGCTGCTCTTTCTTCGGCGGAAGTCTGCCTGGTGGTCACCAATCGCCCGGGGGTTGGCGCTCTGGAGCGGGCGGAGCGGGCGGCAGTGCCTTCCGCGGTGGTCGATCCGGCCGCGTTCGACAGCCCCGAGGCTTTCGGCCAGCGGCTGATCGGGCTATTCAAGGCCGAGGGAATCGACCTGATCGTCCTGGCCGGCTACCTCAAGATGCTGCCGCCGAACCTGGTCGCCGCTTTCAGCAACCGGATAATTAACATCCATCCCGCTCTTTTGCCCCTTTTCGGCGGCCAGGGGATGTACGGCAGGAAAGTGCACGAGGCAGTGCTTGCCGCCGGGGTGAAAGTGAGCGGCCCGACCGTGCATTTTGTCAACGAGCAATACGATAAGGGACCGATAATCGCCCAGCGGACTGTTCCGGTATATCATACGGATACGCCGGAGGAGCTGGCCGGCAGAGTGCTGGAGGCGGAGCACGAGATTCTACCCGAGGTAGTCGCGCTGATCGCCGAGGGCCGGGTCAAGGTGGTCGACGGTATCGTCCAGATTTCACAGCAAGCCTGATTATCCAAATTAAAAGGCAAACCGACCATGAATTTAATCAAAATCAAGCGGGTCCTGATCAGTGTCTCGGATAAAGAGGGAGTCTCAGACCTGGCCGGGGTTTTAAGCTCGTACGGAGTGGAAATCCTTTCCACGGGCGGCACCGCCGCCCACCTGGCTGGCCAGGGGATCAAGCTGCGCAGCGTGGATGAGTTCACCGGCCATCCGGAAATCCTCGACGGCCGGGTGAAAACCCTGCATCCCAAGGTTCACGGGGCCCTGCTGGCGCGCCGGGACCTGGCAGACCACATGCGGCAATGCCGCGAGCTCGGGATCGAGCTCATCGATATGGTGGTGGTCAACCTCTACCCATTCGAAAAGACAGTCGCCCGGAAAGATGTCAGCCTCCAGGAGGCGGTCGAGCAGATCGATATCGGCGGACCGAGCATGCTGCGCAGCGCGGCAAAAAACTTCCAGTCGGTGGCCGTGGTCACCTCGCCGGACCAGTATGCCGAGGTCATCGATCAGTTGAAAAAAAATGACGGGAGCCTGAACCTCGAGCTGCGTCTCAAACTGGCGCTTGCGGTATTCAAAAGGACTTCCCAGTACGACCGGACTATCCTGGATTACCTTCAGGGTGTCAAGCTGGATTGAGCGTGCAGCCAAAGGGCCGGACTTGACTGGGGAAAAATCGCATTTAAATTGATCTTAAGGAATTTGCGGAAGCCCGGAAAGGCAATTTTCGGCGCTTGACTGCCGTCAGCGGCGGCAGACCACTTAAAATAAAAATGCAGGCGAGAAAATTATGGCAGAGCAAAAAGATAAGGCGGCAGCCCGTAAAAGGGAAAAGAAGCCGTCCCAGGAAAAAGAGATTGCTGCAGGCGTGGCAAAAGCTTTTTCGCAGAAAAACCTCGTGCTGTTTATCGCGGCCCTGATGGTGATCGTGCTCGGACATATCGCCCTGGGGATGGGCTCGATTACCTTTGCCCCGGTCTGTCTCGTGCTGGGCTACTGTATCCTGGTGCCTTTAGCGATAATCGTTTAGCCGGAATCGATGGGCGCTTAGCTCAGCTGGTTTAGAGCGCCTGCCTTACAAGCAGGAGGTCACTGGTTCGAATCCAGTAGTGCCCACCATCTTATTATCATATCTATCAATCACTTATGCGACCTGGCGCAATTTTGCGTCAGGTCATTTTTTTGCCACGTTCTGCCAGTTTTTGACAAATTTGGGTGCCTCCTGACGTGCCTCCAAAATCCGCCTGCCTGACAGGTAGTCGGTCAGCAATTTTTAAAATGTTACGTTTTGTTCTTTATAAATGAGAAAAATTGTGGTATAGTAAAAATATTCAGCAGAAATATTCTTTGTAATAAGGCTATGAAGCAATGAATGATTCATTTTCAAAACGGCATGGATTGCATCCCAAGGAAAAGAGGTT
>MFIX01000222.1:22785-22897 GCA_001780825.1 Candidatus Glassbacteria bacterium RIFCSPLOWO2_12_FULL_58_11 | reverse complement strand
CCGCTCGACAGCATTCCCGCGAGCGCTACGGAAAGGCTGCTCTTCTCGGCCGTCCTGCATGTCAAATCCGCGGCGACAACCGGATACGACTCGCTGGATGCCAGCGCTCTGG
>MFIX01000222.1:6265-22741 GCA_001780825.1 Candidatus Glassbacteria bacterium RIFCSPLOWO2_12_FULL_58_11 | reverse complement strand
AGCGCGGTGACCAAAGGTGTGTTCCTGATTCGCAGTCCCTTCGAGTATCAGGTGCAGAGCAAGACCGCCTCGCCGCAAACCGAGCAGACAGTTAATATCCTGCTGACCAACCGGGATAAGGTTACCGCGGCACAGCTTGTGGTTAAGTACAACACAAGCCAGTTGACCTATGGCAACTCGGTCACCGCAAACAGTGCCATCTGGACCGGCGGAGCGCCGACTCCGGATGTCACCGCTGCCGGAGACAGTATCCGGATCGGCCTTATCGATCTGACCGGAACGAAGAGTATTCCGGCCGGCGGCTCGGGCCAGCAGCTCGTATCTATCAAGTTCCAGCTAAACAGCAGTCTGGCTAATGGCGACACGTCGTGGATCACTGTTTCCGGCGTCGTGGCGGTAACCGATGAGAATTTCAATACAACGGATTATGCCGCTACCGGTGTTTCCGGTTACATTGCCGTGTATCTGGACATCACTCCTCCAAGCCCGGTTACCGAGGCGATGGCGACAGCCGGGACTTCCTCGATTATGCTGTCTTGGAAGAACCCGTCGGATAGCGATCTGGGCTCGATCAAGATCGTCCGTACGGCTGACGGGATGGATGATGTTACGGTAGTGATGGACGAGGCTCCGGTGGCAGGCGCGACCGGCAGCTTCGAAGATACCGGCATCTCTACCGGCGTGGAGTACACCTATGTCTTTACCGCGGCGGACGTGAACGGTAATGAGTCGCAGGCGGTAACGGCCGGACCGGTTTCGATCGGTCCTCCCGCGCCGACGACCTATCTCAAGGTCCGCAAGGCCACCGCTGTTCCGGGCGGATCTGCAATGACCAAGGTGCAGCTCTATTCGGCGGATAGTGATATCGCCGGAATCGGCTTCAAGATGAAGTTCGATCCTGCCAAGTTGCAGATCACGGATATGATGGCGGGTAAGGACAGCGCCGGCCTCACTCCGGTCGGCGAGATCGATATCGTAGCCGCTAACACGGCAGGCGAGTTCGTCCTTTCGGCCATCGATCTTTCCGGCAGCAATCCGATCCTGGCCGGCGGAATACGCGAGGTCCTGGTGGTGACATTTATGGTGCTGGAGACGGTCACTGCGCCGGATTCCATCCCGGTCACCCTGGAGAACGCCTCGCTGTCCGACCCGGCTGGTGCGGATGTGGCCCTGTCTTCGGTTATGGGCGGCTATGTTAAGGTAATTGCCCAGGTAGTAAGTGATCTTGACGGAGACGGAGAGACAAACTCTAAGGATCTGTGGTATTACCTGTACAGTAGCGATGAAGTACCGTTCGAGGCCCTGGCTGCCATGCTGGCAGATATGCTGGCCCAGCCGCTGCCGTCCACGCTGCTGGCGGCGGTGCAGGATGTGGTCTCGACCACGGTTACCGCGGATGGCGCTGCCTTGATAAAACTGAACACCGATTACGAAATTATCGCCGCTCGCTTCACGTTCAGCTATGACCAGAGTTACGGCAGGCCGGACGTACAGTTGAGCCAGGCGCTGACCGGTAAGGTGTTTATTAAACCGATGCTGGTCGGCGGCAAGCTGGTGGTCGATATAATCAGTCTCACCGGCCTGGTGCCTTCTCAGCTGGGAAGCGGAATGTTCAGTGTCTCGTTCCCTGATAAAGATCAAAGCAAAGCCGGGTTGACGCTGGAGAAGGTCGAGACGGCTGATCGCAACGGAACGGTGCGCATCGAGGCTGCCAAGGTAAATGGCGGAAGCGCCTTGCCCAGGGCTTACGCCCTGTCCCAGAACAGTCCTAACCCGTTTAACCCCTCCACGACGATCTCTTATGAGATTCCGGAGAGCGACGGCGGAGCGAAGGTTAGCCTGACTGTTTACAACATCCGCGGACAGAAAGTGATTACCCTGGTAGATGAGCTCAAGGAGGCCGGACAGTACTCGATCAACTGGGATGGACGTGATCTCAGCGGAAATAGAGTATCCTCCGGTGTTTACTTCTACAGGATGCAAGCCGGTAATTTCACGGCGACACGGAAGATGGTAATACTGAAGTAAATAAGAGTTCGGTTCCGGGCTCCGCGCTTCTTGCGGAGCCCGGGGCTGAATCTGCCTTAAGTCAAATTAGCTCATCAGGGGGAACGATATGAAAATTTTGAAGATACTATTCCTCGGAATAGTACTTGTGGTGTTTAACCTCACCTATCTGGCTGCAGCAAATTTGCCGGATACCTTGCTTGTCAAGGCATCCGGGGCAGAGCCGGGGGGTGTCCTGACGCTCACCATTGATATGCGGATTCACTCGACAGGAACGGGTGGATTCCTCAATCTGTTCGGCGGGATACCCAACGGGATAGCCCAGACAGCCCACGGAGAATTGGCCTCCGGCACTACGGCACCAACCGATGCAGGAGGCTGGTGGTACCAGTGGACCGCTTTCGGGACGACGTTGAAAACCCTGGCCACGACCACTCTGATCCGGATGGATGATGCGGAAGACGGCTCCAACAAGCTGCTCACCTCGACATTGCTCGGAGTGAATATTGACTTTTTAGCTACTGCGGGCTTGATTTCTTCCAAATCCGGTGAAGTGCTCAAGGTGTCCTTCAACGTACCCGCGGACATGCCGGAAGGGACCTACACGCTGACTCCGGACCCGGTTGGAAACTTGATCTTCAAGTACCCGGTGGACCAGGGAACGTTTACGGACCTGCCGGTGGTGATCGTCGATCCGATAGTCGTCGCTGTCATCCCCGACAACAACCAGCTTGCGCTGGTCGCCACCCAGGGAGCAGCCAGCGGCAAGAGCGTTAACGTTGCGGTCAAGATCGCGAACCGGGATACGGTCGGCTCGGGAAGTTTCACCGTCGACTACCCCGGCGGTACTCTCACCCTAAAGGGTGTAACTGCTGGAGCGAGGGCCGGCGGGGCGACATTCGGCTATACAATAGCTGATGTTACGACCGCTCTGGCCGCGGCCGGCGATAAGCGCGCCACGGTCACTTTCACTGGCGGGACGATACCCACCGGCGGTTCGGGCGAGCTCTGCTCGTTGAGTTACGACGTGGCCTCGGTCGGAGCCGGTTCGACGGCTTCAATTATGCTGGCGAGCGTGGCATTGAATGACCAAACAGGTACAGGCTTGTCGGATATCGTTCAGCCTTCGGCCAGCACCGAGGAAACTGCTCTCAGTTTCTTCTTCGGCGATACGCTTTCGCTTGGAGTTATGCAGGGTATGCGGACATTAGGCCAGGAGACCGCGGGCATTGCCAAGATCATGAACGGCAAGCTCTATGTGCCGGTCATACTGAAAAATGCGAGCCCGGTCGCCTCGCTCCGCTTCTATGTCCAGGAAGATCCTGTGGATAAGATCGGTATTCTGTCTCTGGACGCCAATCCGGTGGCTAATATTTCCCGCGCCACTGGCTGGTGGTTCACCACGGCGGATTCCGGCTCTTACGTCCAGGTTATCGGACTGGCCAATACGACGACTGACGTGATCGCCGCCGGCAACGGCGCCCTGTTCGAGCTGGTCTATGATATCGATATTACCCCTGTTCCCGCTGAGGGAGAGGGTGTCGATATCGACCTGATGCTCAAGGGCGTTGAAGTAATCGATGATCAGGGTACTTCGCTTGGCGTGGAAAAGATCGACGGCGTAGCGACCATCGACCACCGTGTCCCCACCGCGGGTGAGGGCATCAGTCAGGGCGCTTCGCTGCCCAAGGCTTTCGCCTTGTCGCAGAACCATCCGAACCCGTTCAACCCCTCGACCACGATCAATTACCAGATACCGGATGAAACCGGAAACGTCGCTTTTACGCTCAACGTTTACGATATCCGCGGCAGACTGGTAAAGACTCTTGATCGTGGTATGAAGAGCCCGGGTTACTATTCTTCATTCTGGGATGGCACCGACAATAACGGGAGCCAGGTCAGCAGCGGTGTCTACTTCTACCGCTTCACTTCCTCGGCTTACAACGCCACCCGGAAGATGATTCTGCTGAAGTGATCTGTCAGGAAAAAGAAAATAAAAAAGCCGCTGAAAATTATTCAGCGGCTTTTTTATTTCCCATTGACCGGCAAAATCATATTCCGGTATCCCCGGCGACGGAGCTCAGGGCTTGGCTTTTTTCTTCCGGCCGGTCAGCTCATTCTCCAGAGCAGCCATTTCTTCCTTGACTGTCTTCTTTACCGAGTCCTTGCTCTCTTCCACGAATTTGGTTATCTCGTTGCGGATACTGTGCAGTGATTTCTTGCCCTCATCCACAACTTTCGACATCTCGCCTTTCAGCGATTCGACGGTTTTCTTGCCGTCCTCAATCAGCTCGCCGCCTTTTTTAATGACCTGATCGGTGGTATCTTTCAGGACTTTCTTGGCGTCATCTTTCTTTTCCACCAGTTTTTTGCGGGTCTCCTTCCCGGAATAGGGCGCGAAAAGCAGCGCTAACCCGGCGCCCGTGATCGCCCCCAGAACGAAGGCCTTGAGGATTGAGAAGGTTCCATGTTCGTGCTCGGACATAAATTCCTCCTTGAAGAATGAATTATAGATCGCCTCTCGAGTGGCTTAAAACCAGCGGTTCATCTTTTCCGAAAAGACCTTTATCGCCGAAACGAAATTCAGCAGCGGATTGCGCAGCTTTTCCTGGACCAGGTCCAGCAGGTCGATGATCTCCTTGAGCTTGTCCCGGAGCTCGGGTATGACATCGGTCAGCTCGTTGATTTTGCCTGCTGTGCTTGAGGTCAGTCCCTCCAGGCTTACCGTGATATTCTTGAGGTGTTCCAGCGAGATGTCGATTTTATCTTTCAGGAGCTTCTGCATGTAGGCCTGAAAAGCGCGCAACTTGAGGAAAGCGATTATTGTCAACGTGGTAAGAAGGAGAAAGTAAAAGGCGATAATCGCTACCGACACAGCGATAATGACTTGGAACGTAGTGGACATGGGTCACTCACCCGGGACGAATTGACGGATCAAAGTCCCCAGTCTCTGGGGAAGCGGAAATCTCGGTTTATCGTGCGATTGCTGAGCTTGGCGATTAGCGGCATCTGCCGCTTGTACTGTGTCTGACGGACCACCTTCATGATATGGTTGACCAGATCGGCCGGGAAGCCGGATTCCACGGCCTGGTGGACGGAGAGTCGCTTGTCGACCAGCAGCTCGAGCACGGCATCCGCCTGGTCGTAAGTAAAACCCAGCTCATCCTCATCGGTCTGCCCGATCCACAGGTCGGCGCTCGGCTTCTTTTTGATTATGCGCTCCGGCAGCTCGAGGTATGAGGCCAGGGCCCGGACCTGCGTCTTGTAGAGATCGCCCAGCGGGTTCAGCGCGCAGGCGCTGTCTCCCCAGAGCGTGGAATAACCCAGCAGGTACTCGGTTTTATTGCTGGTACCCAGAACGAGCGCTTTTTCCGCCGCCGAAACGTCGTACAGCACGATCATTCTCATCCGGGCCATGATATTGCCGCGGCGCACGGAATCGATCTCCGGGTTCTGCTCGAAGAACGGTTTCACCATCGCGGTAATCTCGAGCACCCGGTGGGCAATCCCGAGGCTCCGGGTCATGAGCTCAGCGTCCGCCAGGCTGTCCGGGTTGGAGGTCTCATAGGGCATCATCACTCCGATCACATTGGCCGGCCCGAGCGCCCGGACTGCCAGGGCCGCGGACAGGCTGGAGTCGATGCCGCCGGAGAGTCCCAGCACTACCTTCCCAAAGCCGGTTTTCAGCACCTCGGTACGGATGAAGCCGGACAGGACCTTGACCACCTGTTCGCAATTAATGGCCAAAGGTTTTTTCACGGATACGCTTGAGCTCATGGATACTCGACAGGAACTTTTCATCACGCAAGACCGGCGAATGAATTCGGGCTTTCGGCAGCTCGTTCAGGTCGATCTTTACAGTAGCGACCGCCTCTTCCAGGAAAGGCAGGGATTCCAGTACGTCGCCGTGGGGACCGACCACCTGGGAACAGCCGCTGAAACTGACTCCGTCCTCGCAGCCAACCCGGTTGACATATATCACGAAACAAGAATAGAGCAAAGCATAGGAACGGCAGATGAGCTGCCAGTTTTGCACGCTTAAGAAATCGCCGGTCTCGGTCATGCCGCGGACCGGGCTGTTCGAGATGATGAACAAGATCTGGGCCCCATCCTGGCACAGGATATAAGGGTTGATCGGATGCCAGGCATCCTCGCAGATCATCACTCCGACCCTGCCGAAACGGGAGCTGAACGCTTCGACCCGGTTGCCCTGGGTGAAATACCGGCCTTCATCGAACATTCCGTAAGTCGGCAGGTGCCCTTTGCGACGGCGCTCGGCCAGCGCTCCGGCTTCGAAATAAAAAGCGGAGTTATAAAAAAAGTGGTCCTCTCCCTGCTCCACCAGGCCCAGCAAAATTGAAATATTGCCGCTCAGCCGGGAAAGCTCCTGAATTTTGCCGTCCCACGTCGAAAGGCCGACCTGCGCCACCATGTCTTTGAGCAGGTAGCCGGTCAGCGCCAGTTCGGGAAAGACTATCAGGTCCACTCCATCGCCCGCCGCTTCACCGACCATTTTCCGGCAGTGTTCAAAATTGTATTCCGTATTCCCCAGCCGGGGTGCTATTTGAGCGAGTCTTACCAGCATCTGCCAGTCGATGAAAATGACCAAGTAAAAGCATAAAGATCAACTAAGGCTGACTGCAGCGGCGGACTAACGGGAGAATAATGCCATAAGGCCAGAAATACGTGCAACTCAATGATAACACTGCGACTTCTGGTTTGTCAATGTCCGCCGGAAAGGCCGGAGCCGCCGGTGAGATTAGATTGCATTTGCGTCAGCCGTGTATTATAATAAGCATTACTTTCAGCAGCATGCTGAATAAGACTTTATACGGTCTCTCGCGGATTTCTGCTTCCAGCGGGAGGTAATAAGAGAAAGGCAGGCTGATTATGGCGGAGAACAAACCCCAGGCTGTCGAAGATGCCACTTTTGATGAAAAAGTGCTGAAAGGTAAGGGGCTCGTGGTTGTCGATTTCTGGGCCACCTGGTGCGGACCATGCCTGCACATGGCCCCGGCCCTCGAAGCTTTTGCCGAACATAATGCCGGCAAGGTCAAAGTCTTCAAGCTGGATGTTGACGAGAACCCCAGAACTGCGCAAAAATATGAGATCAGAAGCATCCCGACGCTAATCTATTTCAAGGACGGAGAGCCGGTGGATATCTCCATCGGCGCGGTTTCCGAGTCCACTTTGCAGGGTAAACTTGCGGCCTTGTTAAAGGACTGAACCCCCTTATGAGATTTGTACCCAAACTGATCAAGTACTGGTATATCGATTTAATCAGCCCTCTCATCCGTTTCTGTATCCGCCACCGGGTCCAACCCAATCTGTTGACTACCATCGGATTTTTTATCACGATCTGTGCCGCTGTCGCTTTTGCCCGGGATAACATTCAGTGGGCCGGGGCGATTCTGCTGTTCAGCGGGACTTTCGATATTATCGATGGGAAAGTGGCCCGGGCTACCGGCATGAGCAGCAAGTTCGGCTCCTTTTTCGACTCCACGATGGACCGCCTCTCGGATGCCATCGTTTTCCTCGGCCTGCTGTATTTCTACATTCAGCAGGGCAAGAGCGAAATGGTCTGGGTGGTGATGCTGGCCGTAATCGGTTCGCTGATGGTCAGCTATGCGCGCTCGAAAGCCGAGGCTCTGAGAATCAAATGCAGCGTGGGACTGTTCCAGCGCCCTGAGCGGGTGGTCTATCTCGGGTTCGGCGCGGTGCTGGGGCATGTGATTCTTTATTATGTGGTCTGGTTCCTGGCGATTGCTTCCAACCTCACGGTCATTCAAAGAATCTTCCACGTGTATTCGGTCGCCCACGGTGTGCCGCTGGATGAGGGAGACGAGTAATTGGGGGTTTCCCGGGCACGGCCGCCGTCAGGACTTTAATCCGCTCCGCGGCTGAAAGTGTTCTCCTGCCATGAATAAGGGTGTATTCGTCACGTTCGAGGGGGGCGAGGGCGCCGGTAAAAGCACCCAGGCCAGGCTGCTGGCCGAATATCTCGCCGCGCTCGAATTGCCGGTCCTCATCACCCGCGAACCAGGCGGAACGCCGGTCAGCGAAAAAATCAGAGACATCCTTCTCGACCCTCTGCACCCCGAGCTCGCTCCACGGGTAGAGCTGCTGCTTTACCTGGCGAGCCGCTCCCAACTGGTCAGCCAGGTCATCCGGCCCGCCCTCGAAGAGGGAAAGGTGGTCATCTCCGACCGCTTCCACCACTCGACGCTGGCCTACCAGGGCGGAGCCCGGGCTCTCGATATGGCCCAGGTGCGTCAACTGAATCAATTCGCCACCGGCGGCCTGCTGCCGGATGTGACTTTCCTGTTGGACTTACCGCCTGCGGCAGGGATGCAGCGCAAGGGCTCAGCCGGGCAAACAGACCGGCTGGAAGGGGAGGGGAGGCAATTCCATGAGAACGTGCGGCAGGCTTTTCTCACGCTCGCAGCGGAGGAGCCGGAGCGCATAGTGGTGCTCGATGCCCGCCGGAGCGTCGAAGAAATCTCGGAGGAAATCCGGCGCAGAACGCTGGATGTTTTGAAGATTAAAGGTCTTACGCTTAAGTGAATACCGCTGAAAATTCTTTTCCCGCTTGAACCTCACCTAGCTTTTCCGCACCGAGCGCAGTACCTCTTCTATCGACGTAATTCCCTTGGCGGCTTTCTCCATGCTGTCCATGTAAATCGGGATCATACCGTTCTTGATCGCCTCTTCCCGGATTTCCTCGGAGGAGGCGCTGCGCAGTACGGCCTCCTTGATCGCATCGTTCATGGTCAGGATTTCGTGGGTCCCGATCCGGCCTTTGTATCCGGTCCCGCTGCAGGCCTCGCACCCTTTGCCCCGGAAAAGTGTGGCGCCCTCGGCCAGATGCTCGAGGAGCTGAATCTCCTCCTCGGAGGCCTCGTATTGCTCCTTGCACTTGGGGCAGAGCTTGCGCAGCAGGCGCTGGGCGCAGACCAGCAGAAGCGAGCTGGAGACCAGGAAAGGCTGGATTCCCATGTCGATAAACCGGGTCACCGTGCCCGCGGCGTCGTTGGTGTGCAGCGTGCTGAACAGCAGGTGGCCGGTCAGCGAGGCTTCGATGGCGATCTCGGCCGTCTCCAGGTCGCGGATCTCTCCCACCAGGATCACGTCCGGGTCCTGGCGCAGGTAACAGCGCAGGGCGCTGGCGAAAGTGAGCCCGATCTCGCGCCGCATCTGCATCTGGTTGATCCCGAACAGCATGTACTCGACTGGGTCCTCGGCGGTCTGGATGTTGATCTCAGGGCTGTTGATATGGTTGAGCGCCGCGTAGAGCGTGGTGGTCTTGCCGCTCCCGGTGGGTCCGACATGCAGGATCATACCATAAGGGCTGTCGATTATCTTCTCGTAAATCTCCAGGTTGTGCTGAGAATATCCCATCATATCCAGCGAGACCGAGGTGCTCGCTTTATCGAGGATCCTCATCACCACCTTCTCGCCGAACACCATCGGCCCGGTGGCCACGCGCAAATCGATATCGATGCCGGTGCGGGTGAATTCCTTGAACTTGATCCGGCCGTCCTGAGGCAACCGGCGCTCGGCGATATTCAGGCCGGCCATGATCTTGAGCCGGCTGATCAGCGCTTTTTGGGAGTTGGGCGGGAGTTTGAGCGCCACCCGGCAGACACCGTCTATCCGGTAGCGCACCAGGACTTCTTTTTCGAACGGCTCGATATGGATGTCGCTCGCTCTTCGGCTATAGGCGTCCTCGATAATCCGGTTGGCCAGCTGTACGATCGGCGTGCTTTCCTCATTCACATCCTCTTCCAGCTCGATCGATTCCACATCCGCGCCGAATTCGCTGTCCACCAGCGCCGCCACCTCGTCGATACCCGTCGATTCCGCCTTGAAAAAGCCGTCGATGACTTTCTTGATCCGGCTCTCGGCTGAAACCACGATCTTGGTCACCTCCAGCTTGGTGGCCCAGCGGAAGTTATCGATCCGGTCGAAATCCACCGGGTTGGAGATAGCGATCTCCACCGCCTGGGAGCCGATTTTCTTTACCGGCAGGACGAGGAATTTTTTCAGGTTCTTCTCACCCACCAGGTTCATCAGCTTGTCGTCCGGCACGAAATCATCCGCGATCTCGAAATAATCGTGGTCGGTCAGCCGGCTAAGGTAATAAGCCAGCTCGGTATCACTCATCTTGACATCCGGCCGGTGGACCTTCTGGATCATCTTCGCCGAATAGTCGGCCACCTCTTCGAGCAGTTGACGGTCTTTTTCGGTGAAAAGGCCCGGGCCCTCGGGCGGGTTCTTGTTGATGATCTGGATTGCTCCGATCACCTCATCCGTAACCAGCGGCACGGTGATCATGCTCTTGGTCTGGAACCCGGTTTCCTTGTCCACGCCGCTGAAAAAATTGGGGTCGTTCTGCGTGTCGAGCGAGATGTAAGTTTCGCTGGTCTCGATCACCTTACCCACGATTCCCTGGCCCCGCTTGAGCGTGAGCTTGCGCAGCTGGTCCGCCCTTTTCGTGAAGGCTTCCTTAAGCTGGTCGTTGCTGCGGTAGAGCTCTTCCGAGAAATAAGCGTGGGTGAAATGGATCAGGTTGTCCGAGCCGACCGAATAAATCGAGATTGCCTGAGCCTGGACCAGCTCGACCAGCTTCTGGATGGTAATTTCGAGGACTGTTTCGAGGTCCTTTTCGGTGATTTCCCGCTTGGATACCAGAATCTTAAGCAGATTGTTCAGAACCTGTTTCTCGTCAGCCGTGCTTTTGATATTATTGGCGGTGGCGGCTTTGGTCATTAAAATCTCCGCAGGTTCAGGTAAAACGAATGCCCAGTGAATTTACATTTTTAATATATACTCTAGCCCTGCGAAGGACAAGGAGTTGAATCCTTTATTCTCATCGCGCTGTTTCGCGCCGGAAAACTGGATAACCCTGGCATGAACATTGCTATCTTTCCGGGTGACCATCTTCTTTCAGGAGCTGAACATGCCTATGGATCCAGAAGTCGCCCTGACCTGCGTGCACCTCTATTCGCTGCTCGGCGACCGGCGTAAGTCGCGCTTCTACGACAGGCTTTTCGTCCACCTGCTTCGGCGCTCGATCTCATCGGCGCCGCTTGACAGCCGGGACAATTTGGAATAAAATGGTTATAAGCATCAGAATAACTGTTGATATTTCAAATAGTTATATTACTACAGCTACCGGCTGAACGTGGACTCGCCTTCACGATGTTGCCTGAGTATCTCAAATACTGGTCCCTGAACAAGCCTCCATTTTCGCTGACCCCGGACCCTGATATGCTCTATATGAGCAAGCAGCATCAGGAGGGTCTGATCCGTCTGAAATATGCCGTGCTCTCCAACAAGGGGGGAGCGCTGCTGATCAGCGAGAATGCCGGGGATGGAAAAACCAGCCTGCTGGCGCGGCTGCGCAAGGAGCTCGACCAGCAGTACCAGGGGCGCTGCCGGACGGTTTTCATCGATCATCCGACCCTGACTCCCAACCAGATGGTGGCTGAAATCGGCCGCCAGCTCGGCCTCCGGCCGAATACTACGGATAAGCTGGCTCTGCTTAACGAACTGCGGGCCTTCCTGCTGGACAGCCACCGCAATCAGGAAAAATGCCTGGTCATGCTGGACGAGGGGCAGATGCTCTGCCACCGGCCGGACCTGCTGCAGGAACTGCGTATTCTGCTGAATTTCTGTGTTTCCGATGCTTTCCTTTTGACTTTCGTGCTGTCCGGGCAGAGACCGCTGGATGAGGCCATTCGGGCCATGCCCGAGTTCTACCAGCGGCTGCCGGTGCGGTTTTTCCTGCGTAACCTCAATCTGGAGGATACCCGCGAGCTTATCCGCCACCGTCTGCGAATGGCCGGTAATCCTCCCGGGCGGGATGTTTTCAGCGAGGATGGCTATACCGGGATCTACAACTTTTCCAAAGGCTGTCCGCGCGTGATCTGCTCCGTAGCCGACCTGGCGCTGGTGATCGCGCACAGCCGGTTTTCCCCGCAGGTCGATTTTGTCTCGGTGAGCCAAGCCTGCAGCGATATGAACCGTACGGATGGCGCATACCATTATTTCCATTTCCTGAAGTCATTTTCTTCCACTGAAGCGGCGATCCTGGACCCCGGACAACGGAACACTTGTCAGGCCTGCGGCGCCGCTGTCGAAAGTGAGGCCCGGTTCTGCCACAATTGCGGACAGGACCTGGCAGCTTCGATGGGCTCCGAAATTGCAATAGCGGATCAGGCGCTGTCTCCGCCCGTGGAAAGACTTTCACCCGGCACGCGGCGGATGAAAAGGCCCGCGGCCGGCAGGAAGAGGGACACGGCCTCCTCAGCCGCGCAAGCGGGTCCGCCGGCTGCGGAACCGGTTTCAGAGGCCGCTCCATCTAAAGTTGAGCCGGCAGGAGCGCCGGTCGAAGAGGATATTCCGCCTGCGGCGGAATCAGCCGCGGGGCCTGTGGTCGAGGAAGTCTCGCCGGTCGAGGAGCCGGCGGAGGCGGCCGCGCCGCCGCTCGAGGTCGAGGCAGAGTCGCAGTCAGTTGCTGAGACGGAAGAATCGGGAGCCGCCGAAACAGCCCTACCGGTCTCGCAGCAGGAAGAATTCGCGCTGCCAGATACAGTCGAGACAATTCTTGAGCAACCGACGGCGGAGGAGCCAGCGGAAGAGCTGGCCTGGGAACCGCTTGTTCGTCCGGAGCCGGAGGCCGGGGCTAAACTGAAATTCATCCTCGATGCGGCTTTCCCGGAGCTCAATGGCGAGACTGTCGAAAAGCAGGATACTCCGCCAGTCGAACCGACGATTCAGCACAAGGCCGCGGAGGAAGCCGCCGGCGATTTCATCAAGTGTTCGTTCTGCGGTCTGGAGCTGGCCCGCGAAA
The DNA here is from genome assembly GCA_001780825.1 of Candidatus Glassbacteria bacterium RIFCSPLOWO2_12_FULL_58_11. Taxonomy (GTDB): domain Bacteria; phylum Gemmatimonadota; class Glassbacteria; order GWA2-58-10; family GWA2-58-10; genus GWA2-58-10. The sequence continues at coordinate 9,879 of MFIX01000222.1, read as the reverse complement.
TCGCGGAATGCCCGAACTGCGGTGAAAAGCTTATTGAAGAGGCTGAATCCGAACCGGCTGGCTCCCTGGCGGCGGAGCAAGGCGGTCCATTGGCGGATCAGGCGGCCGTCGACGCGCTTCCGGCGGGTGCCGGCTCCCAGAAGGCCGCAGTGAACGGAGCTGGAGAGGAAGGAGAAAACCCGGATGAGCGGGTGCGCCGCAATCTCCAACCGCTGGAAAGCACTGCCGAGGAGCGGCTGCTCGATGAGCTGGAGGCGCTAAACCTGCGCAAATATATCCGAAATAATAATTATCTTCAGCAGAAAAAGGTTCCGGACCCCGAAAACTCGGACCTGCTCTTTTTCCCCCTCGGCCGTCTCCTGGGCCGGAGCGCCGTGGTTCAGTTCAGTGATGGGGACCGGGAAGGATCATTCACCACCCGTTGCGGTATCATTTTTACCGGCTCCCGGCTCCGGCTCATTTTCTCCGACAGTCAGAAAGAGGTGGCGTACGAGAGTATCGAAAAGGTTGAGGTGGAAGAATTAAGAAAAAAAGACACGCCTTTGCTCTGCCAGTTTATCTTGTACACCGCCGGGGGCATCTACCGGATTTCGCTGCCCTTTAAAGTGTCCGTGGCCCGGCCGCTGTCGGAATCTCTGCGGCGCTATCTTGCCTGCAAAGCGCCGGATCCGGCTTCCGCCGCGGCGGCCGGTGAATGAAAGAACGGAATGCGAGGCAAAAATATGCTTTTCCAATCCTTTGAGCTCTGGGCGATGTCTGGAATGATCCTGCTGTTACTGGCTCTTTATATCTGGATGAGATTGAACCAGCGGAAGCAGAAGTTCGAACACGAGAGAAAACTGAAATGCAAAGAGCTTATCCTCGACAAAAGGATACCGCTGGCCACTGTCGGCGTGGATTTTGATAGGCTCGCTCTGCTGGTGAAACAGAAAATCCGCCCTGAGCAGCTTGTAACTGTGATCGAATTGCTGACTGCCGGCCGGATAAAATATCAGATCGATAATCCGGAGGACCCGGAAAGCCTGGAAGTGGAACTGAATTTCGAAAAAGAAGAAGAAACTTTAAAGGCGGCGCCTCAATCTTCCGAAGGGAAAGAATCGGCCATCCCGGCGGTTTTTGAAAAGCTGACCCCCGAACAGGAAAAAGCCTGGTTCAGGCTGGCCCACAACCGGTTCAGAAAGGCGCTGGCCGAGAAAGAGCTCAAGGAAAAGCAGGCAAAATTCAGGCTGCTGATAAAGATGGTCGAGCTGGGTAAAAAGGCGGTGGAAAGCGACATGGACAAATCGGGCACCCGCAAGGCATACGAAATTTCCCTCTGGGATCGTTTTTACGAGGATGAATATTTGGCGCTTAACACGGAATAGAGAGATGAACGAGATACTGAAAGCCGACCTGCATCTTCACACGGCTGAAGATCGCAGTGAAAATATAGAACATGATGCGTACCGCTTGCTCGATGAGGCCCATCGTCAGGGCTTCGATGTGATCTCCATCACGAACCACGATACGTTTACTTTCAACCGGAAGCTCAGTGATTACGCGAGCAAACTGGAGATCCTGCTGCTCCCGGGTGTCGAGCTTACCGTGGAAGGGCGGCATGTCCTGATCCTCGGGGATTTGAGCGGCGTCCGGCAGGTCAAACAGCTTAAAGACCTGTACAAGCTGAAACGCGCGGAGACTCTGCTGATCGCCCCGCACCCGTTTTTCCCGGCGTCCCGCGGACTGGGCAAGAGCCTGTTCGCCTGTCTCGATTTGTTCGATGTGCTGGAATATTGCCACTGCTATACCCGGCTGATCAATTTCAACCGGCTGGCGGTCAGCGTCGCGGAAAAAGAAGGGCTGCCGATGGCCTCATTTTCGGACAGCCACATGCTCTGGCAATTCGGCAGGAGCTATTCCCTGCTGCTGGGCGAGCGCAGCCCCGAGGGCGTATTTTCCGCCCTGCGCGGCGGGGCGGTGCAGATGGTGACCAGTCCCCTCGATCCGCTCGCCCTGATCCGTACGATCAAATGGATCGTACCCGGATTGGCAGGCAAACTGCTGGATAATACTCTGAAACGCAGGTCCCGGAAACAAGCCGTGCCGGAATTTACGGAAACGATCCTGGATTCGAGAAACTCCGGTTGACCGGTAGGTCCGGGTTTGGAATGGTGAAGATGCAAAGCGGAGTCCGAAAAATAAGGCAATTCGTAGTTCTGCCGCTCATCGCGGTCCTGTTGCTGCTCTTTGGCGAACCGCTTCCTGCCGGCAGCCGCCTGGGAAAGATCACCGGCATCATGGATAAGATTGTAGCGATCAACCTGGGCAGTATTCATGGCGTCCGGCAGGGACTGCGGGGCACAGTATTCAGGTTCGACCAGAGCAAGAATACGGTCAATGTCGCTGAAATTCAGGTCATTGGGGTCAGTGACACCAGTTGCCTGGCCAAAGTGACCGCCCTGATGGATACACTCGAGCTGGAGCAGTTTGTCGATATCGAGGGGACTCTCAGTCCGCAGATCCTCGAAAAAGTGGATGTCGTCCGCGAGATGGAGGAGAATGCCCGGAACTATTTCGCGGTTCGTCAGTATACGGAACCGGACAGCGCCAACTGCCTGGCGGAATGCCGGAAAATCCTGGAGCGCGATCCCGGGAACCGTCTGGCTCTTGAGATGAAAAGGGTGATGATTCGCGACTATATGAGCTGGGCGGAGCGGGAACTGAACCAGGGAAATTTTGCCTACGCCTTCATCTATTGTGACCGGATACTGAAGATCGACCCGAATGAACCGCAAGCCTTCGAAAAAATATTCGAGCTGATCGATTTGATGGATGTCGAATCCGGGATTCCGCTGGATCCGATTAGCGGAGGCCGGCCGCCGGATTTTTACTATGCTATTGCGCTGCAGTACTACCGCCAGGGACAGTTTGCCAAGTCCAACGTTTATTACAATTACCTGCTCGATAATTTTGTCAAGAACGACCCGGCTGCCCTGGAGGGGAGGCAAAAGAACGACAAGATGCTCGCCCTGGTGGGCAGGCTGCGGCAAATGCGCGTCAGCCAGGCCAGCCAGAGGGCCGAGGTCGAGCAGAAGCGCCGGGAGGAACAGCAGCAGCGGAAAAAGAAAATCGAGCAGGCCCGCTATTTCAGAGTGGCCGCGGAGGACCTTTTCCGCAAGAAAGATTTTACCGCTGCGCTGGTTTACTATCTGAAAATCATGGATATTTCCCCCGAGGACTCGCTCGTTCAGCAGCGGAGGGAAGTAATCGCGCAATACGACATGGTCAAAATACCCGCCGGAGAGTTCAGCCGGGGCAGCAGCGACAGGGAAATCGGCGAGATCAAGGTGGATTTCGGCAGTAACACGATGCTCAACCGCGAGCTGCCGAAACAGTGGGTCTATCTCGATTCTTTCTATATTGACCGCCACGAGGTCACCAACCACGAGTATAAAAGTTTTATCGAAAGCACGGACCACAGTCCGCCGCTGAATTGGACCGACGGGACCTACCCGGCGGGCATGGATGATTACCCGGTTGTTTACGTAAGCTGGCTAGACGCTTCGGCCTACGCCCGCTGGATCGGTAAGCGCCTGCCCACAGAGCAGGAGTGGGAAAAAGCGGCCCGCGGCTCG
>MFIX01000222.1:0-6225 GCA_001780825.1 Candidatus Glassbacteria bacterium RIFCSPLOWO2_12_FULL_58_11 | reverse complement strand
TTATCCGCACCGCTGTAATGTCAAGGAAACCGGGAAAAACGGCCCTCTCCCCGTGGGGAGTTTCTTGAACGGGGCCAATGAGTTCGGAGTGCTCGACCTGGCGGGAAATGTCTGGGAATGGATCAATACCGATATCGGGCCTTACTCCGGTTACGCCGATGATCCCTCTTACTTCCCGTCGCGCTTCCGCAAGGTCATCCGCGGGGGCTCTTTCATGTCCTCGGGTGCGTGTGCCCGCGGCGCTTTCCGTGGCGATGCCGCGGTGAATCAGTTATACATCGATGTCGGGTTCCGCTGCGCCAGAGACGCCGGGACTGTCGTGGATGTCCCGGACAGTTGAACCGGAAAACAATGCGTTTTGCTCCCGGACCGTGTTCTCTTTTTTCTGTTTGCCGGCCGCCCTTTCACTCTCCGGCCATTCTTAAAACCCAGTACAATTCTTCCAACCTGGCTGCAGCCTGCCGTTCCGGACTTGTCGAGCAATAACTGCGAAAATCCGGATCTCTAAGTTGCCGTATGAACCTCCAGACCTTAATCGCCGGTTAATCTTTTTGACCTTGGGACTGTTTGCGGGGTAAAATATTATATAGTCTTAGAAACCACGCCGCTTTTCACTTGATGTTGTTTTTTACCGGCTTTTCATTATCTTGAAAAGACCAGCGGTATCCCCAGCCCTTAATCAGTTCCCGTGTTGCGGGAATACCAGACAACTTGATGCGGGAAAATTCGTTCTCCGTGTCCTGAGCTGCGGATTCAGGGTTATTCGTGCCAATTATCAAGCGTCCGGTTCCCCGAAAAACAGTAGAGAAAATGATTCATCACCCAATTACCGCCGTAAGGTTATTCCCCGCGTTTCTGATCTGCTTCTTCCTTCAGGGGCAGTTTAAGCCGGCTGAGGGCGGAGATTATCTGGACAGCACGATCCGGGAGCTTCTCTGGCTGAATTTTTCGGGAAGAGGTACGGAGTGTTTCGAAAGAGTCGGCGAGCTGCTCTCGAACGATCCGGCTAATTATCCGGCCTACCTGCTGCGCGCCAACTGTTACGGTTGGTTCATCGCGCACAACCCGGAAAATCACCGCTATGACAATCCTCTGGTCGAGTCTCTCGAGGCCTGCGAACAATTGGCCGGGGCGGTGAAAGACGATTCGCCGGACCAGGGCCGCGCGCTTTATTTCAAGGCCCTCTCGATGGTTCTCAATGCCCGCTTCAAGGCCCTTCGCGGCTATAATTTCACCGCCCGCTGGGCCACCCGCGGCGCCAAGGCGGCCGGAGAGGAGCTGGCGGGCCGTTACCCGGAGGATATCGACGCGCGGCTGCCTCTGGCTATTTTCGATGCCACCTGGGGCGGCAGTCCTCTCTGGCAGCGCATGGCCCAGTTCACCCTGCTTCTGCCGCGCGGGCAGCGCGAGGAGGGCATCCGGACGCTCCGGCAGATCGCCGAAAACGGCAAGGACAGTAAGCTTTGGGCCAAGGTCGTGCTGCTGGACAACTATCTCAACGATCCGCATGCCCGGCAACAGGCACTGGAGACCGCCGAGGACTTGCATAATCTTTTTCCCGATAACTCTGTCATCCAGCTCGAGCTCGGAGAATGTTACCGCGGCCTGCAGCGCTGGGTGCTGGCCGAGGCGGTCTATCGCAGTATCAACGCCAAGGTGGCTAGCCATGTGCCGAGTTACGACGATGTCAACCACGAGATCAGCCGCCTGCGCCTGGTCGAATGCCAGGTGAACCTGGGTAAGATAGACGAGGCTTTCGATGGTGTGCGGCAGATATTGATCTCGAACCCGATCAATCCCGAATGGGTCGTCCCCTGGGCCCACCTCTTTACCGCAAAAATCTACATTTCCCGAAATCAGGCGCGCCGTGCCGAGCGGGAGCTGCGCTACGCCCTTGATGGGCGAGATATCGACAATCTACACAATGAGGTAGGGAAAGCGCAGGATACAGTGAAAAAGATGCTGGAAAAGGAAAAGGAGGAATGAGGGCGGCGGGCCGGGCGGTCTCGGGCTGGTTCAGGCCTCCGGCAGGGCGGCTTCCTGGTCCTTGTATTGCAGTTGATAGAGGTTGAAATAAATCCCCTTCTGTTGCAGCAGCTCCTCGTGCGATCCTGTCTCGACCAGCTTGCCGTGATGCATGACTATGATCCGGTCCACGTGACGGATGGTGGAAAGGCGGTGGGCGATAACGAGGCTGGTCCTTCCGGCAATCAGCTTTTCCAGGGCTTTCTGGATCAGAAATTCGGTATGCGTGTCCACGCTGCTGGTCGCCTCGTCCAGCACCAGGATCCGCGGGTTCTTGTACATCACCCGGGCAAAGGACAGCAACTGCCTTTGTCCTACGCTCAGGGTCGAGCCGCGCTCGGTAAGCTCGTGGTCATAGCCTCCCGGCAATTTCTCGATAAACTCGCTCGCGCCTATCGTCTCCGCGGCCTCTATAATCTTTTCCAGCGCCGGGTTTTCCTCACCCAGGGCGATATTGCTGCGGATTGTCCCGGAAAATATAAAGACATCCTGCAGGGCGATTCCGATATTCCGTCTCAGCCATTTCTTTTCGAAATTGCGGATATCGGTGCCGTCGATCCGGATCTCGCCTTGCTGGGGGTCGTAGAAGCGGGACAGCAGGTTGATCAGGGTCGTCTTGCCTGCCCCGGTGGAGCCGACAACGGCGATCTTCTCACCGGCTTCCGCCTCGAAGCTGATCCCGCGCAGCACCGGGTCGCCCTCATTGTAAGCGAAATGCACGTCCCGGAACTGGACCGCCCCGTCGATGCGGTCGCACCAGACCGGCTCGGCTGGATCGGGTATGCGCTCCTGCTTGTCGAGCAGATTGAAAATCCGCTCGCTCGAGGCCGCCGCGGCCTGGAAGATATTGTACTTTTCGCTCAGGTCGCTGATCGGCTGAAAGAATTTCGCGACGTACTGTATGAACATCACCAGAACGCCGAAGGTGAGAGTGCCTTTCATCACGCTCAGCCCGCCGTACCAGAGGATTATCGCCAGGGAAACCGTGCCGATCAGCTCCATGACCGGGTAGAAGATCGCATAGTTGCGCACGGTTTTCAGGTGGGCGTCCATGTGGTCGAGATTGAGCGCATCGAATTGCTCGCGCGCACGCTGCTGGCGGTTGAAGAGCTGGATGACGCTCATCCCGGACAGTGTCTCCTGCAGGAAAGCATTGATCCGGGCGATTCTCAGGCGCACCAGCCGGAAAGCCTCCCGCAGTTTCTTGCGGAAATAGAATGTCACCGCCAGCAGCACAGGCAGGATGGAGAAAGTGAGCAGGGCCAGCTTCCAGTCCAGCCAGAGCATGGCGCCCATAATCCCCACGATCATCGCTAGGTCGCCGATCACGGTGACCAGGCCGGTGGAAAAGAGCTCGTTCAGCACCTCGACATCCGAGGTCGCGCGGGTCACCAGGCGGCCGACCGGGTTGCGGTCGAAAAACCTGAGGGAGAGCGACTGCAGGTGGCGGAAAAGACTCATCCGCAGGTCGAACATGGTCCTCTGGCCCAGATAGTTGGTGATATAGATCTGGGCGAAGCGCAGGGCGAAATCCGCGGTGTTTACGACCATGTAAAGGATAAGCAGGGTGGAGAAGCCCTCGAGACGGCCCGGAATGATATATTTGTCAATCCCCACCCCGACCAGGTACGGCCCGGCGAGCTGGCTGGCCGAGCTGCCCAGCAGGCAGACAGTGCCCAGCACGATATAAGCCAGGTAAGGCCGCAGGTAGCGGTAAAGGCGTCGCGCCAGGTGCGAGTCGTAAGCTTTTCCGGTCGCGTCCTCATCGACTGTAAAACCATACCCATGCCCGTTCAAGAGATCCTCTCGATTCTTTCCTGCAGCAATTGCTTCTCGTATAGCGAGGAATAGTAGCCCGGCTGCTCGATCAACTGGCCGTGGGTCCCGCGCTGGGTTATCCGTCCCTGTTCGAGCACTACAATCTGGTCCGCGAACTTGATCGTGCTGATCCGGTGGCTGACGATAAGCGTGGTCCGGCTGGCGGTGTAATCTTTGAGCGAGCGCAGGATCGTTTCCTCGGTCTGGGTGTCCACGCTGGAGAAACAGTCGTCCAGCAGCAGGATCGGAGATTCGAGCACCAGGGCCCGGCCGATCGCCGTGCGCTGCTTCTGGCCGCCGGAGAGGTTGATTCCCCGCTCGCCGAGCAGGGTGTCGAGCTTGTCCGGGAAGCCTGAGATGTCCTCATGCAGGCCGGCCATCCGGACCACCTTGATAATTTCTTCCTCTTCGATGTCCCGCTCCAGCCCGTAAAGGATATTTTCCCGGATGCTTTCCGAGAACAGGAAGGTGTCCTGGGGCACTGTGGCGACAGAGGAGCGTAAGGCGGCCAGCGGCCAGTCCAGCACATCCACCCCGTCGATGAACAGGCTGCCGCGCGGCGGGTTGAACAGCCGGGGGATCAGGTTTATCAGCGTACTCTTGCCGCAGCCTACCGGCCCGAGCACGGCCAGAGTGCTGCCCGCCGGGATATCGAGGTCGAGTTCCCGCAGGACCGGCTCACTCGTTCCGGGATAGGTAAAGGAAAGGCCGCGGATCGAGATGTGTCCCTCCACCTTCAGGCCCTGGTCCAGGGCCGGAGCGGGCTGTTCCGGATCGGTTATATCGCTTTTTACCTTGAACAGCTCCATAATCCGGATCAGCGAGGCTCTCCCGCGCTGGATCACATTGAGCACGAAACCGATTGCGATCATCGGCCAGTACATCATTCCCAGGTACATCAGGAAGGCGGTGAAATCTCCGATAGTTATCGAGCCGCGGACAATCAGCACGCCGCCGTAACCCAGGACAGCCAGCGTGGACAATCCTCCCAGATAGGCCATCAGCGGGTAGAGGACTCCCGAGACTTTGACCAGATGCATGTTGCGCTGGAGATATTCGAGGTTCAGGCGCTCGAAGCGCTCGATTTCGCTGTCCTCCCGGGTAAAGGACTTGATCACCCGAATGCCGGCCAGGTTTTCCTGGACCCGCGCGGTGATATCGCTCAGCTTGCGCTGGACCTCCATGGAGCGTTCATGGATCACTTTTCCCACCTTCTTGACGCTCAGGCTGACCAGGGCTAGAGGCAGGAAAGAGAGCAGGGTCAGGTTCAGGTCGATATAAACCATCACCGGCACGGCGAACAGCACGGTTACCACGGTCTGGAAGGAGTACATGATCGCCGGCCCCAGCAGCATGCGCACCTCGTTCAGATCGTTGGTCGCCCGGCTCATGATATCGCCGACACGGGTGCGCTGGTAAAATGCGAGCGGCAGGGTTTCGAGGTGGTCGAACAGGTCGGCGCGGATCTTGTACTCGATCTGCCGGCTGATCCCGATCAGGATCCAGCGCATCAGATAACGGAAAATGCTCTGGATGAATTTAATGCCGATCAGCACGATCACGCTGTAGATGACAAGCCGGAATCCCTTGCCGTTTTCTATCGCCTCGATGCCGTACTTGATCGCCAGGGGCAGCAGCATCCCGAGCGAGTTGGTCAGAAAGGCGCAGGCCAATCCCACCCAGAACATCTGCCTGTGCGGGGCGAGGTACGGCCCCAGGGGTCTGAGCGATTTCCAGAAGCCGTCCTTTTTCGGTTCAGACATTTTCCGTCCCGATTCTTTAAGATAGTATCAGCATGACAGTTTATTCTTCTAGCAGGGGTGGCCTACAGGCGGAGCGTTCAGGCGAGAGGTTCAGGCTTTCGTGTCCTGATTTAAGTAAAGCCCGGCCCTCGAAACGGCCGGGCCGGCGAAAACCAAAGCCCGGTAGATGAGAGTCACTGCTTAATTAGAGCAAGCCGCCCGTCTTTTCCATTCCGGCTAAATCCGAGCGGCCCGGTTCTCGACCTCGCCTGAAAGCTCCGGTCCGGTATTGCCGGACCGGAAAAATCCCGCCCTGCCTGCACTTCAGACTGGCTGTCACCCAAAAGCAATTGCAAGCGTGTTGAAATATTCAAGCTTTGACGTTGGATCTCGAGCTGTAGGGGCGGACCCATGTGTCCGCCCGTGCGCACACGCGAGTGCGCCCCTACGCCCCCGCGGACCGGGCGCAAAGGGGTCTGCCCCTTCCGGATTTGCGGCATTTTGTGAATAATCCGAGCTAGAGTCCCAAAATGCTCCGGGCGGCCAGGATGTATTCCGGGGTGCTGCCGCAGCAGCCGCCCAGCAATCTGACACCCGCACTCTTAAATTCCGGGGCCAGGGCCGCCATTTCCTCGGCGCT
>MFIX01000221.1:41599-47889 GCA_001780825.1 Candidatus Glassbacteria bacterium RIFCSPLOWO2_12_FULL_58_11 | reverse complement strand
CAGGTCCAGCCCATCCATGTCCGGCAGCCTGAGGTCAAGTAGAACGACCGACGGATCGAACTTATTGAAAAACTCCAGACCCAGGGCACCACTGTTGGAACAGTACGTCTCGTATCCCAGGTCATCCAGATGGATTTTTACCGTGGTCAGGATACCTCGGTCATCATCGATCAACAGAACTTTTTTCATCGCCGCTTTCCAGGGCAAATATTGTCCGCATGCGGATAAAGAAAAGATCAATACCGACGGAATTTCACTCCTTGTCAAATCCTCAGGATCAGCTTCGCTGTAGTAAAATAAATCAACAGGCCTGTTATTTCCACTCTCGAGGTCAGGGTTGGGCTCATTCGAATGTCACCGCCAGCGCCTGGTACGCCTCGACCCGGGGCAGAAATATCTCGAGAGAGTTTCCCTTGACCTGCCGCTCGAAAGTCCCCCCGGCCAGGGCCTTGACCTCCCGGACGGTCCTGCCGGCGGGGATGCTTATCCGCAGGCGGACATTTTCCACCGGCGCGAGGTAATATTCATTGGTCCAGTTGCGCTCGAGCTTGTTGCCGGTCCAGTTGGTCAAATGGAGGACCCGGGTGTCGCCCCGGACAGTCATGTTAGCGATCAGGCATTCCGGGGCCTCCACCGAATAGGGCTGCTCCTCCGGGGATACGTACTCTATCGCGGATTTGATAAATTCCGCCGCCTCTAGCATGTTGTTGCCGATATACAGGCTCTCCAGGCTCGAGGCCAGGAAAGCCGTTTTCCCTTTGCCGCAACGCGAAAGCACCAGGCCCGGCAGGAGCGGCCGGCTGTTCTCGCCCATGACTATGTCCGCCGCGGTCCGGCCGCCCTCCAGCACTTCCACCGGCTCATAGTACCAGAGCGGGACCAGTTGCCCGGCCCACTTGTCCAGCGGCGCTCCGGTCTCCGGGCGGGTTTTCAAATACAGGTCGTTCGGCCCGCCCACCAGGGCCTGGTAGTTATCGAGAGTCTCCCCAAGCGCGCTGTCGGGTTTCAGCGGCCGGACCCGGAGCAGCTCCTCCAGGGCGAAGCGCTCCCGCCGCCGGCCCTGCTCATCGTAGAGCGAGGAGGCATAGCTGGCCACCAGGCCGCCGCCCTGTTCCACGAAGCGCCGGATATTTTCGACCTGTCCGGCGCTCAGCGAGGGAATATCCGCCAGGTAGAGTACTTTGTATTGTCCCAGTTTATCCGGCTGGTCCAGCAGGTCCGGCAGCACGGAGCTGACCTGCAGGTGAGAGTAGAGGCAGGCGGCAAAGGCTCCCAGGCTGGCCGAGCGCACATCCGCGTTCCACCACCAGCCGTGACGGGCATGGTCCGGCGGGTCCCGGTAGCCATAGACCACGGCCACCTGGGGCAGATTGCGGAAACCCTGAATATATGACTCGTTTTCATCCAGCACCCGGAAGGAGCAGGCGACTATCTCCCTTTTTTCAGGCTGGGTGACAAAGGCGTAGGGTTGCGAGATGATCGGTCCGCCGCCGAACATCGCGGTGGTGAATATCTCCTGCTGGAAGTCGAGCCCGTTATGGACCACCCGGGGCCAGTTGTCGTAGGAGCCGATATAGGGCCAGATCGCCAGTCCGGCGGCGCGGGCCAGGCTTACCCCCTCGGCCCGCTCGAGCATCGAATGGCCGCGCTCGTAGAGGAAAGCGTCCATGTTTCGGATGACCCGCGGGTCCTCGGCGGCGATCTTGGCCGGATCGTTGATATTGTAAATCAGCGGGATGTCCTTATAGGACTTGACTATCCGGCGGACCTCGGCCAGGGTCTCCATCAGGCGGTCCTGGTACCAGGCGTGGTAGCGCTCGATGGTTTCGAGCTCCGTTGCGGAGTAGTCTTTGAGATTCCTGTGGTAGGGAATCTCCTGGCCGCTGGCCCGGCGGAACCCCTCCCGGCAGCCCGGGCAGTAACAGGTCCGCGGTTCCGGATAAAAGTAGAAGGCCTTCCAGGTGTCGAAGTATATCCCATCGATCTGGTAGTCGCGCACCACATGCTCGACCAGGTCGAGGAAGGCCTGACGGTAGGGGGTGTTCCAGCAGACAGTGCCGTGGTCCTCGCCGGCGTACATGTGCGAGCGGTGCGGGCCGCCGCCAGGGGAAAGCTGCTGGGCGTACTCCGGATGGTCCCGAGTGACCATCGACCAGGCCAGACGGTGGCCGGTGGAGATATAGGGCACCACCCGGATGTGGCGCGGCCTGCAGGCGGCGATCATCTCGGCCAGGAGGTCCCGCTTGCCCTGGTCCGGGTGGGTGGAAAATCTCACGCCCTGGATCGTGGCGTATTTGCCCATGGTCGCCATACGCACGGTGTTGACATGCATCTCCTGCATGGCCGCGGCGACAGCCTCGGCATCGAACTCCAGCGCTGGGGCGAATGGGTACTGGTAGGCGTCGATCAGGAAAGTACGGGCGCTCTCGATCCAGCGGTTGTCCCCAGCCTGTGCCGCCGGAGCGCTGATGTCGAGGGCCAGGATCAAGAAACCGAGCCAGAAAACTTTTTTCATTGTCGACCTCTCTTTTCCTCAATCTGCAATTGACTGCATTGCGGCGGTTTAAACCCCTGGGCTCAGGGTAAGCCCTACCCAGGACCGGCAGGATATTTTCCCTCACATTCTGCATCTGAAAAAAAATAAGAAAAAATTTTAAAAAAGTCTTGACAAAACTTTTCGCATCCATTATAATGAGTCAACACTCAGTGAGTATACACTCATTGCAATAATTCAAGCCGGGTTTCGGAATATTATCTGATTGGGAATTTGACATGGCGGCATCGAGTAGAAAAGAACAAAAGGAACACACGCGGGAGCTGCTTCTGGAGAGCGCGCTCCAGGAGTTCTCGCGCAAGGGCATCTCGGCCACCACGACCGTGGATATCGCCCGGGCCGCCGGCGTAGCTCACGGGACGCTCTTTCTGCATTTCCCGACCCGGGATGACCTGCTGGTCCGGGTGATCAGCGATTTCGGGCTGCGCATCGGCCGCGAGTTCAAGCGGCTCTCCCGGGAGGGCGGAGGGGTGAGAGAAATCCTGAGGGCCCATCTGGATATCGTTCAGGAATACGAATCTTTTTATGCTCAACTGGTAATCGCGGGCCCGCTTCTGCCGGTGGATGCCCGCAACGACATCTTTTTGATCCAGTCCGGTATCGCCTATTACCTGAAAAAGGCTCTGGCGAGGGATATCGGGGAAAAATCAGTCCGTCCCGTGCCGGTTCATCTGCTGCTGAACACCTGGATCGGCACTCTCAATTACTATCTGGCCAACCGGGACAAGTTCGCGCCCGGCCAGTCGGTGATCGCCACGCACGGCCAGGAACTGCTCGATTACTTCATGAGTAACCTCGAGCCATTTAGAAAGGAGAGAGAATGAGCCAGCCGAAAGAGTTCTGCCACGCCTGCGGGATGAAATTCACCAGGCCGGAGCAGCACGCTCTGGGCGATATCTATAATGAGTACTGCCGGGACTGCGCGCATGGGGACGGCACCTTGAAATCTTATGCGGAGGTGCATTCGCTGATCGCCGATGATTTCCAGCAGGGCCAGGGTATCGAAAGAACGGCAGCGGAGAAAATGGCCGCGGAAATCATGGCCAAGCTTCCGGCCTGGATGGACAGCTAGTCCGCGGCCAATCCGGCGAAAGATGTGCCGGCAGTGTTGCAGGAAAGATGAAACGGGATCCACGGGAAGCTGAGATTTGTACGCAAGTTATTAATTTCTCAAGCAGTTAAATAAATTGGGAACTTTTCTCAGGCTCTGGTTGTCAAACTAAGAGTCCGGTGTAAGCGTTTCAAACTTTCTAAGGAGGTACAAGATGTTCTCGAAAGCGATCGGCGGCCTGGCCGCAATGCTGATATTTGTGCTGGCTGTCTCCGCTCCAGCGCAACAGAGTGGGGCTGATAGAAAGAAAGCCGCCGAGGAGAGTTTCCGCAAGATGATCGAGTTCATCGGGCTGGATGAACAGCAGGCCACGGAAGCCGGCAAATTGTTCGAGGCCCGCTTCCGCGAGCTCAGCGAGATAACTTCAAAGGTGCAGAGCGGCGATCTTTCGCAGCAGGAAGCCGGAGAACAACTGGCGGCGAGTTTTAAAACCTACCGCGAAAAGTTCGAGAAGCTGCTCACTGGGGAACAGAAAACCCGCCTCGGGGAATGGGAGAACCAGACTCCGGCGAGAGCCGGAAAAAAGCGCTCCGACCTGAATGACAGCGAGCGTGCTTCGCAGCAGGAGTCGGCCACCGGGCGGACTTGAAAATCAGCGCACGGCGGGATTTTTTGCCGGCGGCGCTTTATGAAAAACCACTTTACTGACCTTGAGCGGTTGGCTCAGGCGCAGTGAATCGTATAAAGAGGTGCATAATGTATCCGAAGGTGCCGGGCGGCTTTGCCGCAGTATTGATTGTGCTTCTGGCTGTGACGGCTCAGGCGCAAACAGCCTCCGCCTCTCTCGGCAGGAGCCAGGACATGGAAAGGGAATTTGAATTCGCTCCCGGCGGCTCACTGGAGCTGAACAATTGCCGCGGCCAGATCGAGGTGAGCGGCTGGGAGGAGAGCCGGGTGGAGATCAGCGTGGAGAAAACAGTACTGGGTGCGACCGACCCGGCCCTGGCCAGTCAGTGGCTGGATAAAGTGCGCGTCGAAATTACGCGGGAGGGAAATGAAATCCGGGTGGAGACAGTCGGCGGGGACAAGCTGCCGGTCGAGGTCAACTTCTGGATCAAGGTCCCGCGCCGCACGGATGTCGAGGTAAAAAGCGGCAAAAGCTATGTCATGCTTGAGCAGCTTGAAGGGGACATCGAAATCTGCGTGGCGGAGGGTTCGCTGCTGCTGCAGGAGCTTTCGGGGGACCTGGAGTTCAGCCTGGCCAATGGCCCGATGCTGCTGGAGAGGCTCAGGGGCAGCCTGATAAGCACCACGGTAAACGGCAATGTCCAAGCCCGCCTATTGGGGCTCGACTCCAGCGAGCTGCGGGTGATCAATGGTAAGGTTACCTTGGGCCTACCCGCCTCAGCCGCCGTGGACCTGGAGCTCTCCACCCAGGAGGGCGACATTCAGATCGACCCGGCCTTTAAAGTGGGCCGGGACAACGACAGGCGGCTTCTGGCCTGCAAGCTGAATGGCGGCGGATCTTCGGTGGAGGTTACCAGTGTCCGGGGGCAGATAATTGTCGAGGCGCTGTGAGCCGCCGGCCGACGCAGAAATTCGTTCATCAGTAAAATTTAATAATTTGCATTTGAATATTTTGTAGGGGCGGCCCCCCGTGGCCACCCGGCGAGCGGTGTAGGGGCGACGCATGTGTCGCCCCTACGCTGTTATGGCCCGACTGGAAGCAAGTACACTGGCATCGGAGGGGTGACACCCATTCACCCCTGCAGGTAAAAAATCCCGGGCGGAAAACAGACCGCCCGGGATTTTCATTTGCGCCGCTGGGAGGCTGCTTTCAGCGGGCATATTTCCGCCTGAGCCGGGCGGCCGCCTGGCTCAGGCGCTTGAGCTTCTCGTAGGCCTCGTCGATTGTCGGCGGCTCGCCGGCATCCGGCGCGAAGCCGCAGTCCGGATTGAGCGCGATCCGTTCCGGCGCGATAGCTTGCGCCGCCCGCGCGGCCAGGCTCTCTATCTCTTCGACGCTCTGCAGGGTCTCGCCCCGCACATCCACTACGCCCAGCCCCACGCCCAGGTGGGCCGGGAGAAGTGTCAGGTCGCTGATATCCCCGGTCCCGTTGTAGGCGAATTCCAGGTTCACCCGGTCGATTTTCGCCCCCGCGAGACGCGGCAGGATCGGCTTGTAGTCTCCAGTGACATCGCTCCTGCGCTTGTACACGCTGTGGCAGCAGTGCAGGTGCACCTCGGCCTTCAGTCCTTCGGCGATGTAGTTGATCGCCTCCACCGCTTCCGGGAATTCCCGCTCGATGTCCCATCCCCGGCGCAGCCGCTCATCGTGGCTGCCCTCGCCGGACATCAGTCGGCGGTCGCAGTAGTAAGTCAGGGCCGGATCGTCGAGCTGGAGCACATCGATCCCCTCGGCGGCAATTGCCTGGGCCTCCCGGCGCAGGATTTCAACTAGGTGCTCCATGAAATGACCTCGAGTCGGGTAGGCTTCCCGGCTGTAGTCCGTATGCCAGTAGCGGATCGAGATCAGGAAAGGCCCGGGCAGGGCGAACTTGGTGCAGCGCGCGGCGTGGCGCGCCAGGAAGCGGGCATCCCGGACGAAACAGGGCTCGCCCGGGCTCATCCTGCGGACCACGACATCGGTGTATTTTGTCTCGCTCTGGTGCTCGAATTTGCGGC
>MFIX01000221.1:22283-41546 GCA_001780825.1 Candidatus Glassbacteria bacterium RIFCSPLOWO2_12_FULL_58_11 | reverse complement strand
CGCCACTCGCCGTCGCTGACCACATCCAGGCCCGCCTCCTCCTGGAGCCGGATGGCGAAAAGAACCAGCTCGTCCAGCAGGCTGTCGAAGCGCTCGGAGGTCACTTTGTCACGCCTCTCCAGCAGATCGAGCAGGAATTTGGGCCGGGGGAGAGAGCCGATAACCTGGGTGTAGAACAGGGGCAGCTTTGCAGTCTTCTGGGTTTTCATCGGTCAGGCGCCTCGGAAGTTTGCCCGGACAAATAAGGCCGGCGAAAGTATTTGAAAATCATGCTTATCTCTCCAGGTCCTGTTCGAACATCCGGTAGTGCGCCTCCCGCATTCCAAGGGCCAGATAAGTCCTCTGGGCGGCAAGATTCTCCTGTTCGACATACAGGCGCAGGCCGCAGACATCCGCTCTTGCGCGGGCCAGTTCTTTGACATGGGCGTAGAGACGGCGGTAGATTCCCCGGCGTCTGTACTCGGGCCGGATATAGACGCTCTGGATCCACCAGAAGATCCCGTTGCGCCAGTCGCTCCACTCCCCGGTGATCATCAACGACCCGGCGCTCTCACCCTCCAGCTCGGCGATCAGGTAAAACCCGTTCTGCGGGTTTTTCAGCAGATTTTTCACGCCGGCCAGGGCTGTCTCCAAGCCCAGCTCCCGGTTCTCGGTCTCCAGCGCCATCGCCGCGTTGAACCGGGCGACAGTCTCGGCATCGCGCTCCTCCGCCGGCCGGATCACCAGACCGTTGTCGCTCACGTTCCATCCCTCCCGTTGTGTCTCCGTGGAATTTTGCCCGGCCGCATATCGGCCCGGCTGCCTGCCGGAAATATAAGTAATTCCTTCCCGAATACAACCGGCTCGTCTGCGCAGTAATATCCCGGGAGGCGTTTACAGACAAAAAAAACCGCCTGCCGGCGGTTTTTTGCTTGAACGATAAGCTGAAAAAGGCGCGATCCTATTGTACGGTTATCGAGCCGGTCATTCCGAGCGAATAGTGCGGGATACAGTAATAGGGAAAAGTCCCTTTAGTATTAAAAACCCTGGTGAAAGTCCCGCCCTTGGACAAGTTGCCGGAGTTCCAGTTGCCATCCGCCACTCCATTGGTGCCGCTGGTGGCGGTATGTATCATATCGTCCTGGTTGACCCATTTGACCGTGTCACCGGCCGAAATGCTCAGTTGCGCGGGCTGGAAGCGGGTGTTCTGCATGTTGACCTGATGCAGGGAAGCACCCCCGCCGCCGCCCCCATTGCCGCCGTTGTCTATGGGCGGAGTCACAGGATTGCCGGTATCGTAGCTGCTTTTACCGTAGCCGCCGCAGCCGGAGATAAAAGCCCAGAACAGGACCAGGGCCAGGAAACCGGAAAGCCGGAATGCCGCCCGGAAGTTTGACTTGCCCGGATTAAACATATCAGACCCCCTCCGGTGGACGAGTCCACCAGGTTGAACTGCCGGTCCGCTGTTGGCGAAATCAATAATGATGTATCTGACAATCATTCTCAACAAGCTTGTAATTTATTGGTACACAAATTATTGAAATTTGTTCCGTTCGGGCTGATCAGGCTTATGAAAAGGCAGAAGACAGGCTCAGGCAGGCAGAGGCCGGCGGGACGACGGTATAACTTCTTCCGCAGAATGTGGTGCAGGAAAACCGATGGAACATAGAATGGGGTCTTAAGGCTTAGGATTGCCGAAAGAGGAGTTATCGCCCCAGTGCGGCGCGATCGAGTCCGCCAGAACTGCCGATGCTTTTGCTTCCTTGAGCTGTTCTGGGGCGTATCTGGTCCAGCCGGCGGGAGGTTCCATGGTCTGGCCCGGCGCCAGCACCATCGCCTCGGGATGTGCCGATTTCAGTTCACCCCAGGTTGTCTGTGACCAGAGACCACTGTCCAGCAGCCTTAGCGGCTCGCCGTGCATGGGGCCGGAAACGGCATTTCCGGCTACCGGCCACCAGAGGCTTTCGGTTTCGCGGTCCCAGAGGACAAAGGCATCCTTGCCCTCCCAGTACCGCGGATCGAAATAAGTGTAGCCGCTGCAGCCGAAAGTGAAAGTCCGGCTGCGATAAGTCCGCTCATAGACCGCGCCGAGCTCCGCCAGATAGCAGTAAGCGGCGAGGACCGGACGTCCGCCGACAACATCGTTCACCATCGCGTGCCGGACGAGCAGATCGGTCGGATAGGCTTTGATCTCCCCGCCGATCCTGACCGCCAGCACCCGCTTGTCATCTTTCAGCCACTGATCGGCCTCCCGGGCGCTGACAAATTCCGGATGGATCAGGGCCGGGCGGTACTCCCGGCCCATGCCGTAATGCAGATGAGAAATCTCAAGCGGGCAGTCGGTGATATCGAAGCTCGAGGCTTCATCCGGGCCGCCCCAGAGATACTTTTTACCGTTTTTCTCGATCAGCTTGCCGCTTTCGAGCGCCGACGGGGGGCGGCGGTTTCCCGGCCCCGGGGCCTGGGCCTTTACCGGGACAATTCCCAGCATCATAACGGCAAAGCTCAATATCGCAATCTGATGTGCGCGGCGCATCCGGTCCTTCCTCATGGCAGTACGCTCAGGGTGAGCGACAGGTTGCGCGGGTATTTTTCGCCGCCGACCGCTACTTTCAGCTCTCCGGCCTCGGGAAAATTCCGCAGGATGGTTTTAGTATTTTTCCAGTCCGGGCCCTCGGCATAGCTCCATTCCAGCTTGAGCTGGGAACCGAAATGCTCCGCCTCCACTTTCAGCAGGTTCTCCCCCGGAACCAGGTAAGGCAAAGCCAGGGGGTTATGCTGGAAATAACTGGTCATTTCGAGCGATTCCATTGAGGAGTCGCCGGCCAGGATCAGTTTCAGGTAATAACCGTTGAAGCTGCCGTTGATCTGATCGACAAACAGCCCCCGGACAACCTGGCCGCTGTCGGTAACTGTCACCGGCTGCCAGTTTTTCATCCCGTCCGTGCTGACCTCGGCCGTAATCCCGCCGTGCATCTCGCCCTTTTTCACCCGGAATTCCCCGGCGGTGATAACATAGGGACAGTCCACCGAGAAAACCAGCTCTCCCGGGTAACGAAGGTCCTGGGGCATCAGCACGAAACAGGGACAGAGCCGCACGATATTCTTCTGGCCGGCCACGCCATCCTGAAAGTGGTCGCTGAACAGGTCGGGATAGTAGACCATTTTGCCCTGGGCCCAGTGACGGTAACAGGGGGTATCGTTCACTATCGCCCGGTACGGTTCGTAGATGGGCCAGTTGGCAGTGTCCAGGCTGTCCCGCGCTCCGCAGGTATGGTACGGACCGTAATCGAACTGCCAGGCTTTCCGGTAATAGTAATCGCCGGGCAGCCAGGAAAAGCTGATGCTTTCCCCGCGGCGCAGGGTCAGCCGGCGGAGCGGGTCTTTGATCGTCACGTCCGGCCAGCCCGGCTCTTTCTCCCACAAGCCCCCGCCGCTGAACCAGGCCGGAGAGTCCCCGCAGAGCAAGAATCCCGGCGCGGAGCGGTGCTCGGCCTCCGCGGCCCAGGCCAGGGTCGAATCGACCCGCAACTGCTCGAGACCGGCGATATGCGGCGGAACGGAGCGGTCGAAGACATAAAAGTTCATGTGCGGGTCCAGGCAATGCCATTTCCCGCCGTAGCTGACTTGCAGCATGTGGTGCCCATCGTGCACCCAGCTTTCGCTTTCGTACCCCAGGCGCTTGAGAAGCAGGGCCAGCGGAGCGGTTTGCCTCAAGCAGCTCCCGTTGCCCAGCACCTGGACCATTTTCCCGAAATCGAAAGCGTACTCCTCCGGCCCATCCCCGTGGTACATTACCCGCCGGATCCAGTTGAACACCGCCAGTACTTTCTGCTCATCGGTCATGCCCGGGTGAACCAGGCCGGCCAGAATCCGGTCCACGGAGGAACAGTCAACCGATTTATCCGTGCTGATCACCGGATTGATTACGAAAGGCGAATCATCGGCGGAGCGGGCCGGAATCGGAACGACGGCCAGAAAAGCAAAGAATAGCGCTAGAGAAATCCCTCGCACCACGGCCTCCAGAGGATAGAACCGCAATTTCCAGAAAGCAACATTTGCCCGGGTTACTTTTTGGAGAAGTCGGCTCTTTTCAAATCAAATTCAATCCTTCAGAATTTTTAACATCCACATAACTATGCGCCGGGAACTAACCCGCATGCCAATAATATGTCACAGACAGCCCGTTAAAGGCAAGGCTGCGGCCTGAAAATTATTTCTAACTGTAAAAGTTTTAATGAATTATCAGCCTCTGATGCCGAGACCGTTTCAGGGTTTCCCGGATATACGCTCGTAAACGGTACTAAAAAGTATACAATAATATTTCGCAAGAGTTTCAAAATTGTACGATTAAATATAGAATGAGAATGAGAAACATTATTAATCTATTGACAAAGCCAAGCATCCAGTTTAAATATAAGATACAAATTTTAGATTACGCCTGAAAACGAGTTGCGGACCGGCTCCTTAAGATATTTAGAATATTGGAGGTATCCGCTATATTATGAATCACGATATTTCTGCTTTAGCCTGAAAAATATTGTAACCTGAAAAACCTGGCAATCGGATTTAATTACAATAAAGAGGCACATATGGATAAGCGAAAACAAATGTTTTTGACAATCCTGGCCCTCTGGGCTGTCTTTTCCTCGCCGAACCGTGCTCTGGCAGCAGAAATTCGCAAGATACAGGATAACTCATTCCTCCTGGAGGAAGCCTATAACCAGGAGGCGGGTGTTATCCAGCATATTCAGTATTATCAGTATATGAAGGACAAAACATGGGTTTATTCTTTTACCCAGGAATGGCCCGTGCCGGGACAACGACATCAGCTATCTTATACCATTCCCGGCTTAAGGGCCGCGGACACAGGAAAAGGCGGTTTAGGCGATATTCTTATCAATTACCGCCACCAGACGGTCCTTAAAGGATCGCTTGCGGTGGCTCCACGCCTTTCTATGCTGCTGCCCTCCGGCGACTACAAAAGGGGACTTGGAAGCGGATCAATCGGCCTGCAGGGCAATATTCCAATCAGTGTGGAATTAAAGGAACGCTGGGTCAGCCATTGGAATCTGGGGACTACGTATATTCCGAATGCAAAAGCGATCGACGGTTCACGTGCCGATATCAAAGGATATAATTATGGAGCGAGCATTATTTATTTAGTCAATGACAGGCTTAATTTAATGCTTGAGACATTGGGAACGCGCTCTCAATCGGTAATTTCAAATGGCGCGGTAAAGGCGGAAAAAGCATTTTTTCTGAATCCCGGAATGCGTTACGCATTCGATTTTAAATCCGGCCTTCAGGTAGTGGTTGGCTTAAGTTTTCCGGTCGGCTTGTCACCGTCGCGCGGAGAATATGGATCATTTCTCTATTTATCCTTTGAGCACTCTTTAAAAGGAAACAACGCTGATTTCTGATCTGGTTTCCGGTCAGGAATAACCAGAAGGCCGGAAAGGCTAATTGAATTTGGACTACTGACTCTGCTTATCGCGGATTTTTAAACCTCAATTGATCTCGCTTGATAGCAGTATTTGTTGAGGCACAACGGGCCAGAAAACAATGGAACGCTTGGTGGCCCCAACACCGGCCATTGAAATCTCCCGGCTTGTCCGGCCGGCTTGCCGCCTCACTCTTTATTTGCTCTTTCAGATCGCCGGGCAGGCGGGAGATACCTCCAATCCGTGGGACAGGCCGCCGTTTACCTTATAGAGCAGAGCGTTGATCTCCAGGTTCTTCCCGAACGGATTGGGAGCAGCCAGATAGCGCTGGAGATCGAGGGCCATCAGGATCGCCGGCTGCGCGATGCCGGTGTAAATATGAGTGCCCAGAGCGGAAACCGTTTCGAAGCCGAAGCGCTCGAATTTGGCGCTGCGGGAGGGGTGGACGGCGATGACAAACCAGTTGCGCAAGGATTCTCCGGCGCTGCTGTCCACCACCACGGCCTCGAAAATCCTTCTCTCGATTCCGAAAAGCTGTTTCCGGTACTTTCTCTTGATCACCAGTCTCGACAGCTCGCAGACTTCCTCGGAGACCGCGGCCCCGTGAATTGAATAACGGGAGCCGAATCCGGGCATGTACCGGGAAATTTCTTCCGGGCTGATACCGAAAGATTCACATGCCGGGAGGGAATTATTTTCTGATCCCAGCGCTGTTACGCGGGGAATTTCGAGGCGTTGGTGGAGCAGGTTGAGCACTGTGCGCTGAGCAGCAAAATCGCCCTGCTGGCGGATGATCCGCAGGCTGCCGGCAAGCTCCCTTTCCCCGTTCTGATGGATGTACGCCCCCAGGAACAGCGACCTCGCATCGTAGCGGTCAAGCTCGATACCCGCGGGAGAATGACCGATAAAGCCGATCTCCCGGTATACCTCATAGCGCAGCTCCAGGGCGGACAGTATCTCCTGTTCGCTGACCAGCGGCTTGACTTCCAGATGGCTGCCCCGGGTCAGAGCGCCCTGCTCCAGCTCGGTTTTCAGCCTGAGAGCGGACTGGAGCGCCGAAAACAATTCTTCAGATCCGAAGGGCTTTTGCAGCTTTTCCAGCACGATCCCCTCGACCGAGGGGCTGTCAGCCTTTCCGGTCCCGGCCAGCGGCAGGATGAAAGATAGCTGGCCGGAGCCGCCGATTGCCGGATTGCCTTCGGTCAAACGCAGCCTGCCGCCCAGCGGCCAATCCCCTTCCAGGAGCAGCAGTTCGGGCTCGAGCAGGTCCAGCGCCCGGAATAATTTCTGCGGATTTTTTAAAGCGATCGGGTTGAGTCCTTTGCTGAACAGGCTGGCGAACAGCGCTTCCCTGAAATCCGGGTCCGAATCCCACAAAATTACCTTGGTCTCCATAATTCTCCCTGAATGCATAAGCTGTTGATATGGTTAATCGCGGTTTGCCGGGGCTGATAATTACAGCCGAGCCAGGTTTGTTAATAGTTCTTTTCATATCGCTCAACACTGATTTTCCACTTGGCTTCCACTCGATGTTTGAAACGGATTTCCGGAACATCGCAAAACAATTTTCAAAAAGCGTGCCAGAGATTCCGCGGCAAATCAAAATCATAAATTCAGCAGGCGCCGTAAGCCGCGGACACCCAAAACCGGATAAAAATTTGCTTGACTTGAAGTGTTAAATTTGTTATCTTTGATAAGAATATTAAAGAAAAATCCAATTCGAGGAACAAGCATGAAAAAGAAAGGCCATGAGGAGCATATTCCAGAGCCGCCCCTGACTACCGGCGATATAGCGCGTTATTGCCATACCAACATGATGCAGATCAATCGCTGGATCAAAAAAGGCGCGCTGAAAGCCTTCCGGAACCCGGGCGGGCAGCACCGGATCACTCGCGAGGAGTTCAGGCGGTTCCTGGTAGGGAACGAAATGCCGGTCATCGAGGAATTTTTTCAGGCGCAATCGAGAAAGAAAATCCTGGTGGCGGATGACGATCAATCCGTGGTCGAAGCGATCCGCTATCTGCTGAAAGCCCAGCCCGAAAATTACGAGGTGGAAGTGTCCCGGGATGGGTATGAGACTTTGATCAAAAGCGGCGATTTCAAGCCTGACCTGCTGATCCTGGATATTCGAATGCCGAAAATCGACGGATTGGAAGTCTGCCGCCGGCTGCGCCAGAACGGGGACATCACCGCGGGCCTGAAAATACTGGCCATGACCGGGCATTCGGACGCCTATGACCGTCAACTGGTCATGGCCAGCGGCGCCAACGACTATATCCTCAAGCCGTTTGATAAAAATGAGCTTCTCAAGCATGTCGGCAAGCTGCTCGAATAGACGCCGGAACGCCCCCGGTCCTCACCCGCGGACGGCCTGGTTTCATCCTTCCATGCGCTGCAACGCATACAGAGTTTATCGATCATCCCGCCGGAACTGTATCGAGATTATCCGGTCTTTTTCAAGCGCCGGATAAAGAGTGAAGAGATTGGAGAAAAACCGTCATTGCACGGCGGTAACGGCTGCGTTCCGGCCGCCGGAGCAGCGGCTTTTCCAAGGGGGGTCAAGTATGAAATATATTTGCGGGTTAAAGCTTTCGGAGATTTCCCGCCATCTGGTCTGGTCATGGCTTGTGGTCGGATAAAAGGATATATCCGGATAAGATAAATGGAACCTGACGGCAAGGGCTAAAATCTATCCCGAGGAGAAAGAAAATGTTCGGCAAAGTCTTTAAGCGAGTGTTCATCGCTCCCCTGGTGCTGCTCGCGACATCTGCGATAACCCCGGCCGAAGCCCGCGGGCGGGAATTGACCGAGGAAGTTTTTTTCCAGCCGGTAGAGACGGTGATTACGGCCGGACGGACGGAACAGAACATCGAACGCGCCCCGGCGACAATCGCCGTAATCACCTCGGAGGAGATCAGCGCCTCGGGGGCCCTGACCATTCCTGAGCTGTTGAGGCTGGTGCCCGGCCTGGATGTGATGACAATCAGCTCCTCCCATGCCGAGGTAAATGCCCGCGGTCTGAACCAGGTACTTAGCAACAAGCTGCTGGTGCTGATCGACGGCCGCTCGGTCTATTTCGATTTTTACGGCGGCGCGATCTGGCAGGGATTGCCGATTCTTCTCGACCAGATCGACCGGATCGAAGTGGTGCGCAGCCCCAGCTCCGCGCTGTACGGCGCAAACGCCTTCAGCGGGGTGATCAATATCATCACCAAAACTCCGCGCCAGTTGCATGGCAGCCATCTTTCCGTCCAGGGAGGGGAAAACTCGACACTCTATACCTCATTCGTGCAAGGTAACACCATCGGGGACACCGGCTATCGCTTTGCCCTGGGAACCAGGCAGATCAATAGTTTCAGCGATCCCAACATGGATTCTGAAAATGTCGGCCTGGCCAATGTTTACCTGGAGCACCACTTCCACGATGACACCCGGCTTTCAGTGGAGGGCGGAGTGAGCCACGGCTCGATTGTTCAAATCGTGCGCCTCAATGCCAATAAATTCAGAGCCACCACCACCTACGGCAAGCTGAACCTGGATCGCGGTTCTTTCAAAATGCAAGCTTTCTGGAACCGCGCGGATGAATCCGGCGAACCCTTCTTTCCGCCGGGCGAAGATGTGGACATTCTTTACAACACCATTGACCTCGAGGCGCAGCATACGGTCAACCTGGGCCTTAAACACGATTTTATCTACGGCGCCACCTACCGCTTCAACACCATTAAGTCCAATATCATCGACAAGGACCACCAGCAGAACCTATATGCCGGCTATTTCCAGGAGGAGTACCGGCCTGTGCCCGAGGTCAGCCTCCTGGCCGGCGGTCGTTTCGACCACCATCCGCTGGTCGGGGTAAATTTCAGCCCCCGGGGAAGTCTGATCTATGTCCCTTCGGGCCAGCATTCGATCCGCTTTTCGGTAGCCCGGGCTTTCCGCAATCCCAGTTTTACCGATTCCTATATCCATATTGCCACGCAGCCGCCGATCGGCTTGCCTTTCGGCTTGCTGATCAAGGGCGAGCCGTATCTGGAGTCGGAAAAGATCACGACTTACGAGCTGGGCTACACTTATTTCCCCAACCAGCATTTTCGCTGGGAAACCGATGTTTTCACTTACCGGTTCAGGGACTATATCGGTCCTGGCGAACCGATTATCACCCAGCTCCCACCGGTGCAGTCCTTTGTCAATCTCGGCAGCGCGCGGACCTATGGTTTCGAAATGTCCGCCGACCTGATCCCGCTTCCCCGGCTCAAGCTCTCGGCGAACTACAGCTACCTGGACCTGAATAATGAATATACGGTTCTGAGGCAGCAACAGCCGCCGAAGAACAAAGTCAATTTCAAGCTCTTCCTCACCCTGCCGGGCGAATTTACCGCCGCGTTCATGACCAGCTATGTCGGGAAAACGGTCTGGGAGGTTCCAACCCCTCTGGGAAGTTATGAGGTCAGTCCCACCGAGGCGCACACCCGCTCCGATGCCAAGTTGCAGTACAAATGCCTTAACGGCGAACTGGAGCTGTTTTTGGCCGCCTACAATCTATTCAACAGCCGCAAACTGGAGTATCCCCTGGCCGAGCAAATCAGGAGGCGGGCCACAGCAGGGTTCAGGCTGTCCTTCTAAGAAATTATCGCTGGTAAATTACTTTCTGGAATATGTCAGCACATGATTAGACGGATTTACAGATCATCCCTCCTCCGGAGGGTTTATCCGCTTTTTCCGGTATTGGGAATGTTTGCATTTTGCGGCCCGCTGGCGGCCAGGCCTGCCCTGATCAGTCTGGTAAAGAGCGAGCAGCGCGAGGAATATGAACAGGCCTCGAAAGCTATTATCTCCGTCCTGGAAGACCACCGGCAAGAGGTCAGAATTGAGGAAAGCTTTTTAGAAAGCGACGGGGACGGGGAGGAACAATTCTGGGACGCGGTGAAAACCAGTCAGCCCGAGCTGATTCTCACGATAGGGCCGCTGGCCACACGCTCGGCGGTGCAGCATATAAATAAAATTCCCATAATTTACACTCTGGTCCTGGAAAACCCGGCCGATCTTCAATCAAATCCCGCGAGCCAGCAGTTGAGCGGAGTGTCTCTTACCATCCCGCCGGAGCAGCAGCTGAAAATAATCAAGGAGGCGCTCCCGGATGTCCGGCGGCTGGGCCTGCTCTACAGCCCGCAATCGGATACGATGTACCAGGCGGTGCGCAAGATTGTCCAGAAAACCGGGCTGCGGCTGGTGGCGGAGGAGGTGGCGACCGAACGCGATATCCCCGCAGCGCTGAGGAAAATCCTCCCACAGATCGATGCTTTCTGGATGCCGCCGGATGAGGTGGTCTATGACCGCCGGTTCCCCCATATCCTGAGATTTATTTTGCTGGAAAGCTTCCAGAACAGCGTTCCGGTGATCGCCATGTCGGTGCACCTGGCCACGGCCGGCGCTCCCCTGGCCCTGGGAATCGACTATGAGGATATCGGCAGACAAACCGCCGAATTGGTGCTGAAAAAGCTGACAGGCCGCTCATCCGGGTCAAATGTGGTGGAAAATCCCCGAAAAGTAGTTATTTATATAAACGAGTGGGTGGCCTCGAGCCTCGGCTTGAAAATACCCAGTAAAGTTTCCGATCAGGCTATATCGGTCAAGAGCGGGAGATAAGGTGATATTTCCATTTGTCCGAAAAAAAATTTCCAGCCTGCGCCTGGGGACTAAATCCATCCTGGCGGTTATCCTGCTGATCAGTGCAATCTCGATCGCCTTGACCACATCTTTCATCTCCAGGCAGCGGAGCTCCCTGACCGAGGAGTTGCGCAAACGGGCCTTTTCTTTGGCCAGCAATATGGCATTCAACTGCCAGTACGCCCTGCTGTCCCGGGACATAGAGACGCTGCAGAATCTTTTGGCCGGAGTAAAAAAAGAGAGTGACATCCTGGAAACTTTTATCACCGACATGGATGGGATCATTGTGGCCCACAGCGATACGCTGCTGATCGGAACGCCCGGCGAACCATCCTCCGGGCTGGACAGCCTTATCCCGCAGAAATGGACCCAGACCTCAAAAAAAGATGTCTGGAAAACGATCACGCTGGTTGAGATCGAGCGGAAACCGGCCGGCAGCAAAGAAACGATGCTGTTCTCCCCGCCGGAAAAAAGCGATTATTCGAACGGAAACGGCGCGGCTCAATTCGTTCGGGAGAAACTGGGATTCGTGGTGCTGGAGGTTTCACTCAAAAGCATGAACGAGGCCCTGGCCGCCGGCACATGGCGGGCGATCATGATCACTCTGATCATGATACTGGGCGGTGCGCTGGTGACGGTTTTCCTGGTGCATACCGTGGCCGTGCCTATCTATCGGCTGGTGGATGCCACCCGGGCGGTGGCCGAGGATAATCTGGATCACACGGTACCCGTCACCCGGTCGGATGAGATCGGAGTCCTGTCGAGCTCATTCAACCATATGATCCGTCAGCTCAAGGTTTCCCGCGAAAGAGTCGAGGCCTGGAACCGTGAGCTGGAGGCGAAAGTGGCCGAGCGGACTAAAGAGCTTAAGGAAAAGCACGCCGAGCTGGAACGCGCCTATGAGGTCCTGAAATCCCTGGACAAGGCCAAGGACGATTTCCTCTCGCTGGTTTCTCATGAGCTGCGGACGCCGCTCAGCTCGGTCCTGCTCTATTCCGAGATGCTGCTGGACGGGATCGCCGATTCCGAGGAAACCAAAATCGAATTTCTGACCACGATCGTGGACAACTGCAAGCGGCTGACCCGCCTGATCAACGATGTGCTCGACCTGTCGAAAATCGAGGCGGGCCGCATGCCGTTCAAGCTGGAGCAATTGAACATACGGGAGCTGGTGTCGGATACACTCACCAGTATCCGGCCCAAGATCGAAAGCAAAAAAATCGCTTTCACCTTTGAAGGAGTGGCCGAAGCGCCGCCGCTGTGGGGCGACCGGGACAAAATCATACAGGTGCTGACCAATATCATTTCCAACGCTGTCAAATTTACCCCGAAAGGCGGGCAGGTGACAGTCTGGCTCGAGGACTCCGGGAAATCGGGCAAACTGGCGATCAGCGACACGGGCAACGGAATCAGCCGGGAGGACATTCCCAAGGTTTTCGACCGGTTCAGCCAGCTGGAGAGTATCGAACACCATTCCGAGGGCACGGGCCTGGGCATGACCATCTCCAAGTCGATAATCGAGCGGCTCGGCGGCGAAATCTGGATCGAAAGCGAACTGGGCCGGGGCACGACGGTGTTCTTTACCCTGCTGAAAGCGGACCAGGATTTTGAGCTCGAGGAGGAGTTGGACCGGGTGGAGGGTAATGGGGCCCTGCCCGATCCAGGCCCGGAAAGCTGAAATCCGGGTGCGAAGCATTTTGCGGATGTAAAATTTCCGGTTCATAAAAAGCCGGCAAGCAGTTTAAAGCTCAGCCGACATTCATTTGTACCGCTGTCATAGACTAAAGGTGCGCGATCGATGGCCAGTCTGCCGGATGAAATCCTGACTGAAGAAGAATATCCGGGGAAAAGCACGCCGGCCCGGGTGCTGGTAGTGGATGACGAGCTGGCCATCCGCAAGGGCCTGGTATTTCTGCTGCAAAAGGAGGGGTACGAGACCCTGGAGGCGGAGGATGGCGCGCAGGTCCTCGAGCTGGTGCTCGGAATACGGCCCGATCTGATCCTGCTCGACCTGATGATGCCCAAGGTGGATGGACTGGTGGTCTGCCGTCAGCTGAAAAGCCGCGAGGAAACGCGCCTGATACCGGTGGTGATGATCACCGCGGTGTACAGCCAGGATCAGAAAATCAAGGCCATCGAGGCCGGGGCGGATGAGTTTCTGAACAAGCCGGTCAGTATCATCGAGCTGCGGGCCCGGGTCAAGTCGCTGCTGCGGATGAAACGCCTGAACGATTTTCTCGACCGCTCCGACAATGTCATCGCCTCGCTGGCTAATGCCATTGAGGCCAAGGACAAATACACGGAGGGGCATAATGAACGGGTGGCCCGCTACGCTGTGAGCCTGGCCCGCCTGGAGGGTTTGTCGAAGAGGGACCGCAATACCATCCGGATGGCGGGGATTCTCCACGATGTAGGGAAAATCGGCGTTCCTGACAATGTGCTGAACAAGCCGGGCCCCCTGAACAGCGATGAATTTTCGCGGATTCTCGCCCATCCCGGCAAGGGTGAAAAAATACTGAAGCCACTGCAATCGTTGAGCGGCATCCGGGAAGCGGTGCGCTACCATCACGAGCGCTATGACGGGAAGGGCTATCCGGAAGGGCTTAAGGGAGAGGAAATCCCTCTCTACGCCAGGATAATCGCTATCGCCGACAGCTACGATGCAATGACCACCGACCGTCCGTACCGCAAAGGGCTTTCCCGTGAGGCGGCGATCGCCGAGCTGAAAGCCAAGGCCGGGGTGATGTGGGATCCAGCCCTGGCCGGGCGCTTTATCGAGCTGCTTCAGTCGGGAGAGATCGACGGAAAGCCCATGGAAGAGACAAGACCGGATGCCTGATCTGATCCTCTGGAATTCCATTGCCAGCCGCCGCCGCTCGCCCAGCGATGATTTTCTGGATAACGGTCTGGCCCTGTTGAAGGCTTTCGTCCAGGCCCGGGATTTCGAGGTCGAGCTTGCCGACTGGGCCAGAAGCAGCCGCTGGCAGAAGCTGACTCCGCGTCCTCTGGCCGCTTCCAACCGCTTCCTGGCCTCCCTGCTTATCCCCGGCGAAAATACAGGCAAAAGCGGTAAGAAACTTTTCCGGCGACTTGCCGGTCCGCTCTTTCTGCTGAGCCAGGAAGTTACCACGTCCATCCAGCGCAGGCGGCTCGACCGCATGCTCCGGGATCTCGCCCTGCGTGTCCGCGATTCCGGCTGCCGGGTCCTCGGGATAAAATCATGGTACGGAGAAGCCTATCGCAGTGCGAAAGAATTGGCCCGCCGGGTGCGCCGGTTCGCTCCGGATGTTCTCATCGTTATCGGCGGCCCCCACGCCTCGATTTACCAGGAGGCGGTGCTGGAGGAAGGGCTGTTCGATGTCGTGGTGATCGGAGAGGGCGAAATAGCGCTGGCCGGTATTCTGGAGTTGAGCCGGGAGTACCGGGGCCGGGAAGTGTTGCTGGCCGCTGTCAGCGCCGAGGCCGGACGAGGAAAATTGAGAAACCTGATCTGCCGGTCCGAGAGGCCGGTCGCGAAGCCGCTGATCGAGGAGGGCGAGGCCGGCAGCAAGGCGGTATCCGGCTACGAGGATTTCGAGGGGAAGACCCGGATCCACGTGATTGTGGATTCGCAGGGCTGCCCGTGGGGCAAGTGCAATTTCTGCACCCATACCTGTATTTACGGCGTGCATTCGCTCCGCGATCCGGAGAGCCTGCTCGATGAGCTTGCCCGGATGATATCCGCCGGCATCGGGATATTCCGTTTCGCCGGCTCATCGACCACGCTGAACCAGGCCGGACGGATCGCCGCGCTGATCGAGGCGCGGGCGCTCAAGCTGACTTTCTCGATGTTTGTCCGCGCGGAGGCCGAGGCCCGGAGAGAGGAAGTTCACCAGCGGATCGTGGCAACCTACCGTCAGCTCCTGCGCTCCGGTCTGCGGGCGGTTTTCATGGGCGCCGAGTCGGGTATGGACACAGTCAATGAGCTGGTGATGAACAAGGGGGCCGGCCGAGCGAACATTATCGGTACGGTCAAAGCGATGCGCCAGGCCGCGCGGGCCGAGGGTCTGCCGCTGGACATCGGCCTTTCCCTGATCTATCCCGCGCCCACCCTGGGACGGGTGACGCTCGAAGAGCTGCTGGCGGAAAATATCAGCCTGGTGGAACAGACGCAGCCGGATTCGGTACTGGTCAGTCCGCCGGCTCCCTTTCCGGGGACTGCCTGGTTTAATGAAAAGGAGCGCTTCGGATTCGAGCTGGGGGAAAATTTTGTCCGCGAGATGCTGGAATACGATTATGTGCTATACAAGCCGACTTACCTCTGGCCGGAAATCGAGCTGAAGCTCGAGGGACGGGGCTTGCGGGAGATTCTCGGACTCTGCCAGGAACTGCGCCGGGCCCTCGAGGACCGGGGTTTTGTCACTGAGGTGACGGATGAGCATTTTCTGATGCTGAGGGCCGCGGGGTACGCCGGCAAAGAGGGCGCGAAAAAATTCAAATATCAGGCCCTGCTGGACCTGTTATCCTGCGATTACCGCTGGATCAACCAGCTCCAGCAGCGAGTCAACCAGGCGAGCCTGCAATTGGCCGCGGCCAACCGGAAATAGCCGGGCTGGAAGCCGCGGCTCCGCGCGAGAGCCGGAGCAGGCGAAAAAATTGGCAAGGAGCGAGTTTGAAAAGGTTACCCGAAGATGGGGCAATGGTTCTGCCGCAAGAGGTCGAATCGTACGACAGTCTTTCGAAAAATTATCTGACGCTGGTGGAAAAGAAATTTGTCGGCCGGCTGGTCGAGCTGCTGCCTGAGCAAGGCCCTCAAAGAGAGCTTCCAGTCCTGGATGTGGGCGCCGGGACCGCCAATATCCCCATCCGGCTGGCGCGCGGGCATAGCCGGCTGCGTATCGTGGCGCTGGACCTGTCCTGGAACATGCTCGACAAGGCCCGCTCCAACCTGGCCGAGGCCGGGCTTGATGGGCGGATCCTGCCGGTCTGCGCCCGCGCGGACCAGATTCCTTTCAGAGACGAATCTTTCGGCCTGGTTTACAGCCATTCGATGCTGCACCATCTTCCCGACCCTTCCGCGGCCCTGAACGAGATCGCCCGGGTCACCGCTCAGGGCCGCCGGTTTATCGTCCGGGACCTGCGGCGGCCGCCCGCACCCATTCTCGAGCTCTATGTCCGGATATTCGGCGCCGGCTACGACCCGACCATGAAAAAGATGTACCGGGAGTCGCTCCATGCCGGATACACTTTCCGGGAATTCAAAGAATTGGCCGGCCGGATCAGGCACGCGGCGGCGACGGCCCGCCGGTTTTTCATCACCCATGTCGGTATTGAGGGAAAGCGGCTTAAAGCCTGATTCCGGGCGCGGAGATATCGCTCGCGGGATTAAAATAACACTTAACTGAGAATCAGTCTTATTGTATTGCCGGCAAAATTCAAGCATATTGAATAGGTTTATTGAAAAGCCGCCTGTCTTTATCTCGTCTGATGTGGGTTTATCGATGCCGGATCTACTGTGGGAGGAAATATGCTGATGAAGGCGATCGTACTGCTGAGCACGCTTTTAATGGCCGCGACCGCGGCCCTGGCGCAAGGGAGCCGGTTCACGTCTGAAGAGCTGAAACAGCCGGTTTACAAGCTCTTGCAGGAGCTGCACCAGTTCGGCTCGAGTCACAACATGCTGAATGTACCCCCGCAGGATGGGCGCCTGCTGCAGATGCTGGTCCGGATGAGGGGAGCTAAAAGCGTGCTCGAAGTCGGGACCTCGAACGGCGTTTCCACAATCTGGATGGCCCTGGCCCTGAGGGAAACAGGCGGTAAGCTGACCACCCTGGAGATCGACCACGAAAAAGTGAAGCTCGCCGGTGCGAATTTTCGCAAGGCGGGGGTGGAGGATCTGATCACGATTATCGAGGGCGATGCCCGGCAATCTCTGGCCGGGCTGAAAGGGAATTACGACCTGGTATTTATCGACGCTGCGAAAGAGCAGTACAAACAATATCTGGACACGATTTACCCGCACATTACGCATGGCGGAGTAATCGTGGCGCACAATGCCTTGAGGCTGGCCGAGTCGATGCGCGATTACCTGGATTATGTGCTGGATACCGAGGGATTGAATACGGTTATTCTGCAGACCGGTGAGGACGGCGTGGCCTTAACTTATAAGAAATAAGGCAACTGCCCGGGCAGGTTTTTCTGAGTAAGCCGACACTCAGTCTCTGTGCCTGGCGATTGGAACCCATTCCATAAAGGGATCGTTGAAACTCCGCCAAAGTGTCTCGCCGGATTTCAGTTCGGCATCGGTAAGCAGGCACTCGTTGAGCTTTTTTTCCAACTCGGAGCGGTCCAGGCCCTGGCCGATAAACACGATTTCCTGTCTCCGGTCGCCGTATTCCCCGTTCCAGCGGCTCTCGAGCAGCGCCTTGAACTCGGGGTCATCCGGCCAGCGGGACTTGTCCACCGCGGCCCACCAGGCGCCGCCCAGCCAGGCCTCGGTAATTTTCCCGGCCTGCGAGACCATCCCGGCGTATTTCATCCGCGTAGCCAGCCAGAAATAGCCCTTGGCCCGGATCACCGCGGGCCGCTTCCCGTGAAGGAAATGCCAGAAGCGCTCCGGGTGGAACGGCCGCCGGGCGCGGAAAGTGAAGCTCGAGATGCCGAACTCCTCGCTTTCCGGGAGCTCCCCGCCGCGCATCACTTTGAGCCAGCCCGGGGCCTGGGAGGCTTTCCGGAAATCGAAGCGGCCGGTGCCGATAATTTTCTCCGGCGGCACTTTACCGAATGTCGTGTAAATAATTTCCACCTCCGGATTCAGGCTTTTGACCAGAGCGGTGAGCCGCGCGAGTTCCTTTCCCTCGGCCAGGTCGGTCTTGTTTATCACAATCACATTACCGAACTCGACCTGGTCTATCAGCAGGTTGACCAGGGTGCGGCGGTCCTTTTCGCCGATCGATTCGCCGCGGTCGCGGAGCAGGTCGCGAGAGGTGAGATCCTGCGGAAAATTGGCGGCATCGATAACTGTCACCATGGTGTCCAACCTGGCGAACTCGGACAGGCTGCGGCCCAGCTTGTCACTGAAAGTGAAAGTCTCAGCGACCGGCAGAGGTTCCGAGATTCCCGTGGATTCGATCAACAGGTAGTCAAAGCGGTTCTCCAGGGCGAGGCTGCGCACCTCGAGGAGCAGGTCCTCCCGCAGGGTGCAGCAGATACAGCCATTGGACATCTCGACCAGCTTCTCCTCGGTCCGGCTCAGGGCCGCCCCGCCCTCGCGGACCAGGGCGGCGTCGATATTGATCTCCGACATGTCGTTGACAATCACCGCCACTTTCATCCCGCGGCGGTTATTCAGGACATGGTTGAGCAGCACGGTCTTACCCGCACCCAGGTAACCGGAAAGCACAGTCACCGGCAGCTTTTTCGATAGTACCTGTCCCCGCTCAGATTTAGTTTCGGACTGTTTTTTATCCGCTGTTTTATCCAGAGTTTTCACGTTACCCCGTACCTGTATGTCGGCCTCCCTTTCGCGGCCGGCCAATGCGGAGCTTGCGGCAGCAGCCCAAGGGCAAATTGCGAAAATATGATCGGGAGAATCAGTATCATTCTCCAGAGATTCGAGCGCCTGTCCAATATACACGCGCAGTCAATCCCGGCGCGCCGGACAATCAAGCCGGTTTTTCGAACTCCTTGTGCAGCAGGCTGGGCTGGACCCCGCTGTTTTCCTGGTACTTACCCTCATACGAGGAATCGTAATTCTCTTCAATCGTATGATAAAAGATCTGGCAGACCTCAATCCCGGCGTAGATCCGTATCGGCTGGACACAGAACATCTCGAGAGTCCAGTAGCCGCTGTATCCGACATCCCCGAATCCAGCGGTGATATGCACGAACAGCCCGAGCCGGCCGACCGAGGAGCGGCCCTCGAGCATCGGCACGAAATTACGGGTCCGGGTGTATTCGAGGGTCCGGCCGAGATAGAGCGTCCGGGGATCGAGAAGCAGCCCTGCTTGCGGAATGACCAGCCGCCGGGCTTTGTTCTCCTTTTTCATGTCCAGAGTTTGAGCCTCATAGAGCAAAAGCTCCTCGTGCAGCCTGAGGTTGTAGCTGTTGGGATTGAGCTGACATTCTTCGAACGGATCGATGATTATATTTGTGCCCAGGTTTTCCCTGATCTGACGGCTGGAAAGGATCATTAACA
>MFIX01000221.1:18911-22274 GCA_001780825.1 Candidatus Glassbacteria bacterium RIFCSPLOWO2_12_FULL_58_11 | reverse complement strand
CGCGCGCATTAAAAATGCGCGCGGGGCCGGCGGTGCTGCCGGCGGCCCCGCCTGTGCTTGGCTGCACAGGCGCCGCCCCCTGGCCGCAGGAGCCCTCAACCGCCGGACATTGCCTCCTGCAAAGCGCTCAAGCGCTTTTCGCATTCGAGCATCGAGCGAATAGTATGGTAATTAATCTTCCACTGGTGGCCCATGTAGTCCCAGAGCACCTCGTTGCCTGGCCCCAGCAGGGGGAACCATTCACCAACCGCATGATTGACGACATGGTCGAATACGAAGCGGTGGACATTGTCATAGGCCTCGAGGTAGCGCGGATCGCCGAATACGGCCAGGGCATCCAGCAGGGCCACCAAAGTTTCCGCCTGCTGCCAGAATTCCTTGTTCCGCTCGCGGGCCGCGCCCGCATGTGGGCCTTCGCAATAGACCCCGCCCAGTTTCCAGTCCAGACCGTATTGCAGGCAATGGTCGTAGAGGGAGCGGATACGGCCGTGGTAGACAC
The DNA here is from genome assembly GCA_001780825.1 of Candidatus Glassbacteria bacterium RIFCSPLOWO2_12_FULL_58_11. GTDB lineage: Bacteria > Gemmatimonadota > Glassbacteria > GWA2-58-10 > GWA2-58-10 > GWA2-58-10. The sequence continues at coordinate 21,775 of MFIX01000221.1, read as the reverse complement.
CCGGGTCCAGGCCGAGAACCTCGACCGAGCGGCTTAGCAGCCAGCCCAGCTCGACATTGTGTCCGTAGGAGGTGTTGTCCAGCGGCCGGCCCTCCAGGTCCCCGGCCTGACGGTCCGAGCCCCAGACATTCTTGAAAATGAGCGCCCGCTGCGGGGTGAAATCCGCGCTGAACTGGGCGATGCCGGTGCCCTGCGAGGGATGCAGCATCCGGGAACAGATCAGCTCGATAATTTCGGTCGTGCGGCGCTGAATCAGCTTGTCCCGGCTCGCCAGATAAAGGTTGGTAAATGCCTCCATCAGGTGCATGTGGACATCCAGGGACTTGCGGTCGCCGCCGTACTCTCCGGGCCGGCAGTGCTCCCAGTCCCGCTCGAAAAATTCCCAATAGCCGCCGTGGAGGTTGTCCGCGGCATGGGTCTGGAGCAGGTCGAAAGTGTGGCGGGCCAGCTCGAGGGCCTTTTTGTCACCGCTGGCCAGGTAGAGCTCGCTTAAGGCATAGATGACAAAACTGTGGCCGTAGATGATCTTCTTCCGGTCGAGCGGAGTCCCCTCGCGGCGCAGGATCCAGTACCAGCCCCCACATTCCCGGTCGAGGAAATGTTCCTCCAGGAAGCGCAGGCCACGGCCGGCCCGCTCCAGGAAAGAACCGTCCGGGTCGCGGCCGGCGCGGTGCACCGCGGAAAAGGCAAAGATCATCCGGCAGGTGGCGAGCAGGTTTTTATCGGTATCGCCCGTGGGCGCGCCCCGACTGTCGAAACAGGTGAGGAAACCGCCGTACTGCGGGTCATCTCCGCGCACTCGCCAGTAGGGCAGCAGCTCGTGCTCCAGATGCCGGCGGACCTCTTCGAGATAGGGCGCTAAATTCCTTTTCATCGGCATATCTCTAATATTGATTGTGGGACGGCAAACCGGCCGCTTCCCTGAATCGGCTCACAGCGAGGGCTGAAGTTTCTCGAACCCGGCGACAATCTCCCGTGGGATAAGGCGCTTTGAATCAATGCCCTTAGCCCGAGCCCGGGTGACAATATCCTCCAGACGGCCCCGGTTCTCCTGCGGGTTGTGGTAGGACTCGAGAATCTCCGCCGGGTCCATGTTGTCCACGATCCCGCAGGCCAGCTCGATGGCATTGATACTCTTGGCCAGCGCCGCCTCCACCGGCATTTTTTCTGGGTTCAGATCTAGGCCGTAAAAGCCGGTGAAGCCATAGAGCCGCAGGACAAAGACCAGGGCCTCCAGGGATTCCGGGGCAACCACTCCTGGGTTCAGGTCCTGGTCGAAATTGCCCAGGGGTTGGGCGTTCCAGTGGGTGTGGCCCAGACGGCCCTCGCGCATTACCGCGCTGAACGAGCCGGCCACCTCCTCGAAGCCCATGCGCACATGGCCGATCTCGGGGTTCAGCCCAACCAGGGCGTGGCCCTGTTCGAGCAGCGCACGATTTTTGGGGTTCTGAAGGCGGGCCTCCACATTGCGGGCCATAGTCAGGCCATCCGCGGTGTTGCGCCAGATATTGTTGATCGCCGGCTCGTAGGGCTTGGGCTCGATCACCACCCGCACGCCCGGCACCTCGTCCATCGCCTCGGCCAGGGCGGCCTCGAAGCGGTCCCACATGTCGTAGAAGTCGGTTCCCAGCGGGTAGGTGTAGCCGTCGATACCCGGCCAGCAGATCGCCACCGCCGGGTAGCCCTGGGACTCGGAGATACGGCGGGTTAGCTCGAGCTGTTTCACCGTGTGGGCGGCGTAGCGGTCCCGGACCTCGCGGATCGGGCTGGAGGTAGTGCCGAACTGGGCCTCGCGCGCCCGGAAGTCGCCGCCGATTCCGGCAACCGCGGAGACGATAACCCCGGACTCTTTGTGCAGTTTTCTGAACTGGTCCAGGTTCTCCGCATTAATTTCCCAGGGCTCGTGCGCCTCCACCGCCCGGAGGCCGTATTGCGAAAACTCGGCAGCGATCTGCAGCCTTCTGTCCAGCTCCATCCTGGCCTTGTAGGAGCCGTGGAAGCGCGAGGAGTGCTCGCCGAAAAACCAGATTCCGGCCGAGTACCTGGGCTTTCGCGCACTTTTAAGCATTTCGATCCGCCGCTCGGGGCCCAGCCTCAGGGCCTGGGCGCGGATATCGGCCAGCCAGGTGCCGGGGACCTGCTGCCCGGCAGTTTCTATCACCTTTTCATCGAAAGGCAGCTCCAGCCCATAGTTATCGAATGAAGCGTAGTTGAATTTTATTTTTGCGCTCATCAGGTCTCCTGTATATGATGATTGCCGGAGCCGGAATAGGCGTTGCCGGGTTGTTGTCTGACAAGAAATGATCGATTTGAATAAATATAATCCGGCGAGAAAGAATGCGACACAATTTCACGACCCGGGCCGGGAAACCCGCAATTCAGTGATGATAAAAGTCGGGCGAATCAATACTAGCTGGAAGGAGGATCATTTGGCTGCAAAAGAGGATGAAAAAACTGCTGCAGCGGAGAGGGACAGCCTGCCCGTGCGTTTGGGCGGCCCGGTCCTGGAAAAATTTACTGATCCGGAAACCTGGATCGGATGTCTTCAAAGGCTGGGCTACCGGGCGGCTTATTGCCCGGTCGGCCCGGAGGCTGAGGATAAGCTGGTCCGCGCCTGTGAAGCTGCCGCGAAAGAGGCGGATATCACTATCGCCGAGACAGGCGCCTGGAGTAACCCGGTCAACCCGGATGAGACAAAGCGCCGGGCGGCTCTCGAAACCTGCCGTCAAAGTCTCGCTCTCGCCGACCGGATCGGCGCACGCTGCTGTGTCACGACCGCCGGGACCCGGGAATCCTCGAGCCCTGGCAGCGGTCCCCACCCGGGAAACCTGACCGAGGATACTTTCGACCTGATAGTGGAGAGC
>MFIX01000221.1:16037-18817 GCA_001780825.1 Candidatus Glassbacteria bacterium RIFCSPLOWO2_12_FULL_58_11 | reverse complement strand
TGCGCCTACTCGAGGCGGTAGATCGCAAATCTTTCGCCGCGCACCTGGACCCGGTCAATATGATCAGCAGTCCGCAGCGCTATTACCGCAACGCTGATTTTATCCGGGAATGTTTCGCCAGGCTCGGGCCTTATCTCAGGAGCTGCCACGCCAAGGACACGCTGATCCAAAAGAAGCTGACCGTGCATATCGATGAAGTCCGGCCCGGCCTGGGTGAGCTGGATTATCTTACCTACCTGCGCGAGCTGAGCCGCTATCCCGGGGTGCCGCTGATGCTGGAGCATCTCGAGACAGACGCGGAATACGCTCTGGCTGCCAAGTATATCCGCGCAGTGGCCAAAAAGTTGTGACTGTCTTAGAGTCTGCAAGGCACTCAATTCCTGGCTCTGCACGGTCAAAAGCAGGGGCTGGCAAAGAGACTCGGCCGGTGCTATATTCATCGCCGGTCATAACCGGCGATGAACCGGTGGAGCGCCTGGGCCGCGGAAACGATAATAATTTTTAACGTCGATTGTAATCATCCGCTTCAAGGGTCAATCCCGATACGACAAGAAGAGGCGGCCGGATGTCATCCGAATCGAAGATTGTCCCAGCGGGGAGAGTGGTTTCACTCGACGCCCTGCGGGGATTTGATATGTTCTGGATTACCGGAGGCGAGGGCTTGTTCGCAGCGCTCGTCACCTGGCTGAACATCCCGCTCCTGCTGCCGCTGGCCGGACAGTTCGATCACTCGGCCTGGGACGGGTTCACCTTTTACGACTTGATTTTCCCGCTGTTCCTTTTTATCGTCGGTACGAGCATGCCCTTTGCGATCAGCCGGCGCCTCGAGCGCGGGGATGACCGCGGCGAGCTCTACCGCCATATCGTCCAGCGCTCGCTGATCCTGCTGTTCCTGGGGTTTATCTACAACGGGCTGCTGGATTTCGATTTCTCCCACTTCCGCTATACCGGAGTCCTTCACCGGATCGCGATCTGCTATTTTATCGCCTCCCTGATTGTCATGAACACCCGGATCCGGAGCCAGGCGCTAATCGCCGGAGCGATTCTGCTGGGCTACTGGGCCTTGATGAAACTGGTGCCGGTGCCCGGAGTCGGCGCCGGTGTGCTCACCGCGGAGGGCAACCTGGGCGCCTGGGTGGATCAGCATTTTCTCCCCGGGGCCTTTTGCTGCTATAAGTTTGGCGACAACGAGGGGATCCTGAGCACCCTTCCCGCTGTCTCGACCACCCTGCTCGGAGTGCTGGCCGGGCATTGGCTCAAAGCGCCCGGACCGCAGATAAAAAAAGCCCGGGGACTGCTCGCCGCCGGCCTGGTGAGCCTGATTGCCGGCTGGCTCTGGAACTTCCTTTTCCCGATCAACAAGCTCCTCTGGACCAGCTCCTATGTCCTCTGGGCCGGCGGGTGGAGCCTGCTCCTGCTCGGCGTTTTCTATTGGATTATAGATGTCCGGGGCTACCATAAGTGGGCCTTCCCTTTCGTGGTCATCGGCCTGAACCCGATTACGATTTATGTCGTCCAAAGCCAGTTCGATTTCGGCATCATCTCCAATATTTTCATCCATGGATTTGTCCGATACCTGGGCTCTTTCGAGCCGGTACTAAGCGCCTTCGGCTCATTTCTGGCAGGCTGGCTGTTCCTGTATTTTCTCTATAAGAAGAAAATTTTCCTCAAGGCCTGAGCTCGGGAATAGATTCGTTTCCGGGCATTCCGTACCGGGGTTTGCGCGGCCTGCGCAAAGGACATCATGATAAACCGGCTTAACATACCGGCCGCCCTGGCCCTGGCGCTCTTGCTGCAGGGATGTTCCGGACCTCCGCGGCTAAAAGGCCCGGCGCCGAATATCCTGCTGATCGTCATGGATGCGGCGCGGGCGGACCACCTGTCCTGTTACGGCTACGGCCGCCCGACTACTCCCAATATCGACCGGGTGGCCGCCGCGGGCCTGCGCTTTACCCGGGTGGTTTCCGCCTCGAGCTGGACCACCGCCGCCCATGCCAGCCTGTTCACCGGGCTTCTGCCCTCTGAGCACGGCACGCACAGCCGCCACGCCTGGCTTATCGATCGTATACCCACCCTGGCCGAGCTGCTCAAGCAGCGGGGCTACCACACCGCGGGATTCAGCAACAACCCCCACATGGACAGTCAGCAGAACCTCGACAAGGGCTTCGAGCAGTTTAAGGCGGTCTGGAGCGACACCACCTGCACCGATTCGATCCGGCCCTACAATACAGCCCGCACCAATGAACTCGTGCGCTCCTGGCTGGAAAGTCCGGGTGGACAAGGCGCACCGTTTTTTGTCTTTATCAATTATATGGATACCCACATGCCCTACGGCCCCCCGGAGCCGTACCTGAGCCGGTACCTCGACGGTGAGGAAAAGCTTACCCCGCGGATCGACAGCCTCTGCCGCTACAACGACCTGCTGAATTCGAGCCGGCTGATTCCCGATGAGCAGGAGAAACAGACGGTCTGGGCGATTTACGACGGGGGTTTGACCTATCTGGATTTCAAAATCGGCGAGCTGCTGGGCTGGCTGCACGAGCGGAAGCTTGACGATAATACCCTGGTGATTATAACCAGCGACCACGGCGAGGTTTACGGTGAGCATAAATTTTTCACCCACGGCGGGCTGCTCATCCGTCCGCTCGTGCAAATTCCGCTGATCTTTTATCATCCGCGGCTGACCCCCGCGCCCGCGGTGCGCGAAAAACCGGTGGCGATTTCCGACATCTTCCACACGATAGTCGATCTGCTGGGGATCGAGGGGGCCGCGGCTACCG
>MFIX01000221.1:0-15975 GCA_001780825.1 Candidatus Glassbacteria bacterium RIFCSPLOWO2_12_FULL_58_11 | reverse complement strand
CTGGCCGGCCGGGTGGATATCTCCGGGGTGTACCGGGGGGATTTACGCGCGCTCTGGACTACGGAGGACAAGCATTTCATCTATTGCGAAGGCGAGGACTGGGAGTGCTATGACCTGGCGGCGGATTTTGACGAGCTGCATAACCTCTGTCCCTCAGCGGTGAGCCGGGATGAAACCGCGGCCCGGATCTCCGGGTTCGAGAGTACGCTGCTGCCTCTGGCCGAGACTGCCCAGGACCGGCGGATTACCCGTCAGTTTACGGTCGATCCCCAGCGGGCCGGCGCTTTGCGCGCTCTGGGGTATGTCGGCGGCGGGAGCGGCGCCGGCTCGGATGAACACCCGCACATGCTCGAGCATCTGACCGCCGGTATATTTTACTACCTGCGCGACGATATGGGCCGGGCCCAGGAGGAACTGCGCTTCGCTCTCGAGATGAATCCGATCAATCCGGAGGCCCGGATGTATCTGGGCTTCGCCCTTTACCGGGCGGAGAAAACGGATGAGGCGATACGCCTGCTGCGCTCTATCATCGGGAAAACACAGAAGGATTTCCTGGTGCGTCTGGTGCTGGGCCAGTGCCTGGAGAAATCGAACCAGATTCAAGAGGCTCTCGAACAGTACCGCGCCGCCGCCGACCTGGATCCCGCCGATGAAAGCGCTTCATTCAGCGCGGCCGGGCTGCTGCTGCGCAGCGGCGATACTGCCGGCGCGGAAAAGTGCCTGGATCGTCTGCTGAGTCACTACCCCGGGAATTTTCAGCTGCGCCAGACGGCGATAAATATGTACTCCAATGCCCGGGCCTGGGAAGCGGCGCGGAGGCTGCTGCTGGAAGTTCTTAAATACGGACCCGACCCGGGAGCCATGCAGACCATGGCCCAGGTTTGCCTGAACCTGGGGCGAAAAGATGAGGCCAAAAGCTATTACAGAAAACTCCTCGCTCTGGACCTTGCGCCCGACCAGCGACGGCAGGTCGAGCAGCAACTCCGGCAGTTTTAGACCGGCCACTGTATCCGAATTCCAGCCGAACCGCAATTTTCTGACGAAATGAGCTGCCTCTCGCAAGCCGGGACGGAGTGTGTAAAGCGGGCGATCGGCCGGCCACCCCTGCGCATCTCTGTTTCACTTACACCGAAGCAAGCCCGGGGAATTCTTTTCGATTAGATGCCCGCCTCCACCTTCCCGAGATATCCTGAAGCAAGTCGCAAGGCCCCCGGGAGTCCACAAGCCACTCTATTTCGCGCTCAAGCGACTTTTTCGAGCTGGACCGGCTGATCCTGCACCCGGGTCAGTATATTGCCGTTGACCTGATAGAGCAGGGTATTGACGGCCAGGCTCGGGGTAAAGGGGTTAGGCTGAATGAGGTAGTGCTGAAGGTCCAGGTTCAGCAGCACCGCCGGCTGAGCAAGTCCGGCATAGGACTTTACTCCCAGCTCCTCCAGACAGGTGAATCCGTAACGCAGGTACTTGGTGGTGTTCATGGGATGCACCGCGATGATGAACCAGTTCCGGTGGGGTTTGGAGGCGCTGCAATCGACAACTATCCCCTCGTAGAGCCGGCGCTCGATCCCGAACCTCCGCCGGCGGTATTCTTTTTTGATCACCAGCCTGGACATTTCACAGATCTCCGGCGAAACATTTTGGCCGCCGGCCGAATGGTCCGTGCCGAATCCGGCGGACACTGTCTTAAGCTCCACGGCGCTGAGCCCGAAAGTCTGGAGCGCGGGCAGGGAGGCTCGTCCATTTTCTGAATCTTCTGAAAGCGGGATATCGAGGCCATAGCGCTGCATGATCCTTCTCAGCTCACCTGCATGCGGCCCCTCGGATTTTTCCCGGATGATCCGGATTGAGCCAACCAGCTCGCTCTCGCCGCTAACATTGTGGAAAGCGCCGAAAATGATCGCGCGGGTATCGTAGCGGTCGATTTCTATTTCCTCGCTGCGGCTGCCGATAAAACCCACCTCCCGATAAACCTGGTAGCGCAGGTTGAGGTCCGCGAGAATTTCCTCCTCGGTGGTCAGACGGCGCACCTCGATGTACTCCTCCCAGGGCAGCGGCGGCTTCTCCAGGGTTTCCTTCAACGAAAGCGAGGATTGAATACCGGAGCATAACTGGTCCTGGCCGAAGGGCTTGCTGATAGTTCCGAGGACCAGCCCCGCGACGACATTCCGGTACAGGGAGGCTTCTCCGGCCGCCGGCAAAACGATGGAAAGCTCGCCATTGGCGGGTTGGGGGAAAGCTCCCTCGCCCAAGCTGATTTTTGTTCCGGCCTGCCAGTTTCCTTCCAGGATCGCCAGCTCGGGTTTTTCCAGTTCCAGGGCTTTAGCCAGATGTGCGGGATTTTCCAAACGGACGGGTCGATAGCCTTTGAGAGAGAGAGTATCGAAGATCGCGTGTCCGAGGGAGAGGTCTGAATCCCAGATTAAAATCTTCGCAGACATTTTATCGCTCCTTTTCCTGGTTCAGTTTTCGCTTCGAATGTAGGCCCTGCTATATAACCAGAATAAAGCATTATTTTTTGTGATTCGATGATAGCCTCCTTGTCGTTGATCCGGTAAGCCCTTTGAATTTCATAGGCTTGATGCCTGTACGATAATTAATATCAAGTAACATGCGATATAATTCTTGCATTAATTTATAACAATGATAATAAATAATCAAGTAATGTACGGATATTTTATAATAACTAATGTTATAAATGATATATAAGATTTAGTCTATACAAATTATATATATTATATCTTCGTGATATATGTTACGTTTGTTATGCACTCAAAAATTGTCGGGGTGCGGGGACACCCCAGGCCGTTCCGTCTAATTCCAGGCGATGGCCGGAAGAGTTCCGCCCTGGGTCGTATTCAAATCCGAACCGGAAACGGGCCTTTGGCTGGGTCCCGCCGGAAGAGCTTCCGGAGACCGGCATAACGGAAGAAAACGAACCGGGCGAGATAGACCGCGCTCCAGAAGCACGGCTGTCCAATAAACGGCAGGAGAGAATTGATATTATTCTTAGCGACTTAAATAATTGCGGATAATTTTCGGGAATAACGGCATCTGGTTCCTCTCAAGTATCTTCAAGCCGGGTTAGAATGGATTCTGACCCGGCTTGTTCACGAAACTCCCCGGCATGAGATGTTAACGAGATTTTTATGAATTTTACCAGCCAGGGAGAAAAAATTATGACGCTTAGCGTTGAAGCCTAAGCTGTTAACGGCAAAGACAGCGCTTTGATAGCAAAAGTTTGCGCGCAAAATAAATATTTTGTTTTTTTCTTGAAAAAGCCTTGACAAAGAATGTTATGATTGTTAAATATGATAAGGAAGCATAGAATGGTAACTTTGTTATTCAACAGCTAAGGTGAGCCATGAATTACAGAGCCACGCTGGAATGTATCCCCGAGCCTCCGCTTACCACCGGCGACATCGCCCGCTACTGCCATACGACTGTGATGCAGGTCAACCGCTGGATAAAGATCGGGGAGTTGAAAGCCTTCCACAATCCGGGCGGCCAGAGCCGGATCACCAGGAGAGAATTCCGCTCCTTTCTGGAGCGCAACGGCATGCCGGTGATCCGCGAGTTTTTTCTCGCGAAGAAAGAGAAAAAAATACTGGTGGCGGATGACGATCCCAGCGTGGTCAATGCAATCAGCTATCTTTTAAGGGCGCAGCAGTCGAATTTCGAGGTCGCCGTGTCGAAAGACGGGTACGAGACACTGATCATGGCCGGAGACTTCAAGCCGGACCTCGTGATACTCGATATCCGTATGCCGAAGCTCGACGGGCTGGAAGTCTGCCGCCGTCTGCGCCAGAACTCCACATTCAACCCCGGAATCAAAATTCTCGCAATTACCGGACACTCGGACGCTTATGACCGGGACTGCGTGCTCCAGTGCGGGGCCAATGAGTACCTGCTAAAGCCATTTGACAAGAATTCATTTCTGGATTATGTCGAAAGGCTGATCGGCTAGCCTGGACTTAACAAGAAATACCTCCCTACTCTGGCAAGCAGGCTTCCGCGGAAAATTTGACTTAAAGGCGAAGGTCAATGGAGTTGGATAAGAATAAAATCCTGATCGTCGATGACGAGAAAGCGATCCGGCTCGGGCTGGCGAAATGCGTAAGGAAAGCCGGCTATGACCCGGTGGAGGCTGCGGATGGCTCCGAGGCGCTGCGCCTGGTCGAGGAACATTGCCCCGGGCTGGTGGTCCTGGATGTGATGATGCGGGGCCTGTCCGGTCTGGAGGTCTGCCGAATTCTCCGGCAGAATCCGCGAACCCGGCCGATCAAAGTCGTTTTCCTCTCCGCCAGGGGACAGCTCAAGGAGCGGACGGAGGGGCTGGAGGCTGGAGGAGATTTTTACATGACCAAGCCATTCGAATACCGAGAGCTGATCCGGGTAATCAGAGAACTGCTGGAAGTCAATTGATGGATGGAGATCGAGTATGAGCAAACCGACCAGGGAACAGGATGATAGCGGCTCCGGGCTGGAAAGGGAGCACTCCTCTGTGGTGCTGGTAGTCGATGACGAGCTGGCAATCCGGAAAGGCCTGGTTTTTCTGCTGCGCAACGAGGGTTACCGGGCCCTCGAGGCCGCGAATGGCCGCGAGGCTCTGGATGCCGTCTGGCAGAAAAGACCCGATTTGATTCTGCTGGACTTGATGATGCCCGAGCTGAACGGCCTCGAAGTCTGCCGGACGCTGAAGAGCCGCGAGAGCACCCGGCTGATACCGGTGGTCATGATCACCGCGGTGTACAACCAGGAAGAAAAGCTCAAGGTGATTGATGCCGGTGCGGATGATTTTATCAACAAGCCGATAAATCTGGCCGAGCTCCGGGCGCGGGTCAGGTCCCTGCTCCGGGTTAAACACATGAACGATCTTCTCGATTGCGCGGACCGCGTGATCTCCTCGCTGGCCAATGCGATCGAGGCCAAGGACAAGTACACCGAGGGCCACAACGGGCGGGTTTCGCGCTTCGCCGTGGCTCTGTCCCGGGCTTACGGCCTGACGGCAAAGGAGCAGGAGATTGTCAAGATGGCGGGGATCCTTCACGATATCGGCAAAATCGGCGTTCCGGACAGCGTACTGAACAAGCCAGGGCCGCTGGAGAAAGATGAGCTGGAGAAAATCCTGGCCCATCCCCGGGAGGGCGAGAAAATTCTTAAGCCGCTGCGCTCGTTGAGCGCGGTACGCGACGTGGTCTTATACCACCACGAGCGTTACGATGGCCGGGGATATCCCGAGGGCCTCAAAGGCGAGGAGATCCCGATCTATGCCAGGATCGTGGCGGTCGTGGACAGCTATGATGCCATGACTACCACCCGGCCCTACCGTCAGGCCCTCTCCCGCGCCCAGGCGATCAAGGAGCTGGAGGAAAAAGCGGGGCAGATGTGGGACCCGGAGCTGGTCCGGCTGTTCGTCGAGCTGCTCAGGCAGGATAAGGTCCTGGCTTTGTCCTGTCCCGTAGAGCCGGAAGAAGCGGTATTCATCTGAGAACCGAGGCTCGAAAATCTTAAATCAGCCGTACAGGCAGTGCCAAAGCGGAGTGGATGCCCTATGAAATTTCAAGAGACAAGTACCCTGGAACAAGCGGTGGCCACCGGCGCGCTGATCCTTCCCGGCAGAACGAAACCCTGCGAAAAGCTCTCGGGGAAATATCCTGCCCTGGAAGAGAAGAATTTTGTCCTGCGGGCCTTCGAACTGCTGGCCAAAACCCGGCCGATGAAAAACCCGCTGGTTCTGGACGTGGGGACCGGCGCTGCAAAAATCCCGATCCGCTTCGTCCATCAGCTTTCCCCGGCCAATCTCGTGGCCCTGGACATTTCCCACGCAATGCTCAAAAAGGCCCGGGAGAATATCCAGGCCAAAAGATTGACCAGGAAGATCTTCCTGGTTTGCGCCGATGCTGAAAGGCTGCCTTTCCGCTCCGGCACTTTCGACCTGGTTTGCTCCCACTCACTGCTCCGCCGTTTAAGCGACCCGCTCCATTACCTGGAGGAAATCGTCCGGGTGACCAGGAAAGGCTGCCGCTTCCTGATCCGCGACTTGCGGCGGCCGCCGCTGAATCTGCTCGACTGGTACGTCAGGCTCTTCGGGATGGGGCTGGACGGTTACAGAAAGAAGATCTTCCGGGAATCGCTGCTCTCCGGTCTGAACAACCGGGAGCTGAAACAGTTGATCCGTGGGGTGAAGGGGGCTTCTTGCCGTGCTTCCGGATTTTTCATCACGCATATCGGCCTGGAGGGTATCCGCACCAAGGCCGATCTCGATCCGCGGCGCGAACAGCGGTCCCCGGATAAAAACACAGGAGGTGTCGAGCTGACCTTGAGTGGCCGGTTGGCTTGACACATCAGGTGCCGGTGTCTGTTACAGACGGCGCTAATAACGCCCTGGTCTATATGGATGCAGATCGGACCGGCACCCTGGTTATGAGCGGAAGTCATATTAAATATAGCTGGTCAGGACAAAAAGCAGAATCGGCGGGAAAAGCTCTCAGCCTCGCCAGTCGAGGATCTCAACCTGGACACGGCTGCCTTTCTCAAGGGTTACCCGTGAGGCGGGAAAGAGGATCAGACATTCGGCCTGCGCCAGGCCGCCGAGCATGTGTGATTCCTGGCCAGTGACCGGACGGACGGCCAGCGCCCCGCCTTTCGCGGCCAGCACGCCCCGGACCCATTCCAGACGGCCCGCCTTTTTGCTGAGCCTTTCGACGAGGAGCGCGGAAAGGACGGGTCTTTTCCGTGAGGCCTGCCCCATCATTTTCAACAGGGCCGGTTTCACCAGTTGGTGAAAGCAAAGCAGCGCGGCGACCGGGTTCCCGGGAAGGCCGAACACGGCTTTGAGCTGTCCGCCGCTGTCTCCGCCCGTCTTTTTCCCTGTCCCGGTTTGCCGGATCCCGAAATAGACAGGTTTGCCGGGCTTTATCGCCACTCTCCAGAATACCTCTTCCACCCCCAGCTCCACGCAGCATTCGCGGACCAGGTCTTTATCCCCCACGCTCACTCCGCCGGCGGTCAGCAGCACATCCGAACAATGCAGGGCGCGGCGCAGGCGTTTCAGCAACTCCGACCGGCGGTCAGCCACCCTGGCGCAATAGCGCACCTCGACACCCAGCTCCCGGCAGGCCGCGGCCAGGGCCACGGAGTTCGAATCGTAAATCTGCCCCTCCCTGCGCGGCGCTCCCGGAGCAACCAGCTCGCTGCCGGTGGAAATGATCGATACCAATGGCCGGCCGAAGACTCTCACCTCGGCTTGTCCAAATGCGGCCACTAAGCCGATGGCCGGGACATTGATCCGTGTGCCGGCGGAAAGAACCCGCTGGCCTTTGCGGAATTCCGCGCCCCGCCTGCGGATATTTTCTCCGTCATGCACGGCCCGCCGCAGGAGCACGCTGCGCCCCTGTTCCCCGGCGAATTCTTTCATTATCACGGCATCCGCTCCGCGCGGCAGGCGAGCTCCGGTCATTATCTTGATCGCCGCTCCCGGCTCGAGAACCGGAACAGCCGCGGCGCCGGCTGCCACGGTGCCTGAAAGACGAAGCCGGACCGGCGCAGTTTCCGCCGCTCCGGCCGTATCGGCAACCCGGACCGCATAGCCATCCACCGCCGAATTATCGAATGAGGGTGAATCACTGGCGGCCATTATCTCCTGCGCCAGGACCCGGCCCGCTGCCTCCTCCAGTTTGACCGTCCCGGCAGGCAGTGGGCCGAGCCGGACGAGAATGAGCGCCAGAGCCTCCCGGTAGCTGAGCATGCCTATTTTTTCTCCCCGTAGCCCTGGGCGTGCTTTTCGCCGCGCAGCATCCGGAAAGCGTGGAGCAGCCCGGGGAACAGCGCAGCCAGATACTCTCCGGCGCCTTGCGGGTCGCCGGGCAGGTTGATGATGATGGTTTTTCCGCGCAGGCCGGCCCTCACCCGGGAAAACATCGCGAGCGGGCTGCGCTCCCGGGCATAGGCGCGCAGGACCTCGGCGATCCCCGGGATTTCTTTTTCGATCACCCGGGACATCGCCTCGGGGATGATATCTTCTTCGCCGAAAGCGGTGCCACCGCTGGTAAGCACCAGGTCCAGCTTCTGCTCATCAGCGCAGGCCCGCAGCGCTCCAGCCACCTCCTCCAACCCGGCTGTCACCGTCCGGCGGCCATCCAATGCAAAACCCAGAGAAAGCAGGCGCTCTTCGATCAGCTTGCCTGCCGCATCATTCTCACCGCCCCCGGCTTGTTGATCGGCAACGACCAGCACCACGGCCCGCAAACCCTGGCCCGAATCTTTTTTAAAATCGGATTTTCCGCCTTTCTTGCCGAGCAGACGGACAGATAGAATCTCCAGCGTATCATCCAACATTTTCAGCATGTCATAGAGAGTCAGGGCGGCCACCGTTGCGCCGCAGAGCGCCTCCATCTCCACGCCGGTCTTGTAGATCGCTTTCACTGTCATGGTCGCCCGGATGCGGTCTGGCCCCAGGTCGAACTCCACTCCGGCGAAATCCAGCGGCAGGGGATGGCAATAAGGAATTATCGCGCTGGTCTGCTTTGCCGCCTGGACCGCGGCTACCCGGGCCACTTCCAGAGGATCGCCCTTGGGGATTTCCCCGGCGCGGATCATCTCCAGGGTTTTCGGGGAAAGAGCGAGTGTCGCTTCGGCGACAGCGGTCCTTAGAGTATTGAATTTAGTGGAAATATCGCGCATGAACTCAGCCGCCTATCTCGATCATCGTGCGGTCCCGGCCGCCGCAGGGAGACTCCAGGGCGTGGTGCTCGTAGGGCTTGGCCGCAAGAGCGTTGCGCAGCAGCCTGGCGATTTCCTCATCCGGACAGCCCGCGCGCAGGAGATGGCGCAGGTTCAGCTCGCCGGGATTGTGCAGGCAGAGCTGCATGCAGCCATCGGCCGAGAGCCGCAGACGGTTACAGTTGCCGCAGAAATGCTCGGAGATCGAGGTGATAAACCCCACGCTGCCCCGGAAACCCTGGATGCTGAATTCCCGGGCCACCCGCGAGGGGTCATCCGGGTTGTCGAGCGGGACCAGGGGATATTTTTCCTCGATGACGCTTTTCATCTCCCGGAAAGGCATGAAACGGTCCTGCCGCCAATTGTTGGCCCGGAAGGGCATGTACTCGATGAACCGCACGCTGACCGGACGGTCCCGGACGAACTCGACAAAGTCCAGCAGCTCATCAGCATTAGCGCCCCGGATAACTACTACGTTGAGCTTGACCGGCGCAAAGCCCAGTTTCAGGGCGGCTTCCAGGCCCTCAAGAACCTGCGAAAAATTCTGGCGCAAGGTGATGTCGCCGAATCGCTCGGGGCGCAGCGTATCGAGACTGATATTGAGCAGTTTAAGTCCGGCTTTTTGCAAAGCCTCCAGATGATCTTTAAGCAGGACACCGTTGGTGGTCATCCCGACTGTCTCTATCCCCGGCACTGCGGCGATACAGGCTACCAGGCGCTCCACGCCGCAACGCAGGAGCGGCTCGCCGCCCGTCAGGCGGACCTTGCGGATACCCATATCGGCGAAAAGTCCGGTCGGCCGGAAAATTTCCTCGAAGCTCAGGATTTCCTCGCGATCCTTGCGCAGGATACCCTCGGGCGGCATGCAATAGACGCAGCGCAGGTTGCAGCGGTCAGTGACCGACAGCCTGAGATAGGAGTGCGTCCTGCCGTATGAGTCGATTAGCGGTTCCATCCTGAAAACTTCCTTCGGTTAAAAAAGGCCGCCGGAAAGGGCGGCAGGCAACCTTAATTTAGGGCTTTTTGCCGGATGAGGCAACCTCGCGCGCCCGACGCATAGTGCAGCATGCCCCTGCAATTAAATCGACGTGGCCTTTCCCCTTGAGCTGCCGCTCAGCCCATGGCCTCGATTTCCTCGACAGTGAACTGCCTGCCGCCGTTCAAAGTGGAATGGTAGAGGGTGAGCGCGGCGATCGAGGTCTTCCGGGCGCTTTTTGCGTCCATGACCGGTTTTGCCCCATCTCTGACACAGGCATAGAAGTGCTCGAGGGCTTTCGTGGAGCCGTCTTCGGTTGAATCGCCGGCTTCGACCAGCTTGTCCGGCTCGGTGATTGGCGCATCGCTCACATTGAGCGATTGCCCGAGCTTGATCTGGGTGAACTTGTGCTTGACCCCGACAGTCTGCAGGTGGCGGGTCTCTTTCTCCCAGAAGATACGGTAGGCCCGGTCCATCAGCTCGATGGTCCCGTGCGTGCCGTGGATGGCGAAGCAGCTGCCCCAGCGGGCGTTCGAAAGATGGCCGCTGCAGACCCCCAGCACGCCGTCCTCCAGCTCCAGGTAACCCATGATGCTGTCGTGGTTCTCGCGCCCGTCATTGTAGACCATGATCTTGCCCTCGCAGGAAGCCTTAACCGGGCGGGTGCCGATAATATCCAGCACCATGTCGATCTGGTGGGTCAGCAGCTCGGTCAGGATGCCCCCGCAGTACTCCCGGTACATTCTCCAGTTGAGCACCCTTTCCCACTTGGGATCCTCGATCTCTTTGCGCCAGGTGATGTTGCGATCGTAGTGCACGTAGAACTGGGTGATCTTGCCGAAAGCGCCGGATTGGACCAGGGATTTGACCTCGGCGAAAGAATTTTTCAGGCGGCTCTGGTAGCCTACCATGTACACCTTATCCGGGTGTCCCTCAACGCACGCTGTCATTTCGTTGAGCTGCTTGACGGTCAGCCCCATGCTCTTCTCGCTGAAAACATGCTTGCCCGCCTCCAACGCGGCGATACTGCACGGCACGTGGAGAAACAGCGGCGGGGAGACCAGCACGGCGTCGATGTCTTTCTGCTCGATCAGTTTTTGCCATTGTTCATGAGAGCGCACCTTGCCGTTCTTCGAGTCCTTGGCACCCTCCGCGAGGTGGGGCGGATAGATGTCGCAGACATCGGTGATCTGTCCCACGGCGCCGCCGGCGATCAGCCGGGTCATATAGCAGCCCCGGCTGCCTGTGCCGATAACGCCGAAGTTGATCCGGCTGTTCAGGTTCTGCCCGCGCAGGATAGCGGGTGCGCCCAGGGCCGCCAACCCGGCGGTGGCGGCGGCCGCGCTCGAGCCCTGTTTGAAGAATTCGCGCCGGGAAATAGCTGTTGCCTTGCCAGTCAGTTCCATTTTCGATTGACCTTTCCTGTCCTGTCGCTGGTGTGTAAGAGGATTTCCGCGGTGCTCGCGCGAAAGAACAAAACGAGTGCTCGACTTTAAGAAAATTCAATCAGCGGGTCAGGCCGCCGTCCAATATTATTACACTCGGATGGAATCAAGGCTCCCTGGCAAAAACCACCCTTTTGTCTGCGGGAAGCAACCCGGAAAATACCGTAAAGTCTCCGCTTGGCTTTTCGGGGGCGATCCCGGCAGTACCGGAACTCAGCGCACCGCCGTGGAGATCGAAATAGAAGGATACAGGCGAACCCTCCACCGCTTTAACCTGCAGCGCGAGGCTGTCCTGACCCTCCTGGAGAATGTTCGCGCTATCCGCACCCCTGAAATAGACCAGTTGCGGGCCTTCCTCTTCGGGAGTCAGCAGCAGGATCGAGGTCCGGCCAAGGATCAGAGTGAGCGGAACGCTTTTAAGCTCCTCCGCGGTCCAGCTCCGGCTTGAAAAATAGCGGCTGTTCACCAGGTCCACGATCCGGTAGCGTGTGCCGGAGTCCAGGCCGAGTGCTTCCGGCTGAGAAACGCTCAGGGTATCCGGCCGGCCGGGCCGCGCCCCTTTGGCCGGATTTTCAGTCTGCTGGGCCAGATAACCCAGGAACAGGAGCAGACGGCCCTCCCTGGCAAACGCGGTCGCCTGGGAACCCGGCCGGGCCAGGCTGACAATATTGCGGCTGTCGAAGGTGCTGAAGCGCCGGGCCCGGTTGACATCGAAAAAGCGCAGGACATCCCAGTAGAGACGGTTGAGTCCCATTTCCGAGCCGGGCTCGGCGACTATCCAGCTATCCAGGATATTCCGGTCGCCCCGGCTGCCCAGGAGCGTGAAAGAGAAGGCGAAGTTGGCGGAGAAATTGAGCATGTCCAGCGGGTCCTGGTTTTCGCGCCACATGATGCTGGACTGCACTCCCGTGCGCTTGCCGTTCCAGGTGGCCAGCAGCTCCTCGCCGGGCAGCAGCAGCGGATTGTCGTTCTCTCCCAGGAGCCGCATATCGAACCAGGCCAGGTTGGTCGAGGAGATGAGAGCATTGGAGTTCAAAAGCATGATCCCTTTGCCATCCGTGTGGGCGGCCACCACACGGCGCAGTCGCCTGGCGAAATCATGGTAGCCCTCGGTGACATAGCGGCCCAGGTAGCCGCCGCAACCGTGACGGGGGTTGTTGCAGAAGCGGGTGGTGAACCAGTGGTCCACATAAAGCCCGTCAAAATCAAATTTCGTCAGCAGGGAGTCGCATTCCCGCTCCACGTGCTCGCGCCAGCCCTCGGCGCCGAAACACATCAGTGAGGTTTCCTGGCGGAACTCGATGGCCTGCGAGCACATCCAGTCCGCGGCATACTCCTGGTAGCCGGGGGCATCGAAATCGTAATCCGAAAAAGTGACATAGGGGATGACCTGGATCCCGTAACGGTGAGCCGTGTCCAGGAACTGACGCACCTTTTCCGGGTAGGCCGGATGGCTGTAGTCGCCGGAGAAACAGTCCGTGCCGCCGACTATGAGATTGACCCCGATTTTAGCCCACTGTGCGATCTGGTCTTCCGCGGGCGGCGACCAGGGTTCTCTGCGGCCGTTGAAATGGGCCATTACGATCTGGTGCGGCCCGGGCCAGACTACGCGGCTGCTGTTGAGCTCCTCCCGCGGCAGCTTGGGCGGAGTGAGCTGGACAAAGAAGGTTTTCTCCCGCGCTTCGCCCGGATTGAGCGGCAGGGCGGTGTTGCGGATGTCGAACTCCTCGAGCTCGAGCACTCCGCCCTCGCGGGCGAAAATCTGGGTGAAAATGTCCCGCTTGCCCCGCGAATCATAAGGGATCAGCACCTGACCATCCGCGGTCTTCACCGCATCCGTGGCAAACCGGCGGCCGTCCTCGAGCCGCACTCCCGAATCCCGGTAGCCGCTCCAGCGGTCGCCGAAATCCTCCTTGGAAATATCGATTCCGGTAAGCGCGTTGCCCAGGTGCACAATGGGGTCCCAGTGCGAGAGGAGCGCCGGCTCATCAGTCTGCAGGCCGTCCAGCGGCTTGGCGACAGCTGGCCGCGGATCAAAAGGCGGGCTGCCCAGGTCCTGGTAAGTGGAGAGAAAATCGACCGCCTGCCTGTCGAACCAGGCATGATCGAAACAGTGCCAGCGCAGCTTTACCGGCTTATCGGCGGTCAGTTTGACCGTAATTTTGGTGAACCCGTCCACATCAATCGCATATTTAATTTCCCAGGCAAGTGGCGAGGCTTTGCCGCTGTCCGGCCAGGCATAACCGCCGCTGGATTTTATTTCCACGAAGTCCTCGGCTGAACTCACAACCTGCGTGACCACTCCCGTGCTCTTGTCGGCATCAAAGCGATAAGCGCCGGTCAGGCCGCCGGACCAGAGCCTGGGCCGGATTTCGAGAGCCTTCTCGAAACTGAAGCGCGGCCGGTCGTCTTCGCCCTCGACACGCGCACCTGGATCGCTCTCCGGCATCAGCCCGACATAAGGGTTGGGGAAGGAGGTCCCGTGGGCGACGAACTCGCTACCCAGGGCCTTGGCGGAGGTGATCTGGCCCGATTTCCGGTCGATCGTGTAGGAGAAGGTTTCGCCCGAGATTTTTATCGAAGCTTCATCCTGTTCCAGTTTTAGCGGCTGATAAATCCCATATATCTTGCCATCGTAAAGAGCCGGTGTTTCGGTTTTTGCTCTGCGCTCCGGAGCCTGGATCGTACATCCGATAACCGTGAGAAGTAACAGGGGCAGCAACTTGGACATACTTGACTCTCCTGGTGGAATACACCGGTGAATAACCCTGAAAACTACTAGCCTGATTTATTAATAAAATTTCATGCAAGCGTGCGGACATACCTTTGAAGAATGCATAGGCTGTATATCGGAGCCATTGTAGGGACGCAGCATGCTGCGCCCCTACTACAGGGACTCTCGGAAATTTATGAATAATCCAGATTTAAAAGACTATTTCAGCGGCTCAGCTTTGAGCAGCAGGCTGCCGGCAAAGGCGCAGCGAATCTCCGGCTGGGAGCCGCTGATCGTGCCCAGTTCCCTTCCGCTTGCATATTCGGTTACCCGGTAAGACTTTTCCCGTTCAAGTCCTCTGAGCGCCAGGGGTTTGTTCCGGGGCCAGCGCTCGACGAAAAATCCGTAATAGAGCGAACCGTTTTTACGCACGACATGCGCTTCCGGTTTGTCGAAAGCAATGTCGTATAAGTTGAGGTACTCCCCGCTGCTCAGTCCGAGCGCATTGTATATGCCGAACCAGCGCCGCCATTTTTCGCGCTGGCTCTCAGTCAAGGCGGAGTAAAGAGTAGTCGCCTGCGCGCCCGTGCCTATCGCGCTCTCGAAGGACTCGGGCACGGACCACTCCTCCCATTCATGGATCGGGATCTGGTAGCAGTCGCCGACACAGAACGAAGGCCCGCGGAAAGCCTTTTCCACTTTGATCCTTCTGCGCACCATAGGCAGGTTTACCGGGTCGGAGGCATTGGCCACGTTATAGTACGGCATCTTGAACGGATCGTGGGGCAGGCTGCAGATGCACATCTCCAACGGGCAGCCCGGCTTGAGAGCCTGGGCGCGCTCGTAGATCGCCTTGAACAGCCCGGCCTGCCGCTGGAACGAATCCAGAGGGGAATCGTGCTTGTGGGCGGGATTGAAACACGGCGGGACAGCGATCAGGCCCGTGGTGTCGATATAGAGCCCGTCGTAGTCCCAGTCACCGAGAATCTTTTCCACCAGGCCGACAACATGTGCTACCGCCTCCGGGCATTCAGGGCACAGATAATAGAGCTTGCGCTGGCAGCGCGGCAAGGTCCCGTCCTGGTTGGTTATCAGCCACTCCGGGTGCTCGCGGGCCAGGTCGCTTTCCGGGCTGACACCCTGCGGATACCACCAGAGGCTGGTCTTCAGCCCCGCGGCTTTCAGGCGTTTGACGAATTTGCGCATGTCCGGCTCGCCGCCCGGGAATTTTCCCTTGGCGCAAGTCGGTTTCCAGTCGCCGTACCAGGTGAACCAGCCGTCATCCAGCATGGCCATCTTGATCCCGAAGCTTTTGATTTCTTCCAAGGCGCCGTAAATCTGCTCCAGGGTGAAATCCAGACCGAAACCCCAGCTTTTCCAGTACGGCTCGTAGCAGGCCGGCGGCGAGTCGAGCGGGATATTTACGCCGCGAGTGCGCAGCAGGTCGGCATAGCCGCGCAGGGCATCGTGGAAATCGAGCCGGTGCAGGATCACCGCCGAGCGGATTGTCGAGCAGGATTCGCCGGGCGCCAGGACAGTTTTCTGCCCGAAACGTGCCTGGGGCTCCTGGCAGACCGAGACCTCCACCAGCCCGTCCTTTCCGGTCCGGACAGGCAGGTTGATCCACTGCGGACAGGTTTCCGCGCTGGCGACCGCCAGGCCGCACTGCGGGGTCCAGAGGTCCACCAGAGGCGTTCCTCCGCCTTCGCCGGCGGCCGGCCTGGCCGGGTCGAGACCCATGAAATTCTCCCGGTCGGTTGCCGCATCGGTCCAGATCAGCGAGTAGCTCTCGCCCCAGCGCCGGGCCGCGCCCATGTAGGAGGCGAAGCTCCAGGAGGGCTGGCCGGGGTCCAACAGCCTGCGGTCGAGACGGTAGCAGTGGCCCACCAGCCGGTCGATCGAAAGCGCCTGCGGCCCGCGGTTAGTGAAAACCGCCTCGCCGGCCACTAGCTGCGGGAGCTTGTCATAAAAGTACAGCATAACCTGCATCTCGACCTTGAGGCTCGGGTAAAAAGCCTGGCCGTACTGATCGGCCAGCGCGTTCAGGGTCAGCTTTTTCCCGCCGCCGGCCGCATCGCTGAATTCCTCGGTGTTCACCTTTTCCCAGTCCACCCGGAAAT
>MFIX01000220.1 GCA_001780825.1 Candidatus Glassbacteria bacterium RIFCSPLOWO2_12_FULL_58_11 | reverse complement strand
CCGGCTACCCGGTCAGCTGGCGCCAGTTATTGGAGGCCGCGGAATGGATCCGCGACAATACCCCGGACAAGAGCGTGGTGACGGTACGCAAGCCGGGGGTGTTCTACCTGGTCAGCGGCCGCAAGGTCTATATCTATCCTTTTTCCTCTAACGCCGATTCGGTCCTCTCCCTGATCTCGGCCACGGACTACGTTGTACTCGATGCGGTGAGCGGCACCACGGGGCGCTATCTCATTCCGGCGATTCAGAAGGCGCCGCAGAGATTCAAGCTGGTTTTCGACCGCCCCTACTCCAAGGTACTGGAGGTGATAAAATGAAAGTGCTTTTTATTGTCACCTCGTTCATACGCGATGAAAAGGACGTCATCAATCCCTGGATGATCGAGACTATCGAGCAGCTTAAGTCCCGCGGGGTGGAAGTGACCGTTTACACCTCGGCCTGGCGGGGCTTGCGGGACCACGAGGTGCGCGGCATCCCGGTCCGGCGCTTCCACTACCTGCCCGCCCGGCTGGAGATTCTCTCGCACGACAGGACTATCCCGGATCAGATCAAGCAGAACAAGCTGGTGCTGCTGCTGGTCGCGCCCTACCTTCTTTTCGGAGTGCTCGGCCTGCGGCGGCTGCTCAAAAAAGAGCGTTTCGATGTAATCCACGTGCACTGGCCGTTCCCGCTGGGGATTTTCGGCTATTTCGCCGGCAAATGGGCCCGCGCCCCGGTGATCAACGAATTCTACGGCGTCGAGCTGCGCTGGGTGTTTAACCGGATGCCCATCTTTATTCCTTTTGTGCGCTGGATCCTCAATTACAGCGATCTGGTGGTGGCGATCAGTTCGCACACGCGCTCGGAAATCGAGAGAATCGCCCCGGTTAAGGTCGAGGTCGTGCCTTACGGCTCGGCGGTGCCGGCGGTCAAGCCTGCTGAGGCAGGACAGCCGGACCCCGGGCGCACGAGAAGGATCCTTTTTGTCGGCCGCCTGGTGGAGCGCAAGGGCGTCGAGTACCTGATCCGGGCCGTGCCTGAGCTTGAGCTGCCATTCCCGGTCGAGCTGGATATCGTGGGCGGCGGCCCGGAGGAGGAAAGCTTGCGCGAGCTGGTCCGGCTGCTGGGGCTGGCCGGCCGGGTGAACCTGGCGGGGCGGGTCTCCAATGAGCGGCTCAAGGAGTTCTACGCCGGCTGCGACTGCTTTGTCCTGCCGGCGATTGTCGACTCCCGCGGCGATACCGAGGGGCTGGGTGTAGTGATGATCGAGGCGCTGAGCTACAGGAAGCCGGTGGTGGCCAGCGCCCTGGGCGGAATCGTGGATGTGATCCACCACGACCAGACCGGGCTGCTTGTGCCGGAGAAAGACCCCCGGGCCCTGGCCGCGGCGATCCGGCGCCTGCTGACCGATGAGGCACTCTCCCGCCGCCTGGGAGAGGAGGGCTTCCGTTTCATCTCGCGTTATTTCGACTGGAACAGGATCGCCGGGCGCTGGCTGGAGCTCTATGCGGAGATTGTCGGGCGCAACAAAAAGGACAGCCCCTCTAAGTGATTGTCTTTCTCACGGGTTCTCTTTAAATTTCCGTTGATACTGAGCGGCAAATTTAAATCCAATTCCAAGGAAAATTGTCATGCGAAACGCGCTGATCACCGGAATTACCGGCCAGGATGGCTCCTACCTGGCGGAATTCCTTCTCGAAAAAGGTTATAAGGTCCACGGTATAGTGCGGCATGTCGCTCTCGAGGACCCGGATCACCGGATGTGGCGGATCCGCCATATCCTGGGAGAGCTCGAGCTGCACAGCGGCTCCCTGGAAAGCTATCCCAGCCTGGTCAAAACGATTCAGAGCATAAAGCCCGATGAATGTTACCATCTCGCGGCCCAGAGTTTTGTCTCCTATTCGTTCGATGACGCTTTCTCCACCTTCAACACCAATATAAACGGCTCCCATTTCATGCTGGCCGGGATCAAGGAGATGGCGCCCCGCTGCCGGTTTTATTTCGCGGGCTCCAGCGAGATGTTCGGCAAGGTGAAACAGGTCCCGCAAAACGAGGACACTCCATTCTACCCCCGCTCCCCGTACGGAATCACCAAGATGGTCGGTTATGAGCTGACCCGCAATTACCGGGAGGCTTACAAGCTCCACGCCTCTACCGGGATCCTGTTCAACCATGAGTCCCCCCGCCGGGGTTTCGAATTTGTCTCCCGCAAAATCACCCAGCACGCGGCTAAAATAAAGCTCGGGCAGGCCAAAGAGGTCCGCCTGGGAAATCTGGAGGCCAAGCGGGACTGGGGCCATGCCCGGGAGTATGTCAAGGCGATGTGGCTGATGCTTCAGCAGGATAAGCCGGGCGACTATGTTATCGCCACCGGAAAGACCCATTCGGTCAGGGAGTTTGCCGAGAAGGCTTTCGCCTGCCTTGGCCTGGACTACCGCGACCATGTCGTGGTCGATCAGCAGTTTTACCGGCCGGCGGAGGTCGAGCTGCTTGTCGGCGATTGCTCAAGGGCCAAAAAGGCCCTGGGCTGGAGTTACGAGCTCACTCTGGACGAGCTCATCCGGGATATGATAGACAATGATCTGGAAGTCGCCCGCAAGAGGAATTCTTAAAGTTCACATAACCGTTTTGAAGAAGTGTAACTATCCCGGATTATTCACAAAATGCCGCAGACCCGGCAGGGCGGTCCCCATTGGCCGCCCGCGCCTGGTCCCGCCGTTTTTAATCTATTGCCACACAGGAAAAAATAAGAGGTTCAAAATGGCCCAAAAGAAGAGGAAAAGCGAACCCGTTCAGGCAGCCGGCAAAGGCCCGGACACCCGGTTCCCGTCCTGGCTGGAGAAAGGCGCGCGGTTCGAGCTGGCGCTGACGGGTTTCCTTCTGCTGGCGCTGGTCGTTTATTTCCGGGAATTTATCTTCAACTCGCAGAACATGCTGGCCGGGCACGACATGATCACCCAGGGCCTTCAGACCCGCAAGCTGGGGATCGAGGCGGTCAAGTCCGGCCAGGGCCTGCCGCTCTGGAACCCCTACAGCTATTGCGGAATACTTTACCTGGGGTTTCTGCCCGGACCGCTTTTTCTGCCGACCACCCTGCTGTATTATCTGCTGCCGATCGAGCGGGCGATCGGCTATTCTTTCGTGATCATGATGCTCGCCGGCGGGCTTTTCACCTACTTCTGGATTCGCGAGCTGGGCCTGGCCCGCGCGGCAGCCGCGCTCTGTGCGGTGGCTTACTGTTTCACCGGATGGGTGGCCTCCTGCCTGGCGGGCGGGCATGATGGCCGGATGCTGGTGATCCTGGTCACGCCGCTGGTTTTCTTCTGCCTGGAGCGGGGTCTCAAACGCAGGAAACTGGTTTATTTCCTGTTGATGGGCGCCGGCGTGGCGCTGCAGATTCTCTCGCCCCAGGTACAGATGATGTATTTTTCCTCGCTCGCCCTGAGCGCTTTTTTCCTATTCCGGCTGATCCTGCTCTATAGAGAAAGAACCCCACTTTCCACTCTGGCCGGGCTGCTCCTTAAATATGCCTTTGGTTTTGCTCTGGCTGTCTCACTCTCTGCGGTGCAGTTTGCTCCGCTGCTCTCGAACCAGAAGTATTCGCACCGCCAGCTCGGCACCGGCCTGGGATACGAGGGCTATGAGCACGCCACTCAGTTCTCCATGCACCCGCTGGAAACGCTGGGCCTGGTTGTGCCGGGATTCACGGGGGAACCCAACTACTATTGGGGAGCGGAAAGTTTCAAGGGGCACTCGGAATATATGGGCCTTCTGCCGCTGTTTTTCGCCGCGGTGGCTCTGGCCTGCCGGAGGAACCGCTATACCTGGTTTTTTACCGGACTGGGCGGTCTGGCCCTGCTGTTCAATTTCGGCGGCTACACTCCTTTCTATAAGCTTCCATACTACCTGCTCCCCGAGGTCAAGCTTTTCCGGGGTCCCAACATGATGTTTTTCGTGACCGCTTTCAGCGTGATCACCCTGGCCGGATATGGCCTGGATGCATTCCTGTCCGGCGGCAGGGCTGAGGAAAAGGTTGGAGGTTACGGGGCGCGGACTTTCAAGACCCTGGCTTGGGCCGCCGCGGCGGTGCTGCTGATCCTGCTGGTCCTCGGCCTGGGGAAAAACGGGCTGCCGCAGGTGCTGAGTGGGATGATTCCCGACCCGATGGGCAAGGGGCGGTTACCGACATTGGTTAAATTCTACCCGCAGATCATCAAATCCGCTTTTATCAGCGCCGTACTGGGCGGAGTGATCCTCGCACTGGCCTGGCTCTGGCGCCGGGGCAGTCTTTCACTGACGGCGCTGGTCGCCCTGCTGGCCGCGCTTACCTTTGGCGATCTGCTGCGCATGGACCATAACTGGCTGAGCGTGGTCAATACCGGCCAGTACTACTACCGCGACAAGCTGGTCGAGCGCCTGGAACAGGAAAAAGAGCCGTACCGGGTGTTTTTTTATCCCACCCCGGGAACCGCAGACCTCTGGGACAACAGCCTGCTGTATTTTAGGATTCCGACAATCAATGCGAGCATGCCCCTGCGGCTGAAATGGTACGAGGAGCTGATGGGGACCCACCAGTTCCTCAATCTGGTTAGATTCCCCCGGCTCTGGGACATGCTGAATGCCCGCTTTGTGATCTTTCGCAAGAACGATTATACCGCCTCTTTCGAGAATGCCTTTTCTTTCCTTCTGAAAATCGAGGAGGATGATCTCAGCGGGAAAGTGCTGTACGAGAACCCGGCGGCCTGGCCCAGGTTCAAGCTGTTTTGCCAGTACGAGGTGCTGGAGGATGACAAGAGTTTCATGCCGCGCTTCAATGACCAGCAGTTCGAGCCGCGGACCACGCTGATCCTTTCGGAGAAACCGGAATTCAACCCTTCCAGCCTTGATGGAGCTCTGCCGGCCGGCGAAAAAATAGCGCTGGAGCGCTACGGTAACGATGAGCTGGAGCTGTCTGTCGACTATGGCAGCGCCTCCCTGCTCTTTCTGGCGGAAACCTGGCACCCGGACTGGCAGGCCACCGTGGATGGCCGGCCGGCAAAAATCTACCGGGCTAACCTGGCAATGCGCGCGGTATATTTGGAACCCGGGGCGCACAAGGTGGTGATGCGTTATGTTTCCGCCTCTTACCTCTGGGGCAAGCGGCTCAGCCTGCTCGGTCTGCTGGCTCTGGTGGCGGCAGTGGGCTGGACGTTTTACCGAAAGGACTGGTAGGCTTTGGATTATAAGAAAGCGGCGGTAAGGACCGGTCAGGCGCTGCTGCTGTTCGTGATCGGTTATTACCTTGTCTATCGCAACCTGATCCTGAACTGGCATAAGCTGACGGAATACCAGTGGACCCTGCGCTGGCTGCCTTTCAGCCTGTCACTTTTAGGCATTTCCCTGACTTTCGCGGCCAACACTCAGATTTGGCGGATGATTGTCCGCTCGCTCTCCGGGGTGAGTCTGCCGCCGTACCGCTCGGTGTACATCTGGTTCATGTCCAATCTAGGCCGCTACCTGCCGGGCAAGGTCTGGCAGATCGCCGGCATGGCGATGCTGGCCCGGGGCGCGGGCGTGCCAAGCGTGGAGGCGGCGGCCTCGAGCGTGCTGGGTATCGTAATCTGTATGCTGGCCGGCGCCTGTCTGGGCCTGGCCCTGTTCCCCGCTGCCCTGGCCGGCAGTTACGCTCCGCTCATTTCCCGGGCCTGGCTCGGACTGCCGGTAATGCTGGCCTTTCTGCATCCGGCCCTGCTGAACCGCCTGATCCGGCGGGTATCCAAATGGTCCGGGAAGCCCGCCGTCATGGGGAATCTCCGTCTGCGGGATCTCCTGCTCTGGTTCACGCTCAATCTGCTGGTCTGGATCGTTTACGGGGTCTGTTTCTATTATTTCGTCCACTCGGTGATCCCCGAGGCCCGTCTTTCGCCGGGCGATGCGGTCGGCATCTACGCGGTCGGCTATATTATCGGCTTCCTGATGATTTTCGCTCCCGGCGGCCTGGGTGTGCGCGAGTCAGTTTTCATCTTGCTGCTTTCCCCCTCCCTGGGTGATCTCGGAGCGGTGGTGGTGGCCCTGATATCCCGGATCTGGCTGACCCTGGCCGAGCTGGTGCCGGTGGCGCTCCTGCTCTGGATCAGCGGCCTTCCCGGCAAGCTGATGAAAACCGTTCCGGGGCAACTGGAAAACGAAAATGGCTGAAAAAGCTCTGGTGGTAGTGCCGACTTACAACGAGCGGGAAAATATCGAGCGGCTGATCGCCGCGGTGGTGGAGACCGGTCCGCAGGTCGAGATGCTGGTTGTGGATGACAACTCTCCGGATGGCACCGCTAAGCTGGTGGAGGACCTTGCCGCCCGCGATAACCGGGTCCATATCCTTCACCGCCCGGGCAAGCTCGGCCTGGGAAGCGCCTACCTGGCCGGGTTCCGTTATGCCCTGGAAAGAGATTACCAGCTCATTTTCGAGATGGATGCCGATTTCTCCCACGATCCGCGCTACCTGAAAGATTTCCTGGCCGCCTCCCGCGAGGCGGACCTGGTTATCGGCTCGCGCTACATATCCGGGATAAACGTGGTCAACTGGCCGATGAGCCGGCTGCTCCTGAGCTACGGGGCAAGCATCTATACCCGGATTATTACCGGCATGCCGGTCAAGGACCCAACCGCGGGCTTCAAGTGTTTCCGGCGCGAGGTCCTTCAGGCGCTCGACCTGGACAAGATCCAGTCCGATGGCTACTCGTTTCAGATCGAGGTGGATTTCAAGGTCTGGCGCAAGAAATTCCGGATCAAGGAAATCCCGATCGTTTTCGTGGACCGTCATTCCGGCACCTCTAAAATGAACCGCCAGATAGTCCTCGAGGCGGTCTGGATGGTCTGGTGGCTCAAGATACAGGCTCTCCTGGGCCGGCTCTGAGGGGGCTTTTCGCCCCGGGGATCGAAGCGCAGGGGAGGGGATGCGGAAGGTGATCTTACAGAGAAAATGGCTCGGGACTTTCTGGTACCTGGCCGATCTGCTGGCCGCCGAGGGCGCCTTCTTCACCGCGATATCCCTGCGCTATGGTGAGCTTTACCCGATCCCGCCGTTTTTCAGCCGGTCTTCTTACCTGTTCTATTCCGCGTTGCTCATTTTCCTCTACCTGCCCGTACTCTGGGCTTTCCGGGTCGGCCGCGAAAGGCTGCCCTCGGTGGCGGGACTGTTCAAGTCAGTTTTTGTCCTGGCCGTGCTGGTCAACGTTTTGCCTTTTTATTTTAAGGATTTTGCCTTCAGCCGCTACGTTTTTCTCGTGCTCTGCGGCTTGAGCTTTATATATGGTCTGCTCTGGCGCTTCGCAGTGCAGCTGATGCTCGATCAGCCCTGGTGCGCCCGCCTGCTCCGCGAGCGAGTAATCCTGGCCGCCGGGGCCGGACGTCTCAAGGATCTGGCGGCCTCCCTGGAGAGCGTCTCGACCAGCCGGTTCGAGATAGTTGGCCTGGCCGCGGAGGGGTCCGAGAGGCCCGCAGAGGAAACAGCACGCGAGGCCCGGCCGGTAGTTCCGTTCGATGAAACCGCCGCGCTGGCCTCGGCCTCCGGGGCGGATGTGGTTTTTCTGGACCCGGAGGGGATAAATCCCGCGCGCTGGCTGTCTCTGGCCGAAACCCTGGCCGAGGGAGGGGTCGGCATGCGGCTGCTGTCGGGTCTGGAGTTCAACCCGCCGCTGGTGGTCGGCTCGGGACCGATCTCTGCAGCGGAAACCGTGGATTTCGCTGCCGGGCCGATCACCGGGTTCCCGGCGCTGGTCAAACGCGCGCTGGACATTTCTGTATCCCTGGCCCTGCTTGTGCTGGCCTCTCCCCTGATGTTTTTGATCGTGCTGGCGATCCGTCTCAAAAGCCCCGGTCCGGTGATCTATGCCCAGGAGCGCGTGGGCCGCCAGGGTCTCACCTTCGAGATCTACAAGTTCCGCACCATGGTCCACGGGGCCGAACTCGAGACCGGTCCGGTCTGGTCGAGCGGGGATGACCGCCGGATCGTTCCCGGCATCGGGCATTTCCTGCGCCGAACCGGCCTGGATGAGCTGCCCCAGTTCTGGAACGTGCTTACCGGCAGGATGTCGCTGGTCGGCCCGCGGCCGGAAAGGGCCTATTTTTTCGACGCCTATCCCGAGCTGTACCGGGGGCGTCTGGCGGTCCGGCCCGGACTGACTGGACTGGCCCAGGTAAGCTGCCGTCAGACCACCAGTGTCGCCCAGAAAGTGCGCCATGACCTTTACTATATCCGGAACTATTCCCTGGCCCTGGATATCGAAATCCTCTGGCAGACCTCGGTGATGCTCGTAGTCCAGGAATGGAAGGTCTTGTTCCGGCGGGATGCCGGGCAGCCTGAAGAGGCCTCCTCACCGGATAAAGGAAAAGCAGGGAACCCAGGCGATAAGGCATGATTGAGCCATCGCCGGCCTGCGGTTACAGACTTTGGGGAAATCCCCGGCCCGGGGGCGGCGCCTGTGCAATTCTGCACAGGCGGGGCCGCCGAGAAGGCCGGCGGCCCCGTGCGCATATTTTATGCGCGCGCCGCCCCCAACCCCGGGACTGCAACACGCTTCCTCCGGTTTTTCCGCATTAAAATCTGCGGACCTGTAAATGTCTTTGTCATTCGAGTACCCTCCGAAGTGCCGTTATTTCCGGTCTCCCCGGCGGAGTGGCTGTGGAGAGCGCGGCGGGAGATTATTTAACCTGGTACTTGCTAACAAGTTAGACCCCTTGTCCTCATTGGGGGACGGGGGTATATTATTTGCAGGATTATCCGAAAAGCGGCACGCCGGAGAGCCTGTGACTTATTATTCCAAAACAGCCGTGCCGTTATCGAAGGCTTAAGGGAGAATCTCTGATGAGTGATGTTTCGGTGATCGGCGAGCGGCTGGTGCCGGACCGTTTTAAAGTTGCGAAAAAACAGTACCTGCTCTACCTGCGGCATCTGTTCGTTTACGATTTCGCTATAAAAGAGCTTCCTGCCGAAATCTCGGTCCTCGAAGTGGGCTGCGGGGAGGGTTATGGCACACATCTCCTGAGCCGCAAAGTGAGCCGGATTGTCGGGCTGGATGTGGACCGGAACGCGGTGGCCCACGCCTCGCAAAAGTACGGGGCCGATAACTGCCGCTTCTCCTGGTACGATGGAGTCAGCGTTCCTTTCGAGGAAGGGACTTTCGATGCCGCTGTGTCTTTTCAGGTGATCGAGCACGTGGAGGATGATCTCGCCTTTGTGGCCCGCATCCACCGGGTGCTCAAAGAAGGCGGCATGTTGATTATGACTACCCCCAACAAGACTTTGCGGCTGAAACCGGACCAGAAGCCCTGGAACCGGTACCACAAGCGTGAATACTATCCGCGGGAACTGGAGCAGGTGCTGAAATCGGTATTTTCGAAAGTGGAGGTCTGGGGCGTGCGGGGCAAAGAGGAGGTACAGCAGATCCAGCAGGCTAAATTCCAGGCCGGCTCGGCTGTGGTCTCTTTTTTCCGCAGACTGGCCCCGGAATCTTTCAAGTTGTCCCTGCTTAAAATGCGGCAGGGTTTGCCCGCGTTCCTGGGCGGCGAGAAAGACCGGGATTACCTCACCCGGTACAGTTTCGAGGATTACTATATCATCCGTCAGGATGTCGAGCAGAGCCTCGACCTGCTTGCGGTCTGCCGTAAATGAATTTTTGTGGGCCTGAAGGGACCGGCTGCTGAGCGATGGCTGTCACGCCAAATCTATTGCCGGTGGAGAAAGCCCTGGCATTGCTGCGCGAGGGGCCGCTGGGCCCGGCTGAGCTCTGCCGCCAGGTTCTGCTCCTGCAAGGCCAGAGCGAGGAGCTTTCCAGCCGGCTGGCCGCCACCATGCTGGAGCCCGATCCGCGGTTCTGCCGTCTCCCGGATGGACGTTGGACGGTCACCGGCTACGAGCAATCGTTCCAGGCCGCTGAGCTGACCCGGGCGTCGTTCGTGGTGGTGGATGTGGAAACCACCGGGTTCGCTCCGCCCGCCGACCGGGTGATCGAAATCGGGATGGTAAAAGTCAATGGCTGCCGGATAGAGGAGAGTTACGAGACCCTGATTGACCCGCAGCGGCCGATTCCCGGCCCGATCACCAGTCTTACCGGTATCTCCTACGGGATGCTCGCCGGCTGCCCGACTTTCCGGGAGATTTGCGCAGAGGCGGTTTGTCCAGAGCGAGATCGCCCTGGCCACCGGCTGCCGCCTGCTGAACCCGAAACTCTGCACCAGGGTTCTGGCGCGCCGACTGCTGCCGGAGCTCGAGCGCCGTAACCTGGATGAGCTGGCCCGTTATTTCAACCTGGGCTTCCCGGCTCGTCACCGCGCCCTGGGCGATGCCCAGGTCACCGCGGAGGTGCTCCTGCGCTTTATCGAGCGCGCCGGGGAGAAAGGGATAACCACTCTACCCGCGCTTTTCGAGTACCTGAAGCCGCGAAAAAGAAGCAGTACTGAAAACTAAAGCGCGTCTATCTTTTTTCCGATCTACGATTTAGCGGCACTTTGCTTGAGTTTTGTAAATTCGATCCGCCCGGGCTGCGGAAACAGGGAGCAACTATTAACAAATACAGCAGAATAAGCCTCGGTATCCTGGCTGCGGTGTGGCTCTGTCTGGCTGCCGGCCCGCTCGAGGGCCAGCAGCTCCCGCTGGACATGGTGGTGACCAACCGTTACGCCAATGTCCGCAAAGGGCCGGGAGCCGGGTACGACCAGGTTACCACCCTCTACCGCGGCGACCGCTTACGGGCCGAGAGGAAATTCCGCAATTGGCTGCGAGTGTTGGTGCCCAACGGCGATATTGGCTGGGTGCGGGAAGACCTGGTAGGCCCCTGGGACCCGGATGACCGGCCGCTGACCAATGAGGAGTCGGACAGTCTCAAAGCGCTGACCGATAGCCTGGGTGTCAAGATAACCCTCATGGAGGACAGCTCGCGGGCAATTATCACCGCGATCCGGACCAAAGAGGAGGCCCGCGACAGTCTCGTGAAACTGCTCGGTCTGAGCGCTGTTCCCGAGCTGCCGGATTCCATGGGTGAAATGGCGGCGGGGGACACGGTGGGCCGGGAGATGATGCAAGCCAGGGAGCTCAAGCCTTACGAGCGCCAGGAAAGCGTGCTGGAAAACAAAGAGCCTTACAGCCGCAGGACGGCGTTCACTCCGCAGCTTGGCGTTCTGCTGTTTGATGGGAATGCGGCAACCTCCGCCGGGTTCACGGTGACCCGGAATTTTTCCCGCGATTTCGCTTACCGCGGCACGGCCTCTTTCAGCCGTCTCAATTCTCAGATTGCGGGTCAGGTGGAGGGCGGGGTCAACCGCACCTTTATCACCGGCGGGCTGGTTTACAGCTATATGCCGGGCCGCCTGGCCGTGCCGTTCGCCGAGATCGGCGCCGGAATGTCCCGCTCCGCCGAGGGGGATTCGAGCAGTACCGGGCTGGACCTGGTTTTTGGGGCCGGCTGCAAGCTGTTCCTCACTTCCGATATCGCGCTCGAGTTCGGCTACCGCGGCAATGCGGTCATGAGCGGAGGCAACGATCTCCTGCACCAGGTTTACCTGGGCGGGGCCTTTCATTTTCCCTTGCTCGAGATGCCGCAGGGGCTCATGGACGCCGCCAGGCTCTACCTGACTCCATTCAGCGGTTTTCAGATGTTTGCGCCCCGCTTCTCCATCAACGGGACTGCGGTCAGCGGGATGCGTGCCGGCTACCGTTGGCTGGACAAGCTCGGGTTCGAGCTTTCCGGGGCCTGGCTGCCGGTGGAGCTGAATGCCGGCGGCACGGGAGGTAATTCTCTGAACTGCGCTGAATTGTCCGGCCAGGCTTTGTATTATCCCTGGGGGCGCGAGGAGGGCCTGTACCTGCTGGGCGGGGCCGGTGCCCTGATGTTTCCGAAACCCGGCCGCTCTCCAGCGGGCACTACCCAATATGCTTTTTTCCAGTACGGAGCCGGGGTGGACATCCAGTTGATACCGGGGTGCGCGCTCAGGGGTGAAATGGCGCAGCAGGTATTTCCGCGGGTGGCCCGGCTGGTGGCCCCGGACTATGAAATAGGACTCTCGACCACCCTGCGTCTTACCGGTGGCCTGAATTTCAGTTTCTAAAGAAAGCCGGAGTTGTATGAATTTCAGCCTGAAAAAACCACGAGGTGCACGGCGTTGGCCTCTTGCCGCCGCCCTGATAATCAGCCTGTGCGTTTATCTTGGCGGCTGCGGTGATGAGCGGATTGTTTCGCTCAACAGCTCCGGCAGCCTTCAGGGAGTCTGGGAGGGCACTATCGCCCTGCTCTCCTCCGATGGCGACATCAAGCAAACCAGCCGCATGCGCCTGGAGCTGGTGCAGCGGGATTTCAACTTCGAGGGCCTCCTGCTGAAAATCGATCCGCTGAGCGAGGGATTCGGCCGCGCGCCGGTCGACACATTTCTGGTGGTCGAGGGGTCAATCTCAGCGAGCTTTATCGCTTTCAAAACACTGGACACGAGCGGCGGCAGCGCCATGTTCCAGGGACAGAAAACCGATAAAGTAATCTCCGGTACCGCACTCGGCACGGATTACAGCGGCGAGTGGAGCGTACGGTTCGTTTTTTAGTATCTCGGGAGCTCGTCGCATAATTCGGCCACTGACGGCCGGCTTACCTCAAACCGCAGCCTACCCTTCCAGCACCTGCCCGCAGCTTTACGGAAAAAGAACGGAAGAGGCCGCAATTTTTACAATTTCATAATTTTTCTTGACTTACCGCGCCGCATCGTATAATTTCTATCTCCAGGTGGCGCCGGTCGCTGGGGGAGAAAAAGCAGTCTCCAGTCGAGATGCAGCTTCAGTACGTGGAGCCGAACGGACGGCTCTTTTTTATTAGGTGGCAGAGAAGCAGGATGTCCTCATTGTTGTACCGTCTCGAGCGGCACGTTCTGCCGTTCGTCCAGAAACCCGCACGCTATATCGGCAGCGAAATCGGAATCGAGCGAAAGCCACTCAGTCCGGAAGACCTGCGGTTGGCTCTGATTTACCCGGATCTCTACGAGGTCGGGATGAGCAACCTGGGGCTTAAGGTCCTCCACGCGGTGGCTTCACGGCTCGGCGGCGTAACTGTCGAAAGGTCCTTTGTCCCCTGGCCGGATGCTGAAAGCCTCCTGCGCGAGCACCGGATCCCACTCTACAGCCTGGAAAGTTTCACCCCGCTGCGGGAGTTCGATCTCCTGGGCCTTACCTTGCAGTCCGAGCTGACCTATACCAATGTGCTCACCGTCCTCGATTTGGCCGGTATTCCCTTGCGCTCCGCCGACCGGGGAGAGTCCGATCCACTGGTCTGCGCCGGCGGACCCTGCACGGTGAACCCGGAACCACTGGCCCCTTTTTTCGATTTTTTCGTTCTCGGCGATGGGGAAACCGCGCTCTGCCGGATTACCGGGACACTGATCGAGCTCCGCAAAAGCAAAGCCTCCCGAAAGCAGCGGCTCGAGGCTCTCGGCAGGATCGAGGGCGTGTTCGTGCCTGGTGAACAGCCCCCGTGGCCCGGCGGCGCTCAGGTAATCGTACAGCGGGTGGCCGGGCTGGAACGGCAACCCGCCCCGGATGGCTTGCCCCTGCCGCTGCTGGAGCTGGCCCAGCATCATTTTTCGGTGGAGATCATGCGGGGCTGCACCTGCGGCTGCCGTTTCTGCCAGGCGGGCATGTACTACCGGCCGGTGCGGGTGCGCTCGGTGGCCGCGATTGTCGAGACTGTCCGCAATGGAATCCGCCGCGGCGGCTGGGATGCGGTCACCCTGCTTTCGCTCTCCTCGGCCGATTACCCGGCGGTCGAAGAGCTGGTGGAGATCCTTCAGCCGGAGCTGGAAAGCAACGGAGTGCGCCTGTCCTTTCCCAGTCTCAGGGTGGACCGGAGCACGCTGCGGCTTCTTGGCCGGCTGGACGGCGGGAACCGGAGCGGGCTGACGTTCGCGGTCGAGGCAGGCAGCCCGCGGCTGCGCGGCGTGATCGGCAAAAAGGTGGAGGAGGAAAACCTGCTCGAGCTCGCCGGAGAGGCTTTCCGGGCGGGCTGGACCATGGTGAAGCTTTATTTCATGCTCGGGCTGCCCTCCGAGACCGAAGAGGATATCGACCAGATCGCGCGGCTGGTTGACCGGGTGGCCCGGCTGGGCCGTGAGATTCCCGGCAAGCATAATGTCAATGTCACGCTGAGCCCATTTGTGCCCAAGCCCGGAACGCCGTTCCAGTGGGAGCCTCAGACCGGATTGCAGCAACTCCAGGCCGGCATGAACCGGGTCCGGCAATTGGTGCGATCGCGCAATGTCACGCTGAAGATGCACGATCCGCGCCTGGCGATCATCGAGGGCGTGCTGGCCCGCGGTGACCGCCGGGTCGCCGGCCTGGTGCAGGCGGCCTGGGAGCGCGGGGCGCGGCTTGACGGTTGGAGAGAGTGTTTTGATTTTGCGCTCTGGGAACAAGCGTTCGAGACTGCCGGCCTGGAAGCGGAAGCCTATCTGCGCGGCCGCGAGGAAAGCGAGCCGCTGCCCTGGCACTATGTCCGCCTTCCGGTGACCGAGGCTTTCCTGAGCAGCCAGAAGCTTCAGGCGGCCCTGGGCGAAAATGTGGCCGACTGCGCCGAGGGTCCCTGCCTGAACTGCGGAGCGGAAAAACCGGCGGTCTGCCGTGAGCTGCGCCTGCCGGAATCCCTGGAAGGCGAAATCCCATCCGCGGCTTTGCCCCTGACCCGCACGGCGCTGACCGCCGGCCCCGAGAGCCCTGTCATGCGGCTCTGGCGGGTGCGTTACGCCAAAAGGGGATTTCTGCGCTACCTGGGACACCTGGACCTGGTCCGCGCCATCGAGTTCATGCTCAGGCGCTCCGGTCAGGCGGTGCGCTACACCGAGGGCTTCAATCCCCGCATGAAGCTTCACTTCTCGCCGCCTTTGCCGCTGGCGGTGGAGAGCGAGGCCGAGTATTTCGACTTCGAATGCACCGCGACCGACCAGACGGCATTGCGGGAAACCCTGGAGCGGACTTTCCGGGATTTTACCGGCTTTCAGATTATGGCCTTGAAAGCTCTTCCCCCCGAGAGCCGCCTCCCGCAGCTTGCCGCGGATATAAGCTGCTGCCTCTACCGGATCAGCCTGGACCGGGAAGTCCTGCCCGGAGAACGGAGCTGGCTTGACTATATCGGAGGCTGCTGCGCGGAAAGGCTGGCGCAGGGAGCGCTTTTTATCCGTCTGGATAAAAAAGGCCGCCGGAAAGAAGTGAGCCTGCGCCCGGCGCTGGAGGGCTTGGAAATCGATGATAAAGAGCCGGCAATCTCGGTCATCCTTGACGTTCAGGGCGAAAATGCGGTCCGGGCGGACAGTTTTCTGGAATGGCTTCTGGATCTCGACCGCGGCCGAAGCAGCCTTTGCCGGATCGAAAAGAAAGAGTCCTTTGTGCGCCGCGGAGAGTTGCGAGCTACTCCCCTGGAATTCTGAATTTGATGAATCAGCACGCAAGAAAAGAGTTGTGCGGCGTAAGATATTTTTTGCACTTTGATAATAGCCTGTTAAATTAACTATTGGACGAACTTGTCAATTTTGCCTGGGTAACTCAGGCTGGTTTCAGGCAGTCCGGAACAGGCTTGTTTTGAAACATTTTACTTTGTTGGGAATTTTACATGGCTAATCAGGCCCGCTATAAAACGATAAAAAGGGAGATAATAATCTCCGCCGGGTTCAATCAGACCCGGGTGGCTATCCTCGAGGATGGCAAACTGGTGGAATTCCTGGTAGATCACGATCAGGACCAGAGGATGGTAGGCGATATTTACAAGGGAGTCGTGCGCCGGGTCCTGCCCGGAATGCAGGCCGCATTTGTGGATATCGGCCTGCCGAAACACGGATTTTTGCACGTCAGCGATGTGGGTAACGAGCTTTTCGATATGGACTTCGAAAGCGGAGCGGTCGAGGAGGAAAAGGCGGCTGGGGGCCGGCGGTCCCGCAAGCTCCAGTCGATCCAGGACCAGCTCAAGGAGGGCCAGGAGCTGATCGTCCAGGTGATCAAAGAGCCGATCGGCACCAAGGGTCCGCGGGTAACCACGGAGGTTTCCCTGCCGGGCCGTCTGCTGGTTTATGCCCCGTTCGAAAGCCGCATCGGGATTTCACGCAAGATCGACGATCAGGCGGTGAGGAACAAAATCAAGGATATCCTGCGTGCCATTGTCACCAACCGGGAGGGGATAATCGTCCGCACGGCGGCCGAGGACACGACGGCGGAGGAGTTCAACCGCGAATACGTCTCGCTCAAGAACCTCTGGCGCAAGGTCCGCCGCCAGGCCAGCCAATCCCCGGCGCCCAGCCTGATTTACCAGGAGATGAAGCTGATCAGCGGGCTGCTCCGCGATGTGTTCAACGACAGGGTGGATGCCCTGGTGGTCGATTCGAAGGAGGAGTACCGGATCATCCGGGAGTACCTCCGGATCATCGCGCCCAAATTGACCGGCCGTCTCCAGTTTTACAAAGACAGCGAACCGGTTTTTACGCGCTACAACCTGGATGAGGAAATCCGCCGGGTGTTCAATCGCAAGGTCTGGCTCAAAAAGGGCGGTTATATCGTCCTCGAGCAGACCGAGGCCCTGGTGTCGATTGATGTCAATACCGGCCGCTACACCGGTGAAAAGGACCAGGAGGAGACTATCCTGCGCACGAACCTCGAGGCGGCCCGGGAAATCGCCCGCCAGGTCAGGCTGCGGGACCTTGGAGGTATCATAGTCTGTGATTTCATCGACATGGAGAGCCGGGAAAACCAGCAGAAAGTGCTGGATGAGTTCCGCCGTTACCTGAAATTCGACCGGGCCAAGACCAAGGCATTCGATATCAGCCAGCTCGGTCTGGTCGAAATGAGCCGTCAGCGTGTGCGCTCCAGCCTCTACCACAGCCTGACCGTGCCTTGCCCGGCCTGTGAGGGCAGGGGCAGGATATTCACGCCGGAAGTGGTCTCCGGCGAGCTGGAGCTGGCCCTGAGAAAGATCGGCGCGGCTAAGAAAGAAAAGACTCTCCTGTTGAAAGTCCATCCTTCGGTGGCGTTGCATCTGATGGAGGAGGAGTCGCCGCTGCTGCAGGAGCTGGAGGAAAAAACCGGGATCAGCCTTCAGCTCCGCGATGACCCGATGATGCGCCAGGATACGTTCGCGATCTATTCCCTGCCTTCCAGGAAACAGCTTGAGATAAAATAGCAACTTTGTCTTGACAGTCAGGCTAGAGCGGATTATTTTGGTAAGCTATTATCTTCGAATGATAATATTTTCCGGTAAAAGGAGCCCTGAGTTCGATGTATGCGATAGCGAAATGCGGAGGGAAGCAGTTCCGGCTCGAGCCCCGGGCAATGGTTCGCGTGCCGGTTCTCGAGACACCGGTTGGCGGGAAAGTGCGCATCGAGGAGATCCTTTTCCTCAGCGATGGGTCCAAGGTCGAGATCGGCCGGCCGCTGGTAGAAGGGGCTTATGCCGAGGCGGTTGTCGTGCGTCACGGCCGGCACCGCAAGGTGCGGATAATCAAATACAAGCGCCGCAAGGGCTATCGCCGTACCATCGGGCACCGTCAGTGGTTCACTGAGCTGGAAATCGGCGAGATAGTCCTGGGCGGAAAGAAAAAGGCTGCCGCGCCCGCTAAAGAGAAAGAAGCCGCGCCGGTTGCCGCCCCGGAAGCGCTCGAAGCCGGGAAACCCGCGCAGGCCGTACCGGAGCCCGCGGCCGAGCCCAAGAGAAAGCGCGCCGTGAAAGCCGAGGCCGCACCAAAATCTGCTAAAGAATCCGCGGAAAAAGCCAAGGCCGAGGCAAAGCCGAAGCGGACGGTCAAAGCGCCGGCAAAAGGTAAAGCCGCTACGGAAAAACCGGCCGCCAAGCCCGCCGCGAAGGCCGGAGCAAAAAAGAAAGCCTCCGACAAGAGTGAAGGCGCCGGAAAAAGACCCGTCGCTGCCAGAAAGAGGAAAGCGGAAAAGGAAGAGCCGAAGAAGGAAAGCTGATTGGCGTTGCGGTTAGGGCAGGGTGGATGGGAATGTCGATATAATAGCTTTTGAATTTGTTCGAGCGAGATTGCAAGGAGAAAACAATGGCCCATAAAAAGGGTGTGGGTAGCTCCAGAAACGGCCGCGACAGCCACAGCAAGCGGCTTGGAGTCAAGGCTTTCGGCGGCCAGCCGGTGACCGCCGGCTCCATTATCGTCCGTCAGCGGGGCACCCAGTTCCATCCCGGCAAAAATGTGGGGTTGGGCGTGGACTTCACCATCTACTCCCTGATCGATGGAGTGGTGGCTTTCGAGCGCAAAGATAAAAAGAGGCAGAAAGTTTCGGTCTATCCCCCGGCTGTCTCGCAGAACTGAGCCGGAAAACCGGTCTTATTGATTTCTGAAGGCGCTTCATTGCGGAGCGCCTTTTTTATTTCCATTCCAACGACCTGTTCCACCCAGCCTCGCGATTTCCAGGCTCTCCGGAAATTCCAATCCGGTTTTGAGCGCCCTCTGACCTGAATTATTTGCAAATGTCCGCTTGCCATTTTCAGGAGCGTAAAGCCGTATGCATCTGGTCGGCGCGTGTAAGGGCATCCCGATTTTATCGGGATGCCCCCTTGGTGACGGTGGCAGGCTGGCCGAGTCTCCAGAAGGGTGTCGGCAATTTGAATGCACCGGTTGTTGACTTCCCGGATATATATTGTTAATATAAATAGGTATATAGCATCTTATGTAAAGAAGTTACTGCTTCAACCGCGATAGAACTTTCGGTTTACGGCAATGTCTTGAATTCAGGAGGTTAGAGCTTGGACCGGCTGACTCTGCACGGCATGAAATTCTATTCCCATTCCGGTCTTCATTCTTTTGAAAAAGATGTCGGTCAACTTTTCGAAATCGATCTGGACTGTTACCAGGACCTGACCCAGGCCTCCATGAGTGACCACCTGAGCGATACTATCAACTATCCCAAGCTGTTCCAGGCAGTCAAGGATGTAATGGAGCAAAGCAGTTTCAATCTGATGGAGCGGCTGGCCGGCGCGATTGCCGACCGGGTGCTGGCTGAATTCCCGATCCAGGAAATTACGGTTCGCTGCCGTAAGCCGAGGGTGCCGGTCAAGGGCTTTATCGACTATGCGGAAGTGGAGATCACCCGGAAAAAAGAGCCGGGTTGATCGCTCAGGTCCGGAGGAGAGCTGAAATTGGAGGAGGATGTCTTTATCAGCCTGGGTTCGAACCTGGGAGACCGGGAGGAAAATCTGCGCCGGGCCTCCGAGGCGCTGCGGCTCCTGCCGGAAACTCAGGTGACCGGCCGCTCCCTGGCCCGGATGACCGCCCCGGTGGGACTCACCGGCCAGCCCGACTTTCTGAACCAGGTGCAGCGCCTTTCCACCTCGCTGCATCCGGTGGAGCTGCTGAAAAAGCTGCTGCAGATCGAAAGCGACCTGGGGAGAGTGCGTACGGAGCATTGGGGCCCCAGGATCATCGATCTCGACCTGCTATTTTACGGCCGGGTCGAAAGAGATTCGGAATTTCTTATGTTGCCACACCGGGAAATCTGGAACCGGCCCTTTTTTCTGGAAATGATTTCGGAGATTGACGGCAGCTTCCTTCAGCGCTGGAAGAGCGGAGGGGCGGGGTGAAGGTTGTCCGCACACCCGGAGAGGTTCGGGAGCAGGTTTCCGCGGCCCGGAGCCGCGGAACGGCTATCGGGCTGGTCCCCACGATGGGCTATTTCCACGAGGGGCACCTCAGCCTGATGCGCCTCGCGCGACAGGAGAGCGGCTTTTGCGTGGTCAGCCTCTTTGTCAACCCGACCCAGTTCGGGCCGGGCGAGGACCTGGCGAGCTATCCGCGCGATTTCGACCGCGACCTCGAGCTGGCCGGCCGGGAGGGCGTTGATTTGCTTTTCGCCCCGGAAGCGGCGGCGATGTACCAGCCCGGGGCCTCTACGTATGTCGAGGAAACCTCGGTCAGCCGGGGCCTCTGCGGCAAATCACGGCCCGGCCATTTCCGCGGCGTAGCCACCGTGGTCACGAAACTGTTCAATATTGTCGCCCCGGACCTGGCGATTTTCGGCCGCAAGGACCTTCAGCAGCTCATGCTGATCCGCCGGATGGTGCGCGATCTGGATCTGCCTGTCCGGATAATCGCCGCCCCGATCGTGCGCGAGCCGGATGGGCTGGCGCTGAGTTCACGCAATGTCTATCTGAGTCCGGCGGAGCGGGAAAAGGCGCCCCGGTTTCACTTGAGCCTGCTGGAGGGTGCGCGCGACATGACCGGAGCGAAAGGGGAAGTCGCCCAAATTCTCAAGGATACCGCGCGGCGGATCGAGGAGCGGACCGGCGGGACGATAGACTTTGTCAGCGCCGTGGATGAAGATATGCAGGAGGTCTCCCGGCCGGAGGACTGCCGCTACCTGGCGGGAGCGCTCTTTCTGGGCCGGGCCCGCCTGATCGATAATGTGCGGATCGGGGCTGCTGGGGAACTGGATTGAAGGGTGATGGTTTAAATCAGTTAATCGGGAGCGCACTATGAAGAGAATCGAAACGTTCAGGCTAAAGTCCGAAAAAAAGCTGATGAGTAAATCCTCCCCGGAAGTGGAGGCGCAGACCAGCGGGTTGATATTCAGCCGGAACCTCGAGTTGAAAGTCGCGACTCCTCCGGCTTACGGGGCGCCGGTAAAGCCGCCAGCGGAGCCGGAGCAGAAAATGGATGCCTCGGACCGTGGGACTTATTTTCAGGTCGAGGCGCGCAAGGTGGTCGATCTCCTGGAGGAGGAGTTCGCGCGACTGGAGGACTCCCGCCCGAACACGGTGATAGTGGAAGGCTTGCTCTCGAGCTGGGAGGCGCTTTGGGGCGGGGATGACCAGTCTCCGGTCAGCGAGTTCACCGGAATTTTCGGGGCGGTCTGCGTGGCGCTCAAGGCGGCCGGCGAACTGGAGCGCGGGCTCAGGCAAAGCGAGCGGGAGACGATCTGGGAGGCGATACAAGCGATGTTCGCCCTGGCTCTCGCGGGTGGCAGGGCTGATTTGAGCAGCCGCAGCCGCGCGGCGCTCGATAGTTGCCGGAGTCTGATCGCCGATCTCTCCGGCAGTCCCGATGCTGCGTTCATTCCGCTTCAGGGACAGCCGGATACCGGGCTTCAGCCGCAAAGAGTAGCGGAGCCGGACCCGG
Source organism: Candidatus Glassbacteria bacterium RIFCSPLOWO2_12_FULL_58_11 (assembly GCA_001780825.1). Lineage (GTDB taxonomy): Bacteria > Gemmatimonadota > Glassbacteria > GWA2-58-10 > GWA2-58-10 > GWA2-58-10. The sequence continues at coordinate 2,379 of MFIX01000220.1, read as the reverse complement.
CGGAAATTGAGATTCCCGCGGTGGATGAATTTCCCGATGAGCAGCCGGATATTTCGACCGCGGTGGATGAATGGTTTTCGCAGGTCAGCCACCTGGTGGTTAAAGGTGGAAAAGAAAATATTGAACCCTCCGCGCCGGACGGGGAAGATCTTCTTGCCGGAGCGGAAGAGTTTTTATCGCCGATGCCGGAGGAAGGGATCGGAGTGCCTGAGCCCGGAGTACAGATACAACCGGTCGAAAATGCCGCAAGAGAGCCGGAAGAACCTGCGCTGGAGACGGCCGGCCTGCAAGAGCGGCAAATTGCCTGGGAGGCGGCCGGGGAGAAAGCGGAATCCCCTGAGGCCGGTGAGGATTTCCAGGTTGTAGAGGGAGCCCCGGAGGAAGGTCTCGAGATCGTCGAGGCCTATTTTGCTGAAAATTGCCAGGTAACTGCCGAGGTGATAAAGAAAAATCTGCCACGCCTGGCCGGAGCCTCCGCCGCGCGGGCTGCACGCCTGCTGGCCGCACATGTGGACCGGATGATCACCCTGGCCTGCGACTTCGGCCTGGGGGAGATGAATCAGTTGTTCCTGAGGATCGATGAACATCTCAAAGACCTCTCCGCCGCGGGCAGGGGCGACCGGGTGTCGAGGAGCGAGGCGGTCGAGCTGCTGCGCTCGGATGTGAATGCGCTGGAGAGAGAGATAAGCCAGTTTGCCACGCCCGGCTGAAGGCCTGATTTTTGCATCTGGAAATTCAGCGCGGGCGCCGGTTCTTAGGACCCGGACTCCGGGCCTCACGGCGCCAATATCCAGGCCACTCGGCTAAACGCGGTTCAATTCACCGGGCGATAATTTCTCGATGTCGGCAGCCAACTCCAAAAGCTTTTCCAGTTACGGTCTTCCGCTTCTCATGCTCCTTGCCGCGGCGCTCTACCTGCCGTCCCTGAAAAATGGATATGTTGGCTGGGATGATGCCCTGATTACGGCCAATCCGAATATCCGCTCGTTTTCCCCGGAAAATCTCAGGCGGATTTTCATTCCCGCGCTGGACAGTCCCGCCAGCTATCAGCCCCTGCGGACCCTGGCTCACGCCCTGGTCTATGCCGTTTCCGGCACGCGGCCTTTCGGTTACCTCCTGTTGAATATCCTCCTCTACCTGGCGACCATATTCCTGTTTTACCGCCTGGTGGAATACCTGCTGGCCTCCGGCAGGGAAGCTGCCGGTGAGCTGGAGGCCCGCCTGGCCGCCCTGGCCGCCGCAGCCTTTTTTGCCTTTCATCCCGTCCATGTCGAGGCGGTTTCCTGGCTCCAGGGCGGCAAGCAGAGTTTGATGGCTGTCTTTTTTCTGTTATCATTTATCCATTACCTCAAGTACAGCCGGGAAGGCAGGCGCAGCGCCTACTGGATCAGCCTGATTGCCTTTTTAGCCGCGCTGACTGCTCAGCCCGGGGCGCTCGGACTCCCGCTGCTAATCCTGGGCTACGAGGCGCTCTCCGCCGGCTGGAGCCGGGGCTCAATCCGCGCCACGCTGGTCCGGATTTCGCTGCGGACATTTCCTTTCCTGCTGCCCGGAATCCTGCTTGTACTGTTCCTGCTATTTTTTACGACGGTCGAGGCCGGAATCCCGGCGGCTTCCCTGCCGGCACGACTATCCGCCATTCCACTGCTTTGGACCAAAAGCCTGTTGAAACTACTGGTGCCGGTAAATATCTGCTGCCGCTACCCGCTGACCGCCGCAGTTCCGCCGCAATACATCAACGGGGGGATTCTGGCCCTGGTCCTGGCCGGGAGCGGCTGGGCGCTATTACGGGCGGCGGGCAATGGTCCGGCGGCGCGTCTCGCAGTCCTCTGGTTTTGTGTCACCCTGGTCCCCACCTCGGGCCTGGTGCGGACAAGCACCCTGATGGCCGACCGTTACCTTTTTCTCCCGAGCCTGGGTTTCGCCCTGCTGGCCGGGCTGGTGTACTGCCGGATCGGCCGGCCAATAGCCGGCGGGCCCGGCGAGCCTCCGCGGCAGGGGAGGCTGCTTGCCGCAGTCCTGGCGCTGGTGCTCGCGGCGAGCTTTGCGCTGATAACGCTGCAACGGCAGGGGGACTGGCGCGAGGCTCGGACCCTCTGGTCCAGGGTGGTCGAGGTTTATCCCCGGGACAGGCTTGGAACTTTAAACCTGGCCGAGGCTTTTTACCGGCAGGGCAGTTACGATGAAGCCCTCAAACTCTACCGGAAAGCGATCGATATCGACCCCAGCTACGGTGACTCCTGGCTCAACTTGGGACAGATGCTTTGCCGTAAGGGTGATTTCCGCGAGGCGCGGAAATTATTGGTCCACGGACTCCGGCTGCGCCCGGACCGCGAGGAGGGCTGGATCAACCTGGGGATCTGTCTGTCGAACACCGGA
>MFIX01000219.1:10901-29843 GCA_001780825.1 Candidatus Glassbacteria bacterium RIFCSPLOWO2_12_FULL_58_11 | reverse complement strand
AGGTGCAGGTCAGCGCGCATGGTCCAGTATACCTTGCCGTAGCTTCAACTCCGCCGGGCCCGTTACGGCACCGGCCGGAGAGACTAGGCCCGAAAAAACTCAGTCCATTTTCAGTACCGCCAGGAAAGCCTCCTGGGGGATCTCCACCTTGCCGACCTGTTTCATTCGCCGCTTACCCTCCCGCTGCCGCTCGATGAGCTTGCGCTTGCGGGTGATATCGCCCCCGTAGCACTTGGCGGTGACATTCTTGCGCAGGGGCCGGACCACCTCGCGGGCGATCACCCTGCCGCCGATAGCGGCTTGCAGCACCACCTCGAAAAGCTGTCTGGGGATGAGCTCCTTGAGCTTTTCGATCAGCCGCATGCCCCAGGTGCGGGCCTTGTCGCGGTGGATGATCGCGCTCAGGGCGTCAACCACCTCGCCGTTAATCAGAATGTCGAGCCGCACCAGGTCGCCCTTGCGGTAGTTCTGGAGCTCGTAGTCGAAAGAGGCGTAGCCGCGGCTGATCGTTTTCAGCCGGTCGTAAAAATCGAAGAGGATTTCTGACAGCGGAAGCAGGTAGATCAGCTCGACCTTGTACTGGTCGAGATAGAGCATCTCGAGGTATTCCCCCCGCCGCCCGTTGCAGAGCTCCAGGGACGGGCCCACATACTCCGAGGGCACGAATATACGGACTTTGACCAGGGGCTCCTCAATATTTTCTATCCCGGCGGGATCAGGCAGGGCGGCCGGGTTGGAGAGCTCGAGGGCTTCGCCTTTTTTCAGGTTTACCCTGAAGCGGACATTGGGCACGGTGGCCAGGATTTTTACCCCGTGCTCGCGCAGCAGCCGCTCCTGGACAATTTCCATGTGCAGCATCCCGAGGAAGCCGCAGCGAAAACCGAAGCCCAGAGCTAGCGAGCTCTCCGGCTCATAACTCAGCGAGGCATCGTTGAGATGCAGCCGCTCCAGCCCCTCCTTGAGGTCATCGTACTGGTCGTTATCCATCGGGAACACCGCGGCAAATACCATCGGCTTGACCTCCCGGTAGCCGGGCAGGGGCTGCGGATGGGGCCGCTCCGCGTCATTTACAATCGTATCGCCGACCCGGGCGTGGCTGAGCCGCTTGATCGAGGCCACCACATACCCCACCTCTCCGCTGGAAAGCCGCTGCGTGGGGATGGTTTTCAGCCGCTGCAAGCCCACCTCCAGCACCTCGTACCGGCCGCCGGTGGCCAGCAGGCGGATTTCCATCCCTTTTTCCAGATAACCATCCACCACCCGCACCAGCGGCACCGCGCCGCGGTAGAAATCGAAAGAGCTGTCGAAAATCAGGGCCCGGAGCGGCTTGTCCGGGTTTCCGGACGGAGCCGGGATTTTCCCGATGATCGCTTCCAGCACCCGATCCACGCCCAGGTTCTGCTTGGCGCTCACCAGCAGGATTTCCTCCTGCTCCACCGCCAGCAGGTCCATCAGCTCCGCGGCCACCTCCTCGATCCGCGCCGCGGCCAGATCGATCTTGTTGATTACCGGAATGACCGCGAGATCGTTCTCCATGGCGAGCAGCAGGTTGGAAAGGGTTTGAGCCTGCACACCCTGGACCGCATCGACCACCAGCAGGGCGCCCTCGCAAGCGGCCAGGCTCCGCGAAACCTCGTAGTTGAAATCCACGTGCCCTGGGGTATCGATCAGGTTGAGCTGATACTGCGCTCCATCCGGGGCGTGGTGCTCCATGCGGATAGCGTGGGCCTTGATCGTGATCCCGCGCTCGCGCTCCAGGTCCATGCTGTCCAGCACCTGGGCGCGCATCTCTCTGACCCCGAGCGTAGCGGTGGCTTCGAGCAGGCGGTCGGCCAGGGTTGATTTGCCGTGGTCGATATGAGCAATGATGCAGAAATTCCGGATATGTTTCTGGTCCATAGGGGAATATTAGCCTCTGATAAATGAGGGATCAGGCTTTTCTCCAGACTTCGGGAAGGAAAAGCACGATCACCGTAAAAATTTCCAGCCGGCCGAGCAGCATGCACAGGCTGAGAGTCCATTTGCCGGCCAGCGGCACACCGCTGAAATTGAGCATCGGGCCCACCTGGCCCAGGCCGGGGCCGATATTGCCCAGGGTGGCGGCCACGCTGCTGGCGGCGCTGATTATATCCAGACCCAGGGCGGTCATGATAAAGGAACAGAAAATAAACAGGGCGATATAGAGCGTGAAAAATCCCAGGACATTGAGCATCACCTCGGGCCGAACCCTGATCTTGCTCACCCGGACCAGGAAGACGGCCTGGGGATGCAGGAGCTTTTTCAGCTCGGTTTTCCCGTGTTTCAGGATCAGCAGCAGGCGGATCACTTTCATTCCGCCGCCGGTCGAGCCGGCGCAGCCGCCGACAAACATCAGGGCCAGCAGCATTATCCGGCTTAAGGGGGCCCAGGCGTCGAAATCAACGGTCGCATATCCGGTGGTGGTTGTGATCGAGACCACCTGGAACAGGCTGTCCCGCAAGCTTTTTTCCGCGAAACCTTCGCCCTCCATACCGTTGCAGACATAGATCGCTCCGGTGGCCCCCAGGAGTATCAGCACGTAAAACACCAATTCCCGGTCCCGGAAATAGGCTTTCAGATTCAGGCCGGTAAGGCTGCGGTAGTGCAGCGAAAAATTGATGCCGGCCATGAACATGAAAAAGGTCACCACATACTGGATGTAAGCGCTGCGGTAATAGCCGACCGAAAGGTTGCGGGTGGAAAAACCGCCGGTGGCCATGGTGGTGAAACTGTGATTGGCGGAATCGAACAGATCCATTCCTCCGAGCATCAGCATCAGGATCTCCATGACGGTCAGCAGGAGATAGACCATCCAGAGCAAACCGGCGGTCTGGGAAATCCGCGGCTTCAGGCGGTCCACCGAGGGCCCCGGCACCTCGGCGCGGAAGAGCTGCATCCCGCCGACTCCCAGGAAGGGGAGGATCGCTATCGAGAGGACGATTATCCCCATGCCTCCGAGCCACTGGGTCAAGCTGCGCCAGAGCAGGATCGAGCGGGGCAGGATTTCTACATCGGTCAATATCGAGGCGCCGGTGGTGGTGAAACCGCTCATGGTCTCGAAGTAGGCGTCGGTCACACCGGAGATCGTTCCCGAGAACAGAAACGGCAGCATGCCGAAACCGGCGATGGCCACCCAGCCCAGGGAAACGATGGCAAATCCCTCGCGGATCCGGATGTCCTCCTGCTGACGGGTCAGCAGGGCGGCCAGCAGGCCGCTGCCCACGGTGACCGCCATGGCCCACAACAGCGGCACCAGCGCGCTTTCCTGATAATAGACGGCGCAGAGCACCGGCAGCAGCATGCTCAGGCCGACAAAGACCTGCACCAGGGCGACGACATGAATTACCAGCCTGATTTTCATCGCGAATCCAACCAGCCCTTTTTGAACCTGCAAGGCGAGAAGCGGGATTGCTCCAATAAAACCATAAATATAACACCGGCAGCGGGTTTCTTTCCACTATTATCGGAACAGTCGGCTTTTCATAACGATAATTTCGGGAATTGACAAGCGGAAAATTCCTGAAAGAGAGCCACCGGCCGGGGCGGGAGAAGGGCGCGGCCGCTCAATTTCAGGAAGCCGGCGAGAGTCTCAGAGAAAGAACTTGCTCACTTTCCGGGCCTGTTTGGCGAGGGTGAAAATGATCGCCCGGTCATTGGGCTCCAGGCGGTCATCGCCGTGGGGGATCAGGATTTGATCGCCGCGGACCAGCGAACCGAGGATACAATCGGAGGGGAGCTTCAACTTTTTAAGCGGCTTGCCTATGATCGGCAGTTTTGGCGGGATCGAGACTTCCATGATCTGAACGCTCAGGCCGCGGATGGTAGCCAGGGCCAGGAGCCGCTCGCTGTGGGTGGCGGCCAGGATCGCATTGACCGTCGAGAGGTGGGGGCTGACCGCTGCATCGATACCGATCCGGCCCGCCAGACTCAGGTATTCGAGCCGCTTGATCTGCGAAATGGTTTTGGTCGCCCCCATGTTTTTGGCAACCAGGGAGCTGATAATGTTGTTTTCATCGCTCTCGGTAAGGGCGACGAAGCCATCCACGCCATCGACGCCCTCGGATTGGAGCAGGTCGATATCGGTGGCATCCCCGTTGAGCACCAGACTGGCGGCGAGCTCCTCGGCCAGAGCGGCACAGCGGCCGCGGTCGGCCTCGAAAATGATCGGGGTAACGCCACTGTTTTCCAGGCGGTGGGCCAGCCGGACCGCCACCTGAGTCCCGCCGGCGATCATGACCCGCTGCAGCTTGCGATTTTCGTAACCGGCCAGCCGCAGAATGTCATCCACCGCCTCGCTCTTGCCGATCACATAGAGCAGGTCGCCGGTCTTGATTACATCGTTGCCGCCGGGAATGATTGTCTGATCGCCGCGTCCTATCGCGGTGATCAGGAACTTGCGGCGCTCGAATTCGCCGGCGATCTTTTTCAGGGGCACATCGCGGTACTGGAAGCGCTCGCCGACCCGCATGCCCATCAGGACGACCTCGCCCCCGGCGAATTCCACCACATCCGAGGCCGCGGCATAGTTGAGCAGCTTTTCAATCTCCGCCGAACAGGCCTCCACCGGGTTAACCATTACATCCACACCCAGCGGAGCCGGGGACATCAGGGCGGATTCGCCGTAGTAATAATCGCCGCCCACGCGGGCTATTTTAAGACGCGTGTCGTAGCGCTGGGCGATCTGGCAGGCCAGTATGTTGACCTCATCGTTGTCGCTGACCGCGATCAGGGTATCGGCCTCAACGATACCGGCTTTCTCCAGCACCCGGTAGTCCACACCGCTGCCCTGCAGGGCCAGCACATCGAGATGGTCCTCGACCCGGTCCACCTTGCTCTGGTCGAGCTCCACCACGACAATTTCCCCGCCCTGCTGCGAGAGCCTGGCGGCAAGCTGAAAGCCGACATCCCCCGCCCCGACGATAATCGCCCTCATTTGTTTTTATCTTCCCTGGAGCCGGCCTCCGCGGGCGAGGCGGCCTGGGACTGCTCAGCCGCGGCTTTTCCGGCGGAATCGGACTGAGATTGGTGATGGAAGTTTTTCAGCAGCACCTCCGGGCCGATCTCGATGAAGCGGTCGGCGGTCTCCTTAAGCTCGCTGCTCAGGTTATGGCCGAAAGCGTAGAGCTCGACGGTGGGCCCGAGCTTTTTCACCAGGCGGACCAGGGAAACGAAATCCCCATCCCCGGTGACCAGGGCCACGACATCGAGGTAATTGCACAATTCCAGGATATCGATGGCCATGCCCATGTCCCAGTCGCCTTTGGCCGTGCCGTCCATGAAGCTTTTCAGCTCCTTGCGGCGCACCTGGTAGCCTTTTTTCTCCAGCACGCTGATAAAGCCGCTCTGGTCGATCTCCGCGGACTCCACGATATAGGCCGCGGCCTTGATCAGCCTCCTGCCGCTGACTATGCGGTCGAGTATCGATTCATAATCCAGCCGGGCCCCATCCAGCTTCTTGGCCGCGTAGAACATGTTCTGCACGTCGACAAACACGCCCACGCGAACTTTTTCCGTCGGCAATGCCTCCAGCCGGCGCTGCAGAGCTTCGCTGCCGCCGGTAAACCCGGTAGGCGGGCTGTCGCCTCCGCCGGCGGTCTCCAATTCCTTGAGCCGTTTATCCAGACTGCCGATCTCCCGGGTTTGCTCGATCAGCAGGGCCTTGAGCTCGCGCCCCAGCCCGGCAATCTGTTCCTCCAGGTCGTGGAACTTGCCCAGGCACATCGGCCGGGTGGCCAGCAGGCTGCCCGAGTCCCTGAACCGCTGGCCCAGGATCGACTTAAACTCCTCCAGCAGGTTGTCATGCTTCTCGTGCAGCAGGACCCAGAGGAGGATCGCCGAGGTTTTACGGTCGTAGGAACCCTCGGACTGCAGGGTGGTGAGCATATCGCGGAGCCTGGTTTCGCCGAGGCCGAGATAGCTTTTCAGTTTTCCCGCCAATTCCTGGTCGATCGCCCCCCAGAGGCTGCCGGCGATTCTTTTCGGGCTGGATTCCCAGGCCTTGACCAGGATTTCGATCAGCTCATAAGTGCGTGTCTGCCGCAGGTCCTGGTTCTCATCACGGGTCGTGCAGCGGTGCGCCAGCTCGATCAATCTCTGGCGCTCGAAAAGATTTTCAAGGAGCAGCCTCAGCTGCTCCTCGGTGGGAAGATTTGTCCCTGTGGACTGAGCCGTTTGATTTAGGTTTCGCATTTTTGGAGTAACCTTTCTATAGACAAATTGAGAATGACTGTTAATCCCCCCTTAAATATAAGCAATTAAACTCAGTCCGCAAACCCCTAGCCATCGACCGCGATTTTTCCCAGGCGCAGGCCCACCAGAAAAATGAAAAGGAAAAGGAATGCCAGCATCAAAAGAGCCTGCTCATAGCCGATGATGGTGAGGAAAAGCGCGCAGAATCCGGCGAAGCTGGAAAAAGTATAGATCAGCAGGACTGTGTCCACGGGCTGAAGGCCCAGGCGGACCAGACGATGGCTGCTGTGATCCTTGCCGCCCAGCGAGATCGGGCGGCCGCGCATGAAGCGGGTCACCATGACCAGCACGGTGTCGAAAATCGGGTAGATCAGCACCAGCAGCGGTATCGCCAGGGAAAGTTTCAGGGGGCCGCTCGTCCAGCCGGCGGCGGTGCTCCAGCTTCCGACAATCGAGAGCCCGGCGATTACGAAACCGATGAACAGACTCCCGGTATCGCCCATGAATATTTTCGCCCTGGGGAAATTGTGCGGCAGATAACCGATCCCCGCGCCCATGAATATGAAAAAGATCGTGCCCAGCGGGACCTGCCCGTTGACAAAGGAGATCAACCCGAAAAAGAAGCTGCTGATTACCGCCACGCCACAGGAAAGACCGTTCATGTTGTCGATCAGGTTGAAGGCGTTGGTCATGCCGATAATCCAGAAAAGAGTGAACGGAGAGCTGAGCCATTTTATCCATTGAAATCCCAGGTCATAGCCGAGATCGACGAAGAAATTGACCTTGATGCCGCAATAGATCAGGAAAAATCCGGCGATAGTCTGGCCGAGGACTTTAATATAGGGGATAATGCCGCCGCGGGCGTCATCCACATTGCCGACCATCATCAGGATGGTTCCCCCGACCAGCAGGCCCAGTATCTGGTCCCCGACGCCATCGGTGGCCGCCAGGCCCCACAGCGAACACCAGGCGACCGCCAGGCCGAAAAAGAGGAACATTCGCCCGGGTTTGCGGATGATCCCGTAGAGCAGAAAAACCACCCCGGCCAGCATGGCCAGCCCGAACCAGACTTCGATTAAATCCCGAACGACCAGGAAGATCAGGAAGGTGAGGTAAATCGCGTTGCCCCCCATCAGGGGCACCGGCTCCTGATGGAAGCGGTCGCCGCGTGGTTTGTCGACAATGCCAGTTTTGAGCGCCAGACGCTTGAAAAACAAGACCAGGAAATAAGATAGAAGGCTGGAACCGATCAACGACAGAAGTGAAGTGACCAGAACCTGCCGCGTGATCTCCATCAGTGCAAACCTCTCCATACCGGAAATTGGAATTCCGGGTCGGTCAGGGGACGATTCACTTCAGTACTTTCGGCCGCAGCACGGCATCGGGCCCGACTTCTCTGACATAGGCGATTACCTGCTCGAGGATCGAGTCCAGGCCGTATTTCGGCTGGTAATCCGTGCAACCGGAGACCTTAGTGATATCGGGCCGCCGCTTCAGCATGTCCTCGAAGCCCTCGGCAAAAGCCTGATCGTAAGGCACCAGTCGAATTTCCGAGGTGCTGCCGACCATGGCACGAATCTTATCGGCCAGCTCGCGGATCGTAATTTCCTGAGTGTTTCCCACATTGTAGATCTGCCCCTCGGCCTCGGGAATCCGGCTCAGGCGGGTAATGAATTCGATCGTGTCATCCACGTAAGTAAAACAGCGGGTCTGCTTCCCATCCCCGTAAACCGGGATCGGCTCGTTTTTCAGCGCATATGCCACGAAACGGGGGATTACCATCCCGTAGCGGCCGGTCTGGCGCGGCCCCACCGTGTTGAACAGGCGGGCGATAACCACCGGGAGCTTTTTTTCGTGGTAGTAGGCCAGGGCCAGAAACTCATCCACCGCCTTGGAACAGGCATAAGACCAGCGATTTTTGGTGGTCGGGCCCATCAAGCTGTCATCTTCCTCGGTAAAGGGAACCTTATTGCTTTTCCCGTAGATTTCACTGGTCGAGGTAAGCAGGGTTTTCTTTTTATAGCGGTTGGCTATTTTAAGCACCATCTCGGTGCCGAGGATATTGGTCTGGATCACCGCCACCGGGTGACTGACAATGAGCTCCACGCCTACCGAGGCCGCTAGATGAAAGATAATATCGCACTCATAGATCAGGCGGTCCATGACGGTTTCGTTGAGGATGTTCTCGATGGCGAAGGTGAAATTCTCCTGGCCGGTCAGGTGTTGGATATTTTCCAGAGTACCGGTGGACAGATCATCAATGATCGTAACCTGATACCCCAGGTTGAGGAGTTTTCCGCTTAAGTGGGAGCCGATAAAACCGGCGCCGCCGGTGATCAGAGCTCGCATGGCCTGACTCCTTCAGCAGAGTGCGCAAAGGGTGAACGAGGATGGCGGGCAACACGGGGGCATGTAATCGAGCGGGAGCAGGCGGACAGGTTTTTCAATACTTAATTTTTATTTCTTTTGGCGCCGGATTTGCCGGAAATATTTTATATCCCGGTAAAAGAATAGCTTTGCCGCCTGTTTCGCCCACTCACCCGCCGACCGGTCCGGCCGCCTTGCAGTATCTACAGATGTGTTTTCTCAGCCGTCAGCAGTTTCCGGTATAGTCTGTCGATATCGAGCAGCAGCCTGTTTTTGTCGAACAGGGGATAGGCTTTTTTCCTGCCGGCGATGCCCATCATTTTGCGGCGATCGGGGTTTTTCAATAAGAACAGAATCGCCTCGGCCAGCGCCGCCGGATCATTGGAGGGCACCAGCAATCCATTGTCACCGTCCAGAATGAGGTCCCCGACGCCACCGACATTGGTCGAGACGACAGGTTTAGCGGCCGCCATGGCCTCGATCAGAGCGACCGGCAGCCCCTCGTTAAAAGAGCTCAAGGTGACAATGTCCAAACCGGCGTAAATTTTAACCAGGTTGTGCTGAAACCCCATAAAGATAACCCGGGATTCCAGACTGAGTTCCCGGGTCATCTGTTCGAGATATTTGCGCAGCTCACCATCGCCGATAATCAGAAACCGCGCGTCATCATACCTTTCGAGCACCAGACGGGCGGCTTCCAGAAAACAGATATGGTTCTTGATCGGGACCAGCCTGGCGACAATCCCCACCAGCAGAATGTTCCGGTTCAGTCCCAGCTCATCGCGCAACAGGTTCGGATCGGACTTGGCATTGATAAAGGGCTTCAAATCCAGGCCCAGAGGAACCGCGACCACTTTTTCAGGCTCCGCTACCCGGTATTCGATTATCTCCCGGCGCTGCTGCTCTCCGACCGTGATGATAACATCGGTGAATTTAGCTAACAGACGTTCTAACCACAAGAATAATTTACTCTTGAGAGAACCGAAATAGCTGTGGAAGATATGCCCGTGGAAAGTGTGGATGATTATCGGCACATCGGTCAGTTTTGCCGCGATCCTTCCCAGAGTACCCGCTTTGGCGGTATGCGTATGCACTATATCCGGTTTCTCCCGGTTGATCAGACGGATCAGCTTGATCAGGGCCCGGATGTCTTCCTTGAAAAAGATCTCCCGCCCCAGGGCATCGATGATGATCGGTACCACGCCTTTCTCCGAGGCCAGGTCGTTCATGTTTCCCTCGGCCGGGGATTCCCGGCCCGTGACCAGCTGGGAGACATAGGTTTCCGGGTCCAGCTCGCTGTTGAGAATGATGACATGCAGGGCCGGTCCGCCGATATTCAGCCGGGCGATGATCCGGAGGATTTTAAATTTGTGTTTGACTTGAATCAATCTTCCGCCCGCCGGAGGGGCGTTGAAAAATTTATTTTCAACGGCCCCAATTGTGAAATTTATTGCAATTTTGGCTGTCAAGGGCAGGTCAAGAGGCCTTCGGCCCACCCTTGGCAGCCAGATATACAAAGCTTGAGATTTCTCCAATAGGCTTCTCTATCTTAAGATAAGACCGCGCCACCAGTAGTTTACAACCGCCGCATACTCGTGCAGGATAGCCGTCAACTGCGCGAAACGGCTGCCCTCCACCGGGTGGAAAAAAATACTCCCGGCCACCGGCGCCAGATGCAGCGAGTCCGATGGCAATCCGTGCGCCGGGTCGAGCTCGTACTGATGTTCAAAGAGCAGCTTTGTCCGCAGCATATTGTATTGTCCAGAGACCACGATAGCCGAGCTGAAACCGTGGCTTCTCATGAGCGCCAGGCAATTTACCACGTTCTCGTAATTATTGGCGGCCGTTTCCTCGATGATAATCGATTCGCGGGGCACCCCTTCGCCCGAGGCGATATTTACCATGTCCTCGGCGTCCTTTCTTCTGAACTGCTGGTAGCCGCTGGAAAATATTATCCTGTCGGCATAATGTTTTTGATAAAGCTCGACCGCATAATGCGTCCTTTCGAGGGTGGAGATGCCCGGACGGCCTGTTTCGCCTACTCCGCCGCCAAAGACGAGGATCACGGAGCTCCGGACCAGCGGCTCCTCGATTTTAAGGGGACTTCCCAGGAAATAGAGCAGCGGCGAATAGAGCAAAACGCCATAGAGCAGAACTGCCAGAGCCAGGACGGCGAGAGTTTTTTCCCGGTGCGCGGAGAGAGATTCAGCCAGGCGTTCCCGCCACTGCGGCTGGACGGTCCCGGTCACCGCGTCCATTTTTTCCTGGATCAGCCCGCTCATCTGCTCGATCTTGACCGACCAGGAGCTTTTCCGGGCCAGCTCGATCCGGGCCCGGCGCGCCTCCCGCTCCTCCGGAGAGTTTTTTCCCGCGAGCCTGCGCCGGATCACCTCGGCCAGTTCTCCGGCCCGGCGGCCCAGAGAGACCATCTCCGGATTCTGTTCGGCGAAAAAAACTACTTCCCGGATCGGAGTCGAAACCACGGGGAGGCCCATAGCCAGGTATTCGTTCAGCTTGGTCGGGTAGACGCTATCCGTATAATCGGTTATGCGGTAAGGGATAAGCGCGATATCAAAATAGCGCAGGTAAAACGGTAACCGGGCGTGGGGTTTGCTTCCCAGAAGAAAGATGTTGGCCTTGCCGCGCAGGGAATCCACCGGTTCCTGTTCCGGCCCGACAAAGACAAAATTGACCCCAGGCAACTCTTCGGCCAGGCTGGCCACGAGCTCCTGGTCGAGCCAGCGGTGCAGGCCGCCGATATAACCGACCCGCGGTCCGGGTATCGATCCGAGATCTCCGGGCGGTTGAGAGTCCGCGCTTTCCCGGGCCTTCTCAAATGGCTCGTAGTCCACCGTAAAGGGAAACTTGTGGACGTTTGCATTGCCCCGGCTGCAATGTTCGCGAAGCTGTTCCGAGGTGACAAAAACCAGGTCCGCCAGGCGGATCATCTCCTGTTCGCTGGCCTTTATTCTGGCCGCTTGCGGTGAACTATGCTCGAAACTGTCAATGCAATAATATATCAAGATCCGGCAAGGCAGACCTTTAATTAACTCCAAAGTCAGCCAGCTCGGCAGAAAAGACCAGACCACGGGATTATTGAATTTCTGGGAGCGGCACCAGGAATTGAGCAGCCGCAGCAGCAGGCGCTTGTTCAGCCAGCGGGCCAGTCTGGAGTGTGGAAAGGGCAGGATAAGCGGGCTGAATACATACAGATTATTCTCTTCTAGGCGGATCCCCTTGTAGCCCCGCCACCAGTTGCGGAAGCGGCTCACCAGGCGCCCATAATCCCGGAATTGCGGAGAACGCACGCCGGTATTTTCGACAAAAAGCACGCGATTACCGGCGGCGGCTAACCGGCGCATGATCTCCTGATGTCCCTGCCAGTTGAAATCCCAATCGATTGAGGAAAAACAGACTATGTCTTCGTTTGTCAGCATGTTTTTTCTTTTTGACATCCATAATCCGGTAAAATCTAATTAATAATGCCGTCCGGGTTGCTCCGCGGGAAGGAAGGCAAGAGTCATTCCCGGACGGCCTTGCCTGTCAGAAATATGGAAACGCCCGGAGATCAACGATCCCGGCGGCGCGGGCAAGTTTAAAGGCCCTGCGGATGGCAGTGCCCGTCTTTTCAAGGACGCCGGCAGGGCTATCATTGCCGGATTCTTCCGCTTTCTCCGGGGCAAGATTGGTCAACAGGCCAAGCAGCAGCAAAGCCAGGATCAGTCCGGAGCTCCACGTAAGATAATATTCAGCCTCTGAAAAAAGAGTGACCAGCAGCAGACGGAGCGCATAAAAAGTAGCCAGAAAAATCGACACGAATATCAGCCGGTTGCGCGGGGCGAGTAACCCGTGACGGTGATTTCCAAGGCTCTCGATCAATGAACTGACAGCGCTGTTCGAGGGTAAAGTTCCTCGCAAACCGGCCACGAGCCGGTCCCGGAGGGAGAGCAATATTCTGCTTGACCAGCGGAAGGTATCCGCGCTCCGGACCGCGGCCAGCAGTTTTGAACTGTCAGCTTCCAGGTAATCTCCCACCTTGAAAAAGGCGAGGCAGCGGCTGCCCTCGATTATCGAGACGGACCGTTCCTCGATACGCCGCATAAATGCAAAAAGATTGTGCACGTATTGCAGGAACAAGCTTCCGCGGGCCAGCCGACTGAAAAACGACAGGACCGCCGAATTATCCAGAATTCTGTAGCGGACAGATTCAGTCATGACCATAAATCACCGGCTTTGGAAATCGACCAGGATACCGTTAATTCCCGTGCCCTTGCAGCTAAAAGGAATGCTCATTCCAAGATACAGGGGAGTGTTATTGTAGTAATAGAAATCGCCGGACTTGGAGACATAGAGCTCCATGCGGCAACGCACATCCCGGTTGAGCGGATGCCGGCCCAGTCTATAAAGGCCCTCAGCATTAGGAACGACAGCCCGCGCTGAATCATTCGATTCAATGGACTTGATTCGCTTGGTCACCGGACCATTGATCACCGTCTCGCTATCGCCAGCACTGATCAGCCCGGCGACCTCAGGCGAAATGTTCCTGAACTCGACCTTCACCTCTTGCCAAACCGGCCGCCCTTGCGGGGGCAGCGTACCGGAATAACTGACTATACCGGACAAATTTTCACCGAGCATACGGAAATTTAAATTGGCGCCGTAATCTACGGTCGCGCCGTTAAATGAAAAGAGTCCGTTCCCGTATGTGCAGTTTAGGGCCAACTGGACCATGGCCCGGCAGAACAGCTCGCCAAGCTCGGTGGGAGCATCCGGCCTCATCAGGGATTGTGGATCGATTGCACCACAATCGAGCACTTTCAACACATAGCCCAGGGTTTCACCGGATGAGGGATGTACAATCACTATTCCCGGCTTGAGCAGGGGGACAAGTCTCCGCGGAAAATTTGTCAGCAGCATATAATGAGTCAGGTTTACATAGTCCGGAGAATTGGCCAGCACGGCGCCCTCGATGCTTTCTACGCCGAACCTGAATTCTGCCAACCGGTTGGGCTCGAGAGGCTGGTTATTGTATTGCAGTTTTCCATTTTCGACCGAACAGGCTAATTTCAGCCGGGCGATCTGATAGGTCTGCTGTATTTTCAGGGAAGAACGGCCCTCGCTGGCTTTAAGCCAGGGATTATCGATCTCGCCGAACAAAGCAATCATCTCCGGGCGGCCATTATTTCCCGCGGCTTTTTCCAGCGCCGCCTTTTGCAAGGCCGCCAGCTGGGAGTTTCGCTCGATGTATAAGATCAGATCGAGCACTGCGAATGCCCGATTCAGTATGTAGCCGGTCAAATTGCCCTCCGGCCGATAAAGGGTCAACTGAGTCGCGGAGTTTTTCAGGTATAAATCCAATGCCGGGAACTCGCCAGTAATTGTCAAATCGACTGTGCGGGCGCCCGCCCGGCGGAGTCCTGAAGGAAGAGCCCGGAACTCGGCGGGAGTGCTTTCACGGATCCCAGCGAGCACGGCTTTCAGGTCCGGGAAACTGAGTGAGAAATTTTCCCCGGCGTTCGGCGGATTGTTTCCAACGAGCTGATCCCCCGGGATAACTACGCTCAATCCGACTTCCCAGAGGCACTTGCTGTCGAACACGGGCTTTACTTCCACCGGTATTTCGACCACTTCGATTTTTTTGGGCTCGACAGTCAGGAACTTTCCCGCGAGACGATCGATGTGGATCGAAGTCCGGGAGAAAATGTCCTTAACGGCGATTTCCAACTCAACCTCGTATTCGCCGGGCTTAAGATTCTGAGGGTAGGAGAAGGTCAGTTGTTTGTTATTGATTACGCTGCTCTGGCAGGTCAATTGGACTGTTTCTCCGGGAAAGCTATGCGGAATTAGCCGGAGGCTGGCCGAAACAATACTGCGGTTATTAATCAATTCAGCGGTCGCCGGTACCGATGTTCCTTCTTCTATCCGGTCTGGAGAGAAACCGACCAGCTTGAGGGCGGGTGCTTTCAGGACCAGAAAAACGGATATTCCCAGATATAGTACAATCAGCGCACCGAGCAGAACGATCAGGTCGAGAAGGTTGATCAGGCCGAAAAGCCGGCCCTTTTCATCGATAATATTCACAATTGTTTCTCCTTTGGCATCAGCTTTTGCTTCCCTGCGGGTGGTCCAGCCCGGGTTTGTCCTATATTAAGGTGACAGTTTCTCAGACCCCGCGTCAAGGATTGCCTTCTTAAAGCGCGGCGCAGTCATGCGGAGACTGAAACTCGTTTCAATCAATTTTCTCCCCTCCCGGCCGACCCGCTCCCGGAGGCTCTTATCCCCGACCAGCGTGCAGAGAATCTCCACCCACTCACGCCGGCCGGCTGGAAGGAATCCGCTGACTCCGGGCTGGATCAGCTCAAGATTCATACCAACCGGGCTGCAAACAGCGGGAATGCCGACGGCCATGTACTCGATGGCCTTGAAAGCGCATTTGCCCCGGGTCCACTCATCGTCCGGCATCGGCATGATACCGATATCGAAGTCCTGGAGCTGCCGTAGCTCGGTATCCAGCGACCAGGGAAGGCAGGAAACTCCCGGCGGCAGCTCGCCCTCGAGCCTTCCGCCGACTATCCTGAAACAAGCCTGGTCCGGGCAGCGGGAAAGCACCTCATCGATAACGGGCCTGAAATCCTCGAGAAACTCTATTGTGGTCGGGCTGCCGATCCAGCCGATCACCACCCGGCCGCTGTCCCTTTTCCCCGCGAGCGGAACGAAAGCACCGGTGTCCACCACCGTGGGCAGGATGACAATTTTTTTTGCCCCGGAGCGCCCGGCATATTCAGCCAGATAGCTGTTGCCGGCAATGGTTACCCGGCTGCCTCGGATGATCGAGGCGGTCTTGCCCGGGCACTTGAGTTTGCCGAACCTGCGGTTCGGCCGGGCCACATTGGGCAGGAAAAGGGCATCGTCGAAATCGTAAACATAAGGCTTCCCGAGCAGCCTCAACAGGGCCTCGAACCAGGCCGGACCGACCGGAAAGGCTTCCCGGTGGATGAACACTACATCATATGCCAGGCACCGCGCCAGATCGAGCAGACGGTTCAGCGCACAGGCCAGCCCGTAAAATATTTTCCGCAGGAGACGGCCGCGGGCATACAGGATGCTCCAGAGCCGTTCATTGTAGAAGGCCCTGACCCGGCAGGCGATACCCGCTTTTTCCAGATAAGGCAGAAACTGGAGGACCCGGAAACGGTTGCTGGCCCCTTGCGGCGGATAGGGGACTAAAAATAGAACTTTCATATTATACCCTATCGGCGGACATTCGGCGGTAGAGCTCGAGATAGCTGTCCGCCGCTGAATCGAGTGCGAATTCCTCCTCGGCGGCCTTCCGGCAGCGCCGGGCAAGTTGCGGGTCCTCGAGCAGGGCCAGCAGGCGGTCCAGGGCCACGCCGTAGCCGGTCCCGTCCATCCGGCCGACCACCACGCCGACATTGCGGCTCTCTACCTGGCGGTCATGGTCGCCGATCCCGGAATTGATCACCACCGGCACTCCGCAGGCCAGGCTCTCGCCGAATTTTGTGGCGCAGGAAGCCTGTTTGCTGGGCACCGGGCGGATAAAGAATATCGAGCAGTCCGCCTCTCCCAGGACCTCCGGCACCTGTTGGTAAGGCAGGGCGGAGATTCTTATCCTGCCGGCCGCTCCCTCAGGCAGGCTCAGGCCTTCGAGGCTCGAGTAAAATACTGCCGGGGAGGAGGGCGTGATTACCGTAAAAGTGCTTTCGGGAAGCCTCCGGTAAAGCTCTCCGAAAAACTCCGTCATCTCGCGGGCCAGGTACCAGGTGCCGAGGCTGCCGATGTAGACCAGTTTCAACCCGCCCGCCTCGCGCTTTTTGCCGGGCCAGGGCTGGAAGAGCTCCAGGTCGGCGCAGGTCGGGATCACCGCGATTTCAGGAGCTGTGCGCCGAGCGGGAATCATCCCGGGCAGAAGCTCAGCGCCGCGATGGCTCAGCACGACAATCGAGTCGGCCCGCCCCAGGAATATGCGCTCGAGGCGCTTGAATATCCGGTAGAGCAGCCCTCCCGCCTGCCAGGTCCCGCCCTCGACCCGCTCATCGGGCCAGAAGCCGCGCATGTCGAACAGAAAGCGGGTCCCGGTCAGGCGGCAAAGGCCCAGGGCGATAGCGGCGGCGATATAGCTCCGGGCATGTATTATTCCGATCCGGTGGTGCAGTACCAGCACCAGGCCGGTTAAAAATCCAACGGCGATATCCCAGGCCGTGGCGGCGACAGCCGGCCGCTTGTGGTAGCGCAGGTAGTGCCAGGCGATCCCGCACGAGACGAGGCGGCTTTTGACCAGGCCGGCCTCAGACTCGCGGAGACGCTCCGCTTTTTCAAAGCTCAGGACCCAAAGTGAAGCGCCTTTGCCTGCCAGCGCCCGCAGGTATGGCTGGACCTGGGAGTAGCCCAGCGGGTCGAGCAGCCCGTCATAGGTAATATACAGGACTTTTTTCATCTGCCGTTGTTGAAAAAGGCCCGCTGCCAGAGCTCGAACATCAGCAGTATCCAGAGATGGTGCCCCAGATCGCGTCGGCCCTCCAAATGAGTTTTTATCAGTCTTTCGATCTC
The DNA here is from genome assembly GCA_001780825.1 of Candidatus Glassbacteria bacterium RIFCSPLOWO2_12_FULL_58_11. Taxonomy (GTDB): domain Bacteria; phylum Gemmatimonadota; class Glassbacteria; order GWA2-58-10; family GWA2-58-10; genus GWA2-58-10. Next base: position 12,701 of record MFIX01000219.1, on the reverse strand, counting down.
CAGATGCCTGAAAAAGCCGCGGTTGACAGCGGTCCGGTCGAGCAGGTGGTCCTGCAGGAACTGGCGTAGCTCACCCCTGAACCAGTGTCCGATGGGAACGGCGAAGCCCCACTTGGGCTTCCTCAGGGTTTCCTGGGGCAGCCAGGGGGCCACGGACTGTTTCAGGATCGCCTTGAGCCGGTTGCCGCGCAGCTTGTAATCCGCGGGCAGGCGGGCGGCGAACTCCATCAGCTCGTGGTCCAGGAAGGGACTGCGGCCTTCGAGGGAGTTGGCCATGGTGGCAATGTCCATCTTGACCAGCAGATCATTGGGCAGATAGAACAGCGCATCGACCAGGGCGGCGGCATCCGACCCGTCCAGGCGCTCAGCCTGGGCGAACAGCCGGGCGAGAAGCTCCGGAGAATCGTGGCCTTCCACCTCTCTCAGGACTTCCGGGGACAGCAGCGCCCGCTTTTCCTCGCCGGTAAAGAACCCCATCCAGCGGGCGAAACGCTCGGCGCGGGGCAGGGAGGCGGCATCGGCGAAGCGTGCCAGTCCGGCGGCCAGGCTGGTTCGCTCGTAAGCCCTGGGAGAGAAGGCCTTTAGGGCCTGGTGCACCGGCCGGCGGAGCATTCCCGGAAAAGCATGGAAACGGTCGGCCATCCGGTTCGCATAGTGCCGGCGGTATCCGGTGAACGATTCATCTCCGCCATCCCCATTAAGCGCCACGGTGACATGCTGGCGGGTCATGCGGGCCAGGTAATAGGTTGGGATGGCCGAGCTGTCCGCAAAGGGCTCGCCGTAGTGTTCGACCAGCACGGGCAGCACTTCGAGGGCTTTGGGCTCGACGATAAATTCCTGGTGTTCAGTACCATAGGCTTGCGCCACGAGACGCGCATGGGGCAGCTCGTTGAATTTTTTCTCGGTAAAGCCGATAGAAAAGGTTTTCACTTTGCCTGTACCGGCCCGGCTCATCGCGGCAACCACCGCGCTGGAATCAATCCCACCGCTCAAGAAAGCCCCCAGGGGCACCTCGCTCATCAGGCGGAGACGGACCGACTCGAGCAGCTTTTCGCGGATCGCCTCGCAAGCCTCCTCGCGGCTCAGCTTTAATTTCGGGCCGTAGCGCAGCTCCCAGTAACAGCCCAGCTCGATCTGGCCCTCGCGGAATTCCAAAAAATGCGCAGGTGGGAGCTTTTTCACGCCCTGGAAAGCGGTAAGGGGGAAGGGCACGCACATGAATGTCAAATAATGGTAAACGGCGGTCCAGTCCACGCGGCGCTCTATGCGCCGGTCCACAAGGAGGGAGGCCAGCTCGGAGGCGAAACTCAGGCGGCCATCTTCCAGGTGATACACCAGAGGCTTCTTGCCCACGCGGTCGCGGGCGAGCAGGAGGGTCTCCCGCTGGCTGTCCCAGAGAGCGAAAGCGAACATGCCGCGCAGGCGCTCGAGCATGCCCCGGCTGCCGTAGCTTTCGTAGAGGTGCAGTATGGTTTCGGCATCCGAGTTGGTGCGGAAGCGGTGTCCCAGCTCTTCGAGCCGGGGGCGCAGTTCCAGGTAGTTGTATATCTCGCCGTTGAAAATGAGCTGGCAGGAGCCGTCCTCATTGACCAGCGGCTGGTGGCCTCCGGCGACATCGATAATGCTCAGACGGCGGAAAGCCAGGCCGGCGCTGGTCCGGCCCGCACCGGCCTCGCCCTCCGCGGCGGCGTTGCGGTAGAATCCGTCGTCATCCGGCCCGCGGTGGCTCAGCTTATCCGCCATTGCCCGGAGCAGCGCCTGTTCCACCGGGCGGCCGCGGCTGTCCACAATTCCGGCAAT
>MFIX01000219.1:7802-10892 GCA_001780825.1 Candidatus Glassbacteria bacterium RIFCSPLOWO2_12_FULL_58_11 | reverse complement strand
CGGACATCTCCAAACAAAAGATCAGTAAACCCGGCCCGCCGGACCGGGCTTATTTTCTGAAGCGGTAATAGAACAGGTAATAGATCGCCCGCACACCATCCCGCCAGGTGATCTTCTTTCCTTCCTTGGCGGTGCGCGGGTTGTAGGAAATCGGCACCTCCTCGATCCGGCAGCCGAGCTTGAGGAACTGAGCGGTGATCTCGGGCTCGAACTCGAAGCCGATGCAGCGGAGCTTAAGCTGCCGGGCCACCTCTACGCGAAACATTTTGTACGCGGTTTCCATGTCCGTAAGCTGTGAGCCGTAAAGCAGGTTTGTCAGCAAGGTCAGGAAGCGGTTGGCCAGACGGGAAAGGGTCGAGATTCGCGGGTTCAGCTTGAGGAACCGCGACCCGTAAACCACCTCCGCGCCTTGTTCGATCTTACTCAACAGCAAGTGGTACTCTTGGGGATCGAGCTCGGCATCGGCATCCTGGATCACGATCACATCTCCGGTAACATAAGTCAGGCCGACCCGGATCGCCGCGCCCTTGCCGAAATTGACCGGCGAATGGTAAACCTTGGTTACCTCGTGTTCCTTTTTGCGGATCGCCTCGATCGTGCCATCCGTGGAGCCGTCATCCACCAGGATGACCTCCTTATCGACCTCCACCTCATTTACCAGGTCGATTATCTCCCCGATCGTCGACTGCTCGTTGAAAACCGGTATGATGACGGATAGTTTCATGCTCTCCTTAGGGCTGCAAGCTTCCGATTTCTTCCAGCAAGTAAAAAAACTGCGGTGCAAGGACTGAGTAATCATAAAGCTCGAGCGCCCGCTTCCGGCCGGCCTCACCCAGCGCCCGGCAGTGCCCGCGGTCGGCCAGCAGCCTGGCCAGCAGAGTTTCCCAGTCCTGTTCCCCGCGGACAAAGTAGCCGGTGACACCCTCCACCACAATCTCGAGGTTCGCCCCCACCGGCGAGGCCAGGCAGGCGGCCCCGGCCGCCATGTACTGGATCAGCTTATAGCCGCCCTTGCCGCGGCACCAGAGGTCATCTTTCAGCGGCATCAGGCCGGCATCCAGGCGGCAGAGCTCCTTGGTCTCGGCCTCCGGGGACCAGTCCAGGAAACTGGTCCGGGCCGCGAACGCCCCAGTGTCGAAAGGCCTCGCCCCGATAAACAGAAAACGGACCCGCGCCTCGGCTCCGGCGAAATGCTCCAGTTGCGGCCAGATCGACTCCAGGTACGGAGTGGTGGCCGGCGAGCCGACCCAGCCGATGGTAAATAGTGCATCGTCCCGGCCGGACCCTGCCTTGTAAGCGGCGGTATCCACCGGGCTGGGCAGGACAGCCAGCTTGTCCCGCGCGGCCCCGCGCGCGGCGGCCTCTTCCAGGGCGGCCCGGCTGACCGCAATCACTCTCCGGGCCAGCGCAAGCTGGAGGGCGAAACGTTTATCGGGAGACCGGCCGCCGCCCAGATAGACCGCATCATCGAAATCGTAAGCCAGCCGGGGGTTGAGCCGCCGGATAAGTCTTTGCAGGCCGACGGGCAGCAGGACCCGCTGGATCAGCACCACATCGGCGCTCAGCGCGCCCAGGGCCAGCCGGAGAAGCGCCAGGAGCTGGTAAAATTTTTCCAGCAGGCGGCGCACCCGGGCAGCCGGCTGCCCGGAGACAATTCTCCGGCAATACGACTCGGAGGTGAAACTGACGGTCCGGGCCTCGATCCGCTGGTCTTGCCGGTGATAGTCCAGATAGTTATAGACGCGGATCCGGCTGGCCGCGGAGGTCCGGGTGCCCTCGGTAAAAAAAAGGACTTTCAGCGCGCGTTCTGCCCTCATCCGCCGGACTCCTCTCCACCGGCCAGCTCGGCGTAAATCGCGGCGTAGCGGGCGGCGAAACGGTTGATGTCGAATTCCTCCCGGGCGACCTCGAGGCAGCGCCTGCGCAGGGCCTCCCGGCTCCCGGGCAGGCTTTCACCGGAGACGGACCGGGCCTGCACGCTATCATCCAGGGCCGCGCCGACCCCGTAGCTTTCGACCTGACTGGTTAGCTCCCGGTTGGCCGGATGGGTGAGGATCGGCAGTCCGCAGGCCAGGTACTCCGAAAACTTGAGCGGCAGGAAAGTCTCGCTGGTCAGAAAATCTCCCAGGACCAGCAGGGCCCAGTCCGCCGCATTAAGATAGGCGGGCACTTCCCGCGGGGGCAGATTGACCGCCCGCCAGCTTTTTCCCTCCTCCAGACCCGCCCCGGTCAAAAGGGCCTTGAGCGGCGAGCGCCGCTTTTCATCCGAGCTGGTAAGCAGGAGAAAAAAACTGTTCTTGCCGAAAATTCTGAAAAAAGAGTTTACGCACTCCGCCATGCGCCCGGCCGGGTAACGGCCGCCGAGGGTCCCGGAAAAGACCAGCACTATCCGCTCCTCCAGACCCAGCTCCCGCCGTATTTCCCCGCGGACTTCGGAGTCCGGGCGAAAGGTTTCCAGATCGACAAAATTCGGAATCGTCTCGAGGGAGGCCTCCGGGCACGCGGCCCGGATCCGCTCGGTCATCGCCGGGGAGACCGAAACCACCCGGGCGGCAGAGGCGAACATCCGGCGCTCGAGCGCCTTCCAGAAGCGGAAGACCGGCCCGCCCTCTTTCCATATTCCGTAAACCACTCCCTGCTCGGGCAGCAGGGTGCGGACATCGAAAACCACTTTTACCCGGCCGAAAGTAAATTTCGCGGCCAGCATAGCGACAAAGGCCGCATAATAGTAGCGGCAGTGCACCACGTCGGCCCGCCGGGCCAGAATCTGCCAGAGCACGGCCGGGAGAGAAATCAGGCTGAACCAGACCAGCCCGGCCAGGCGCATATTGAAAAAAGCCGAGGGGTAGAGGGTGCGCACGGCGACCAGCCGGATGCCCTCCGCAGCCAGCTCCTTTCGCAGACTGTCGATCTCACGCTTATAGCGCTGGAAATTAGAATAAATCCCCCGCCGGGTCAGCTCGATCCAGGGCAGCAGGACCACCAGCGAGATTTCCACCCGGCCGTCTTTGAGGCGCCGGATGCGCTGGAGCAGCTTTTTTACCTGGTTGTCGAAGATCGCGTTGTCGAACACCTTTTCGAGGGCGATCA
>MFIX01000219.1:7419-7684 GCA_001780825.1 Candidatus Glassbacteria bacterium RIFCSPLOWO2_12_FULL_58_11 | reverse complement strand
CGCAGTCCGCGCAGCGGGCCTCTTCCTTTCCGCGCTCATCCGTTCCGAGCCCGAGGCCGACCCCGCACTTGCACATCCAGCCTTTCAGCCGGGCGGGCACGCCGTAAACCAGGCCGAAATCCGGCACCGGATGGGTGACCAGCGAGCCGGCTCCGATAAAAGCATGGGCCCCGATAGTGTTGCCGCAGACCACGGTGGCATTGGCCCCGATCGAGGCGCCGCGCCGGACCAGGGTCTCCATGTACTCGTGCTTGCGCGGGGTATG
>MFIX01000219.1:0-7325 GCA_001780825.1 Candidatus Glassbacteria bacterium RIFCSPLOWO2_12_FULL_58_11 | reverse complement strand
GAGCCAACCCGCGCGCCGGCCATCACATGGCAGAAATGCCAGATCCGGGTGCCCGCGCCGACCTCGGCTCCCTCATCGACATAGGAGCTTTCATGGACGAAAAATTTCCGGTCATCAGCCGGCATCTCTATCTCCTTGAAGCAAACGACCTGCCGCGTGACAAAATCCGGCGCTCCGGAGTGGACCGGCCGGATAAAATTTCATTCAGAACCGGGCCCCCTCGGCCAGGCGTATCTCCGCGGGGGTCATAAAATAGTTTTTGCGCTTTTTCAGCTCCCAGGCGATCCTGAGGCTGACATTGCCATCCCAGAATTCCAGCGCGCCGCCCTTTTTGCCGCCGCCGTTCAGGATTTTCCGGGCCTCGCCGGCAATTTTTCCGCCGTCATGGCCCACCAGCACATTGGTTCCCTGCTCGATAGTCTCCGGCCGCTCGGTATTTTCCCGCAAGGTCAGACAGGGCACGCGCAGGTAAGTGGTCTCCTCCTGGATGCCGCCGGAGTCCGAGAAAACAAGGCCGGCCGAGCGCAGGAGGGCCAGGAAATCGATATAGCCCAGAGGCTCGATCAGCCGCAGGCCCTTCGCCTTTTCGACACGGCTAAAGAGTCCCGCAGCTTTGAGCATTTTGACTGTGCGTGGGTGTACCGGAAAGACCAGAGGCAAGTCCCGGGCCACGGCAAGCAGGGCCTCGACAATCTCGGCGAGCACCGCGGGGCTGTCCACATTGGAGGGCCGGTGAAGCGTGACCAGGCCATATCCGCCGGGCTCGAGACCCAGGGAGCCGGGCAGCGGGCTTTTTGCAGCCGGCCCCAGGAAGCGGATCAGGCTGTCGATCATGATATTGCCCACCAGCGCAATCCGCGATGGGTCGATCCCCTCGGCGAGCAGGTTTTTGTCCGCCAGGCGGGTCGGGGTGAAGAGCACCTCGCTCAGGGTGTCGGTAACAATGCGGTTGAGTTCCTCGGGCATTCTCCGGTCATGGCTGCGCAGGCCCGCCTCCACATGGGCCAGGGCAATCCCCAGCTTGCCGGCCACCAGCGCCGCGGCCACGGTCGAGTTGACATCCCCGACCACAACTACCAGGTGCGGCTTGAGCTCCAGGGCCACTTTCTCGAAACCCAGTATGATTTTGGCGGTCTGGCTGGCATGGCTGCCCGAGCCGACTCCCAGGTGGATGTCTGGCTCAGGCAGCTCGAGGTCCCGGAAAAAGACATCGTTCATCAGGGGATCATAATGCTGGCCGGTGTGCACCAGGATAAACTCGAACACCTCCGGCTCGCGGTTCAGCGCCCGGACCAGCGGGCTTATTTTCATGAAATTTGGCCGCGCTCCCACCACCCCGACAATTTTAAGCCGCTCCCCCAATTTTTCCTCGCAGATAATAGCTGTGTGCATTAGTTGCTGACTTTGGTACAACTATCAGCAAGAAGTCAGGAGACAGAAGTCAGGAGTCAGAATGGGTCAACCTTGACATCCGTTTTTATCCGTGGTATCCGTGGTTCAGAATCACGGATTACACAGATAAGGCTTTGATTTCACCGTCCCGTCCACTCATTTTTAAGGAATTACCGTAGGGGCGACGCATGCGTCGCCCCTACAACCCATGTCAATTACCTGTATTCGTGATTTTTTCAAAACGCTTTTAGCCGGTTATTTTTTCTTTTCTTCTGTCTCCTGACTTCTGACTCCTGTCTTCTGAATATAAAAAAACGGATTACATAATAACTGCAACTTACTGTGATTGAATACCGTTATGGCGCTTTGAAAAAGAGCCTTTCCCCGCTCAATATATAACATTCACTCAGTGAATGAAAGAAACGAGGCAAAGCTTCCCGGCATGTCAGTTGAAAGTGAAAGTGCGCCAGGCGCTGGCCAGCTCGGGCCGGCCTTTCGGGACCACCCGGAAGCGCCAGGGATTGTAATGCGGGAAAGCCATCCAGAAAACCGGGTTGAAAGGCCCGAATGTCTGGCTGTTGCCCCGCACCGGGAAACTGCCTTCGAGATGGTACTTGCCCAGGCCCACCGTATATTCCAGCAGATATTCCCCGTTCTGCGGACCGCTCCAGCTTACCAGGACTTTTCCGCCCTGCGCCGCATAGGTGATCGTCTCGCCCTCGGCGGGAGCCTGCACTGCGACCTGCCCCATATCCGGGGGGAAGCTTTCGCCGCCTCGCGTTGCGCCGGATGAGGCCAGGAGGGCCTCGCGCTGGCGCTGGTTGCGGAAGACCTGCTGGGCCAGTATACCCTGTAAGCGGGCCAGTGTATCCGGGAACAAGGCTGAGACATCTAGCTGCTCGCCGGGGTCTTTATCAAGGTCGTAAAGGGCGAAACGCGGCGCCTCGTGCGGAGCAAGGGTTTCCACCAGCTTGAGGCTTTCGGTCCGCACGGCGCGCAGCCAGGTGACCTCCAGCGTGTCCGGGCACTGGTAGCCGCAGACACTGGTTTCGCAGAACACCCTGTCCCGGGGCGCCTGCACACCGCCAGTGCCTTTGAGCAGTCCCAGGAAAGAATGTCCCTGGTCCGGGCAGTCGAGCGGCAGGCCCAGCAGCTCGAAAAGGGTGGGGAGCAGGTCCACTGACTGCACCAGCTCATTGACCCGGATCCCGCGCCGCGGCATGTCCGGCAGGCGGATAATCAGCGGGATGCGGATCAGCTCATCGAACAGGGTGCCGTTGAGGCTGGTCGAGGCGTGGCCCAGCCAGCCGTGGTCGAACAGCTCCTCGCCGTGGTCCGCGCTTAAGATAACCACCGTGCGCCTGTCCAGCCCCAGGCTGTCCAGGACCTCGAGGACCCGGCCGATCTCCTCATCCTGGGCGGCGACCTCGGCGGCATAGAGTTTCCGGATCACGGCTTTTTCGCTCTCGCTGAACACCTCCTCGCCGCGCGGAAGGATTACGTTTTCCAGCACCTGCCGGATATTCGGGCTTTCCTTTTCGCCCCGGGGCAGATACATTTTGCGGTATTTTTCCGGGGGGCTGTAGGGCAGGTGGGGGCCGTGGAAATGGTACCAGGCGAAGAATGTCGAGTCGCGGCAGGAGCGCAGGAACTGGGGCAGGTCCCGGATCGCATTGGGCGTGAACCCGAGGTTGCGGTAATTGGGCATCGGGAAGAGGTAATTGATCTCCGGCACGAGGCAGCCGGATTTGCTCAAGAGCTCCAAAGGAGCTACCGCCCCCTCAGGAAAACTCTCGCCCCGGCGCTCGACTCCGTGCGCTCCCGGGTATAGTCCGGTGAGCAGGCTGACCAGCGAGGCATTGGTCCAGGCCGCGGTGCTGAAAGCCCGGGTAAAGAGCGCTCCGCGGGAGGCGAGGCGGTCGATATTCGGAGTATGGGCTTCCCGGGAACCATAGCAGCCCAGCCGGTCCGGCCGGAAGCTGTCCACAGTCAGCAGGAGAATATTAAGCTTTGACTGCGCGGCGGTCCCGGCATTGGCGGCGCTCGCCGGAAGCAGGGCCGCCAGCAGCAGCAGCGGCAGAAAACGCAAAATGGAGTTCCTTAAGGGGGCGTTGAGAAAAGAAATTTCAACGCCCCTGAAATGAAAAATATCGCTTAATTGGCTGTCAAGGGCATGTAAATCGGCCGAAAGGCCGACCCTTGACAGCCTGGATCCTCAACTTTTTTATTTTTTTTCACGCTGCTACTTTCCGGGGGGGTGGGCAATGATTCCCTGGATTATCAGGCTGTCCGGGGCCGAGGGGTCGAGCTCGAGGTAGCGCCGCAGGCGTTCCTTGCCGCGGCCGGGATTTCCCAGCTCGAGATCGAGCAGGCCGGCCTCGCGCAGCACCAGCGGCTGCTCGCCCACCAGCGTAAGGAGCCATTCCAGCCTGATCGAGGCCTCCTCCTTTTGTCCCGTTTTCTGCAGGTAATATGCCAGCCGCCAGAGGGTCGCGGGGTCATCCGGGTAAAGCTCCAGCTTGCGCGCGAGCTCCGCTGCCGCTCCCTGGTCATCCCCCCGTTTCTCACAGATCAGCACGACATTGTCAAAGTACTGCGGCTGGATAGTCCGGCTGTTGCCCAGAACCAGCAGGAGGGCGGCGGCCGAGGGCAAAGCCAGAGCAAGCGCGGCGCTGAGGTTTTTTTTCTCAAGGGCTTGTTCCATGACCGCGGTCAGGCAGGCGGCGCTGAAGAGAATCAGAACCGGCCAGAGTGGCACGCGGTAACGGCCGGTAATGAAGAAAGCCACCAGGCTGGCGCCATAGAGCAGGAGGTAGGAGTACAGCGGAAAAAGTTGCCCTCGGTTTTTCCGGGTGAGGATGATCCCGGCCAGGCCGAAAGCGAGATATACGCCCCAGCTCAGCGGCAGCTTAAGCAAAAAATTTTCACGGGCGATCTGGTAGAAGTTCACATTGTTCGGCTGTTCGTAGTCGCGGGCCAGCATCCAGAGTTTTTTAAGCTGAAGGCGCAGGAAATCCGCGGACAGAATCGGAACTTCCCCTTGCTGCGGCTGCCAGAATCCGCCGGTCGAGTCGTAGCTGTTGCCGATCCGCCAGTTCTCGTGAAAGTTGGCCGAGATCAGCGCCCAGCTCTTGCCGATCGTTACGTTATGGATTGTCGCCGGGGAGATAGTCAGGAAAGTGATCAGAAAGAAGACACCGGCGGCTTTCAGGCGGAGGGAAGCGGATTTGCCCTCCAGGCTGCGCCAGATCCAGTAGAGGCCAACGGGCAGCAGGACCAGGATATTGGGGCGGGCCAGTGCGGCCAGGCCGAGGAGAAAACCGCAGAGCGCGGCCCATCTTCTCGGCTTATCCGGGTCGTACCAGGCAAGGGCGGCCAGCAGGGCCAGGTTGAGGAAAGTAATCAGGCTGTCGGCCAGCAGGAAGCACTCGTAGAAGGGGAATATCGGGGTGAGCGCCATCAGCCAGGCGGCGGTCAGTGCGGTGCGCCGGCCGAACAAGCGCTGCCCCAGAAGATAGAGCAGCCCCACGCTTGCGGTCCCGAGAAATGCCTGGAATATTTTTGCGATCAACTCGCTGGGCCCAGTGAGCGCATAAATCGCCCCCAGCAGGTAGGGATAGAGTGGGGCCTGGTAAAATGCCCCATCATAGGTCAGTTTGCCCCCGGCGATTCTTTTAGCCCATTCGTGGAAGACAGTCATGTCGTAGCCGGGCAGGAGCGGCTCGAACAGGGGATGGCCGCGCATCGAGACGAGATAAGCGATCCGGAAGGCCAGGCCGGCGGTCAGGGCCGCCCACAGCCAAAGCCGGGTTTGAGGTTCCGTGCGGGATTCTAGCGGATTGGAGAGGTTTGTCTCTTTAGCGGACATCGCTCCTCGCAGCGCGGCGGATAAAGAAAACGGCCGGCCCGGAATTCCGCCGGGAGCCGGAAAGGGTGGCAAGGGCGCAGGCGGAGACAGGCCGCCAATCAATATACCGGGATGGGCTTTTTTTCTCAATCCCATCCCTTGCGGAGGCGCGGGCCACGGTTTAATTTAGGGCAATTCGGACATCAGCCTGACCACCCAGCTCCGGAAAGCTCTATTATGTTCCCGCGCCAGAATATTCCAGCCGCCTGCGCTTTCATTTTGTTTCTGCTGCTCCAGAGCGGCTGCGCCGTGCTGCGCCCCTCCGGCGATCCAGCGGGCTATGGGGGGCGTGGACTGAACTACCAGGGAGTGGATTTTTCAGTGCTGGTCGGCAAGAAGATAGTTCTCGACCCGGGTCACGGAGGCCGGTTCAGCGGGGCGGTGGGGGTGGCCGGACTGACCGAGAAGGATGTCAACCTGTCGGTAGCCCTGATCCTCAGGGACCTGCTGACCGGCTACGGGGCGGAGGTGGTGATGACGCGCCAGAGCGATGTGGACCTTTTGCCCGAGGGCCAGACCGGCCCCCTGCATGATGACCTGAAAGCCCGGACCGATACGGCCAATGCCGATAGCGGTGCCGTGCTATTCCTTTCGCTGCATCACAATAACCTTGGAACGCCTGACCGGCGCTACAATGCCACCGAAACTTATTATAAGATGAGCGACCCGGGGCCCAGCCTGGACCTGGCCCGTTACCTTCACCGTCAGCTCGTGCGCAATGTCGGCCTGCCGCGCAATTTCATCCGGCCCGGCAATTACTACGTGCTCCGCAACAACAATCAGCCGGCGGTGCTGGGCGAGGCGAGCTATTTGAGCCATCCGCAGACCGAAAAGAAACTTCTCGGCGAAAATGCCCGCCGGATCGAAGCCTATGCCTACCTGTTGGGGATCGTCGATTACCTGAGCGGCGGCGTGCCGGTTGCCGAGGACCTCAGGGTCGCAGGCGCCAGCCCGGTCCAGGAGGCCTGTCCGCAGCTATCGGCCCGGGTTTACGATGAGTCGGGCAGCCTGGGGATCGACCCGCAGCAGATCGAGCTGGCGCTTGACGGTGAAGTGCTGCCGGTGAGCTACGACCCGGCCAGCGGAGCGCTGCGGGCCAGGCCGGCAGTTCCGCTGTCCAACGGCAGGCACGAGGTAGCGCTGCGGGTGCGCAACCTGCGCGGCAATGCGGCCCGCGAATGCCGGCTGGCTTTTGAGGTAGCGGTGCCGCCGGCCTGGATCAGGCTCGGCTCGAGCCTGGGGACCATCCCTCTGGATGGCCGTACGCCGGTGCGCCTGACCGCCACTGTCTCCGACCTTCTTGGCCGGTCCGCCGGGGACAGCACCGAGGTGCTTTTCCAGTTTTCGGACCCCAACCTGCCGACCCGCTCGGTCCCAACGCATGGAGGCGCGGCTGCGGTGACGGTCACTCCGGCGGTCAACCGTCCGCTCAGTGTGCTGGCCGCCTGCGGCAATGTCTCGGCCGAGCTGAGCGTGCCTGTCGGCGAGCCGTACAAGAGTATCCTGGTGATTCAGACTCTCAGAGATGACAGCGAGGAACCGCTGGGCGGAGTCAAGGTGCTGATCCGGGGAGCAGGCCTCTACGCAACGGGCCCGGATGGATTCCTGAGCCTCGAGGGACTGGAGGAAGGGGAGTATCCGCTGAGGTTCGAGCTCAAGGGCTACCGGCCCGCGGCTGACACGGTCAATATCGCCCGCGGGAGCTCACGGGTCGTCCAGATGCAGCTTCAGTCGGCGGCCGGTGGAGTGCTCCTGGGGCGGAAAATCGCGCTCGACCCGGAAGACGGCCTGGCCGAGGCAGGCGAGACCGGCATGTCGGGCACCCGCGAGGCGGATGTCAACCAGGCGGTGGCCGAGCTGCTGGCGGACTATCTGAAGCGGGCGGGGGCAAAGGTGTTTTTTACCCATTCGGCCGAGGAATCGCCGGGGGTCTGGGAGCGGGCCATCCAGACCGAGAGTTTCGGGCCGGATCTGCTGGTATCGCTCTCGCACGGAGGCCGGCCGGGTAAAAAGGGCACGCCGCCCG
>MFIX01000218.1:5559-19021 GCA_001780825.1 Candidatus Glassbacteria bacterium RIFCSPLOWO2_12_FULL_58_11 | reverse complement strand
CGAGCCTTTTGTTCAGCAGGTTCATTTCTTTCGCGGAGGTGGTGCCCGCATCGATGGTTTTCTGGATCGAATCCCTTTCGTCGGTCACTACCTGCAATTCCTTGGCCATCTGGACCAGCTCTTCTTTTTTTGTATTGAAGTAATGTTTGTTCGAAGAGAGCTGGTTTTCGACTTCGTAGAGCAGCTTGCGCAGGTTGTTCAATTTTTCCCGGGAATCTTCGAGACGGCGCTGGGCCGAGATCAGTTCCATTTCCTTGCGGTGCTTGGTTTCCTCGCGTTTCCTCTGAATCAGCAGGCCCAGGAAGAGGATCATGCAGATGCCCAAGACCACTACGACGGAATAGTAATAGACCATTTTGGACAGGTCCTGTTCGCCGGAATCGATACAAAATTATTTAGCGGGATAGCTTGGAATGGCGGAATGAAAGCTATTTGACTTTATAATACGGCAAGAGGGAACTCAAGTCAAATTAAAAATGAGCGGGAGGCGCTTCTGCTAGATTGCCTGACAGTAGAGGCGAACAGGCCCGTGCTTCCGGGAGATGGCTTCTCCCGGACTTTGATCTCGGGTCTATACGGAAAGTAAATGTGCAGAGCGGACTAGGCCGGGGCATCCCGCTTTCACTTTCGCGGCAAGCAGCGTCGTAAAAAGTCCTGCGGCCCTGGATGTACGGCAAATCCTGTCGCTGCGGAGAACTATCACGCGTGCCTCATTCAGCGGGCTTGCCCCGCCGGCAATCCTGAAAATTCGCTTTGCCGGTTAAAGCGGACTTCCGGCAAATCCATCACTGTTCCAGAGGATTGGGAAAAGGCGCAGGCTTAAAGGACGAAATCGGTGAAAAATTCGCTCTCGTTGAAAGTCGCCGTGATATCGTCGTCGATCAGCACCATGATCTTGCCATCTTTGCGCTCCAGCACGGTGACCACGCCAAATTTGGTGTTCAGCTTGTCGTATTTCTGAACGTTGTGGGAACTGACTCTCGGCATTGCATCCTCCCTGATTGTAGGAATGGTGTTGATTGAAAAGCAGCGTGCACCGTGGTAGTGCAATTAGCGTACCACCGGCAGCTTGAGATTATATTTTGGCTAAGCTGTTATATTTGAATAGCTTAAGAAATGGCGAAACGGCCCGGGCAGCGCTCCGGGCCTCGAGAGGGGAAAGGTAAAAAATACCGGTGGGGAAATTTTATTCCCGGCGAATAAAGAGGGAAAGATCGGCCTGGCCGGCCAGCCGCTCCAGTCCGGGGTATTTTCCGGCCAGCTCGTCGGCATAGGCTGTCCGGGTGATAATGACGAGCGGCACGCTGAGCCGGGCGAAACTCGAATCGCCGTCATCCGCCTCGAGATAGGTTACAGTTCGGCAGGAGTAGAAAGTGAGAGCCGTTTTCCGGTAACGGTAGGCGGCCAGAGTACCACTGTCTCCCAGCATGGTACAGGCGTGTTCGGTCAGGATTTTCTGGGGCAGCTGACGGTAATCCGAGACCGCGGGCATAAGCACGAGGGCGATCAGCAGCAGCAGGAGGCTCTGTCCGGCGAGTTGGGAGAGGAAAGCCCCGAGGAATTTTTGTCGCAGGGCCAGCCCTGCTGCAGCCAGCGGGCCGGCCAGAAAGCAGAGAGCGGTCGCCAGGGGCAGGCTGCCGGTCTCGAATGGGGCGAGTTGTCCGTCGCGCAGAAAGATAAAACCGGCCAACAACCCGGCCGCGGCCAGACCGAAAAGCGCCGGGCGGATCAGCCGGCCGTCTGCGCCGGACTCCTGCCGGTCCGCGACCGCCCGGCTCAGGTAGCCGGAAATCAGAATAGCGAGAGGCGGGAAAGCTGGAGTGATATAGGTCGGCAATTTCGCCCGGGAGAGGCTGAAAAAAACAAGCACCAGCCCGGCCCACAGCAGGGGGAAGGTCAGAGGCTCGGAGGTGGAACGCTTGAGGCGAAAGTCCCGGACCAGGCGGTAAATCGGGCTGACAAAAGACTGAACCGCGAAAAAGCTCCAGGGGTATATACCGATAATCAGGCAGGGCAGGTAATAGTAGATCGGCTGGACATGCTGCCCGCCGGGAGCCACGCTGCCAAAAAAGCGTTGAAAATTGTGCTGCACGATAAATACCCGGAAGAACTCGAAATCCGTAGCCCGGCACACCAGCACGTACCAGGGCAACGCGATCAGGCATAAAGCCGCGGTCCCGGATACAAACGGAATTCTTTTGGCGATTTCGCCGCCCCGCCCGGTAAAGAAAAGCTGCACGATAATGATGGCCGCCGGCAGCAACAGTCCCACCGGCCCCTTGGTCAGCACGGCCAGCCCGGCGGCCGCGAAAGAGGCGAGGAAGAATTTTCCGCCGCTTTTGCCTTCCTGCTCCGCGCCGCTTCCCAGGGCGAACATTACCAGAGTAGCGGTCAGGAAAAAGGTCAGCGGCATGTCGGTCAAAGACATGCGGCCGATAGCGAAGAACTGGAGGCAGCCGGCGAGGATACATCCCGCCAGAAGCCCGGCTCCGCTTCCAATGAGCCGGCCCGCCAGCAGGCAGGTCAGAAGCACCGTGCCCAGGGCGCAGAGCGCCGAGGGGAGGCGCGCCGCAAACTCGTTAACTCCGAAAAGATGGTATGCTCCGGCGGCCAGCCAGTAGGTCAGCACGGGCTTTTCGAAACGGGGGGCGCCGTTGAACATCGGCACGACATAGTCTCCGCTCGCTATCATCTGACGGGCGGTTTCAGCGTAGCGCGGCTCATCGACATCGAATAGCAGGTACCCGCCGAGGTTGGTCAGATAGAGCAGGCCGCAAAACAGGGCAAGGACCGGGTAACGGTAGCGCACGAGCCGGCGGGTGAGTTTATTTTCGCTATTCAATTCAATCCCGGTGCCGTATGAGGTTAAATCAGACAGGAGCCAAACTTAGCGCCTTCACAGCCGGTCTGTCAATCTCCGTCCCGGCTTGACTTTTATCCGGCGGCCGGGTATATTGCTGCAATCCCTTGTCTCGTAAAAATTTCGAGGTTTCTCTTGTTGAAAGAATATTTTCGCCTGCTGGCTTTCCTCAAGCCTTACTGGCCCAGGCTGATCTTTGCGGTTTCCAGTATCCTCGGTTTTGCCCTGCTCGACGGCGCCAGTATGACCCTGGCGATCCCCCTGCTCAACGTGCTGTTCGGCACGAGCGCGGCCGTGGGGATACCCGCCGCCGCGCCTTCCGGCGGTCTTTTTGGGTCGCACGATATCCTGATTTCGCTGCAGCAGCGCATTCTCCGGGGAGAGCCGCTGGAAGCCCTGACCCGGATCGTTTTCCTGATCATCCTGATTTTCCTGCTCAAAAATATCTTCGATTACCTTCAGCGCTACCTCAGCCGCTCGCTCGAGCAGCTCGTGGTGCGCGACCTGCGCAATGCGATCTTCAACCGCCTGAGCGAGCTCAGCCTGAGTTTCTTCCACCGCAACAAAACCGGCCAGCTCATTTCCTGCATGTCCAATGATGTCAACAATGTGCGCGCCGTGCTGACCGACAGTTTCTCGAAGATCCTCCAGTCTGGCTGCCTGCTGGTGGTCTATTTCGCCCTGCTGCTGGTCCTGAGCTGGAAACTGACCCTTCTGGCCTCGGTGATGATCCCGCCCATGGCCTGGATGGTCACCTGGGTGGCGAAGAAGCTGCGGCGCAAGAACCTCTGGCTGATGAACGCCCTGGGAGACATAACCTCGATCTTCCAGGAGGCGGTCACCGGCATCCGGGTGGTCAAGGCTTTCGGCATGGAAAAATTCGAGCGCCGCAAATTCAGCACCGAGACCGGAACCTACTACCGGGAGAACATGCGGACTAACAAGTATGCCTCGCTGTCCTCGCCGCTCACCGAGGCCCTGATGGCGACAGTCGGCGGAGTTTTCCTGCTCTACGGCGGCCGCCAGGTCCTGGCCCAGAGCATGCCGGCCCAGGATTTTTTCCTGTTCCTGCTGGTCAGCTTGCGGATCATGTCTCCGGTCAAAGCCTTCGGGAATTTCAACGATATCCTGCAGCAGGGCCTCTCTTCCTGCGACAGGATTTTCAAGATTCTCGACACCCGGCCGCAGGTGACCGACAGCGCGACGGCAGTCGCCATCCGGAGTTTCGAACAGGCGATCCGCTACGAGAGTGTCACTTTCGGCTATAGCGAGGAAAGCCCGGTGCTCAGGGAGGTCAGCCTGGAGATCGGCAAGGGCGAGGCGATTGCCATCGTCGGCCCGAGCGGCTGCGGCAAGTCCACCCTGGTCGATATGATCCCCCGCTTCTACGATGTCGACCGGGGGCGGATCCTGATCGACGGGCGGGATATCCGGGAGTACCGTATCGCCGACCTGCGGAGCCTGGTCGGCATAGTCACACAGGAGACTATTCTTTTCAACGATACGGTACGCAACAACATCGCCTACGGCTTGCAGGACACGCCGCTGGAGAAGGTGGCCGAGGCCGCGGAGGCGGCCAATGCCCGGGAGTTTATCGAGGCGCTGGACGAAGGCTACGAAACGGTGATCGGCGAGCGGGGGGCGCGGCTTTCGGGCGGGCAGCGCCAGAGAATCGCCATTGCCCGGGCGATCCTGAAAAATCCCGAGATTTTGATCTTCGACGAGGCCACCTCGGCCCTGGACACCGAGAGCGAGATGCTGGTCCAGGAGGCGATCGAGCGGCTGATGAAAAACCGCACCAGCCTGGTCATCGCCCACCGCTTATCAACCATTCAGCACTGCGACCGCATCATCGTGATCAACGAGGGACGGGTGGTGCAAAGCGGCCGTCATTCCGAACTGCTCCGCCGGGATGGACTCTACCGGCGGCTATACGAACTCCAATTTCAACCTACGAATGTGAACTGAACGTGAAACCGACAATTTATTTTTATCTGCCCGTGCTCGATGAGCAGCAGACCGTGGGGGTTTTCCTGTACCGCCTGGGCGAGGTAATGCGCGACAGCCGCCTGGATTACGAGGTCTTCCTGACCCTCGACGGCTGTACGGATGATTCCGCGGCGGTGGTCGAGCCGTACCTGAAGCGGATGCCGCTGCGGGTGACGCATAACGAGAAGAGACTGGGTTACGGCAAATCGCTGCTGGATACTGTTAATCGCGTGGCCTCCCAGAGTGCCAATCCGAAGCGGGATTTCTTCCTGGTCATGGACGCCGATTTCAGCCTGGACCCGCTGATCCTGAACGACATGCTGGATGGGATGGAGCGCAACGTGGATTTCTATACCTCGGACCGCTTCAGCGCCGGAGCGAAGAGCGTTTCATTGAGCAAGAGGCTGGCCCAGCGCTTCGCCCGGACCATCCTGCATTTCCGCGGAGCCCAGGCCGGCCGGGAGCCGGATTATTTCAGCACGTTGCGCGGCTGCCGCCTGCATCTGCTGCGGCGCAACCTGGAGCGTCTCAAGCCCCTGGGAGAGCTTGGACCGGGAGTCCAGCCGGCGGCCGCGGCCCTGGTCCTGCTGCTGGCGCTCTATCGCAGCGCGCGCAATCCGGCGCGGATTAAAATCCAGGAGAAGAAGCTGCGCCGCAGAAAGAGCCGCTTCGCCCTGCTGGCCCTGCTGCGCTGGCTGCTTTTCGGACGGCAAATCGTCTCCACCGCCGCGGCTCCAGAGGCCGCGCCGGAAAGTACTCGTCCCCCGCGCAGGAGATACCCGAATAAAAACAGGCGGCGTTCGTCCAAATCGGAAGCGGGAAGTTGAAATCTCCCGGGGTCTGTGCCGGCTTCGGCCCGCACCGGGGAAAAGTCGGCGCTCTTGATAACTGGACGAGAGGGAATGTTAAATTGCCTTTCAAGCCTGTAAAATATCTCCTGTGCGCCGGCCTGGTCCTGGCCGCCGCTGGCGCTCTGCGGGCCCAGCAGCCCGATTCCGCAGCCTGGGTTCCCTTCCAGGTAGGGGAGAAGCTCTACTTCTCGGTCAACTGGACAGTCGGCAATATCGGCAACGCCCACATGTATGTCACCGCTATAGACAGCTTCCGGGGGCAGCCCTGCTACCGGATCGAAGCCGGTGCCAGCTCGAACAAGACCATCGACCTCTTCTACCCGGTCCGGGATTATTTCCTTTCCCTGATCGATCTGCGCAAGCTTTTCAGCCGGAAATTCGTGAAGCGCCAGAAAGAGGGCCGCACGGTCAACGAGCGGCAGTTGATCTACGACCAGGAGCGGGGCATCCGGTTCGACCTGGTCAAAGGGGACACTGTGAAGATCGTTCCCGAGGCCCAGGACGAGCTTTCCATTTTCTATTATTTCCGGACCCTCGACCTGCGGGTGGGAGAGGGTTACCTGCTGGAGAATTTTGTCGACCGGGCGGGCAATCCGCTCAAGGTGATGGTCCTGCGCAGCGAGTGGGTGGAGGTGCCGGCCGGCCGCTTCTTCTGTTTTGTCGTCGAGCCTTATATCAAACAGGGCGGGCTTTTTCAGCACAAGGGCAACCTGCAGATCTGGATCACCGATGATCAGAACCGGATCCCGGTCAAGGTTACCAGCGAGCTGGATTTTGGAAGAATCGTTGTGCTGCTGGAAAGTTTTTCGTTGGGCGGAGCATAATTCAAGATTCGTAAAGGAGTCCCCCAATTGCCTTCACGCTACCCGCGGCTGGACCGCGAAAAGGCGCGCACCCTCTCGATCGCCGGCCGGACGCATAAAGTGAAAGTGGAGGATTTGGCGCAGCTTGGGACAGCCTCTTTCCTCGACGGGCTGCCCGCGCAGCTCAAGGCCGTGGACTGGAAAGAATTCTGCGGCAGCCTGGCCGCGGCTTTCCGTCAGCGCCTGCCGGTGATCGCCATGCTGGGCGCGCACGTGATCAAGGTGGGCTGCGGCCCGGTGCTGATCGACTGGGTCCGGCGGGGCTATCTCACGGCCGTGGCTTTCAACGGTGCGACCGCGATCCATGATGCTGAGCTGGCCATGTGGGGCGCGACCAGCGAGGATGTGGAGGAGGGCCTTGCAGATGGCAGCTTCGGGATGGTGGAGGAGACCCCGCGCCTGTTTGCCGCGGCGGCTGAGCGGGCTGAGCGGGAGGACCTGGGGTTGGGCGAGGCGCTGGGCGCGGAGCTCGAGGAGCGGAAAGCCCCGCATGCCGGAGCGAGCCTTGCCGCCGCCTGCCATGAGCACCGGGTGCCGCTGACCGTGCACGTGGCGCTCGGTACTGATACGATCCACCAGCACCACTTGATCGATGGGGCCCGGCTCGGCGCCGCCTCCCTGACCGATTTCCGGGTCCTCGCCGCTGCCGTGGCGAAACTAGTGCCCGGTTCGGTGGTGCTGAACCTGGGCTCCGCGGTGATCCTGCCCGAGGTGTTCCTCAAGGTCCTGACCCTGGCCCGCAACCTGGGCCACGAGTGCAAAGGCCTTATCTCCGCCGATTTCAGCATGATCCCGCAGTACCGCCCCGCGGTAAATGTAGTGGGCCGGCCGACCCGCACCGGCGGCGGCAAGGGCTACAGTTTCACGGGCCACCACGAGCTGCTTCTTCCCCTGCTCCACCGCTGTGTCGAGGAATGCCTGGGCAGAGCTCTGATTTAGTTATTAACCGTCAAAATCCCCCAAATTAATCCTTTCATGATTTTGTAGCGGCGGCCCCTTGTGGCCGCCCGATAACCATCGAATAAATTCCAGGCAAAGGGCAGGCACAGAGGCCTGACCCATAAGCGCTAAGTTGTTTTTGTTGACAGTTAATCTTCAGGATGTTTTGAATGACACACCCCGTCGACTGCGTCGCCACCCCTCTTTTCAGAGGGGAATTAAATGCCTGTCATTCGGGCACTTGCGCATGGACAACGCAACAGCGGGAACAATCCCCTCTGGAGAGGGGTGCCCGCGAAGCGGGCGGGGTGTGTAAATCTTTCAGTCACAGGGATTATATATAACATCATCATTTATAAAGACTTGTTATTTATTGAAAGTAATCCGGCTCAAAAATGTAGAAACAACTTAGCGCTTATAGGGGCCTGACCCTACTTGTTTAGGTTCATTGTGTGAATTATACGGGTTAATTTCTCTCTTAGCCTAATTGAATAATTATTTAAATTTAAAAGTTACCGTAGGGGCTCGGCATGCCGCGCCCGGCAGGTTTCCAGGATATCTCAGAGCATCTCTGTGAATATATTATTGATTTGGACTACCGGTTGCGGCTTTCAGTGTCCGCGGCGCCTGAAATGCAGGAAAGCCTCGATCTTGGCGCGCTCGGAGCGGGAGAGGATGCCGTCCGAATCTACATAGAGGCCGTTGTAGCGGCGGGCCAGGTGCTTGGCCAGGATGTTCTTGCTGCAGAAGGTCTGAGCAAAAAATATGGTAGGTACTTCTTCCGGCACCCAGCATTCGAGCTCGAGGTCCGCCGGCGTGCGGTTCTCGAAACAGCGGATCCAGCCCAGGATTTGAGTCCCGTCTGGAAAAAGCCCGTAAACCGCCTCATCCGCGCAGGGCACGCCCCAGAAAGCCGCCGGCGGCTCCGGGCAGGGCTCGATCCGGGATTTTTCCACAGGCGAGACCAGGTCGTCCAGGATCAGGCCCACTTTTTCAGCCAGGGGCAGGCGGCTGTCGCAGATCGGCGTGCCAGCCGGCGCGCAGCTGTCGTTCTGGGTGCGGACCAGTTTCACCTCCGGCAGAATGTCCTCGATCAGGTTGCCCAGGAAACGGGCGTTGTCGCACTTGCTGTACCCGTCATCGAAGACAATCACCTCGGGCCGGAGAGCCAGGGTATTGGCGAGGATGCGCTGGATGATCGCGCAGGAGTTGACCGGCAGGAACTCCTTCGCCGCGGCGGTCGAGACACCCGGCCGGGCGTTGTCCAGGTCCACCAGCTCGCAGTCGCGGAAAGGCGCGAGCGCCGCCTCGGGCGGGCAGCCGATAAAACCAACCAGCCGCTTTCCCTCATGAGCTTGTCCGCCGGGATTACCCATTGAGATTCATTCTCTCTTCGAAAAGAGATTTTAAAAAGGGCTAGAGCTGGCCGTTTGTCGTTGGGGCGACCGGCCGGTCGCCCCTACAGCGCAAATCGTAAACCGGCAACCTACAAGACTGCACTCTGTGTTCCGCCACTACCCGATGCGCCGGGCCGGTGTTAATGATCCCGGTGCGGTTTATTTTCCACTTAACGCTTGGGGGAACCTTTGCGCCAGTGCCTCCAGCGTTCTCCAGGTGGCGCCGAGGTTATTGAGCACCACCTCACGGGTCCTTTCCCCGCTGTGGCGCAGGAAAATTTCGTCGCTCAGGAAATGGCTGATAATCGTGGCCGCCTGACGGCTGTCCCGGACCGCAAATGCCCCGCCCGCCTCGAGCATCAGAGTCGCCTCGTAGCTGTTCCGGTGCTGCGGCCCGAAAAGCACCGGCAAGCCGAAACAGGCCGGCTCCATGGTATTGTGCACACCCTTGCCGAAACTGCCGCCCACATAAGCTGCATCCGCAGCCCGGTACACGGCCGCCAGCACCCCGACAATATCAACCACCACAGCCCGGGTTTCCCGCCGGATGGCCGCGGCCGGACCCTGGCTCTCCACCCGGCTCTTCAGAGTGGAATAAAGCTCGTAGGACAGCTTGTGGCGCTCGAGCCAGGTGGTCAGCCTGGCCACCTGCTCGCGGGTCGGCTCGTGAGGCGCCAGGATAATCCGCAGGCGCGAGCTGGTCCGGGTGAGCTGGGCCAGGGCGGGCAGGAGGCGCTGAAGGTCCGCGGGCCAGACGCTGCCACAGGCCAGCCGGAAGCAGTTCGTTTCCCAGCCCCGGAAAGGCAGCACCAGGGGATGGTCCTGGGGAACCTCCGAGGCGCGCTGGAAGGTCTGATCGAAACGCGTGTCCCCGGTGACAATGCAGTTTTCCTCGGCCACTCCGAGTCTGGTAAAATTCCGGGCATCGTGCTCCGAGATCGCGCAGATCAGGTTCAGGCGCCGGTAGAAGCTGCGGTGGAACAGGCCGCTGATTCCCCGGAGCCTTCCTGAACCCGGCGAGAGGGTCGCGGCGATCACCA
The DNA here is from genome assembly GCA_001780825.1 of Candidatus Glassbacteria bacterium RIFCSPLOWO2_12_FULL_58_11. Lineage (GTDB taxonomy): Bacteria > Gemmatimonadota > Glassbacteria > GWA2-58-10 > GWA2-58-10 > GWA2-58-10. The sequence goes on along the minus strand of MFIX01000218.1, from coordinate 9,082 downwards.
CCAGCGGTATCCCCGAGCGGCTGGCGAGGATGACGAGGTTGGGCCAGATGTCGAACTTGGAGATGACAATCAGCTTTGGTTTCAGCAGGCCGAGCAGCCGGCGGATATTCGAGCGGGTGTCCTCGGGCAGGTAGAAGGCAAGGTCGGCGTGCGGGCAGGCGCGGGCCCGTTTTTCCACCGAGGGGGAGAAGAAGGAGAGGAAGACCGGCCGGGAGCTGTCGCGCTCCTTCAGCTCTTTCATCAAGGGCAGGGCTTGGAGGTACTCGCCGACCGAGGTGACGTGAAAGAGGATCGAGCCGCCGGCAGGGCTCTCAGCGCCACGGCCGGCCAGCCAGGCGTCGATTTCACGGAAGCTGCCGCGGCGGCCGCGCAGCCCCTGGGAGAACTTGGGCCGGAGAAGCGCCGCTAGTCTAGAGGCGCCCCGGGCCAGCGGCAAACCGAAACAGTTATAAGCCAGCTGCCATAAATCCATCAATCCACCATCTTTTTTCTGACATAGAGCCGCCACTGCCCCCCATCCCGGAAGCTCCCCAGGTATTCGTGACCAAACCCCGCGCACCAGGCCGGCAGATCGGCCTCGATTCCCGCGTCATCCGAGAGCACCTCGAGCAGGGTTCCGTCTTGGAGCTCCTTCATCCTTTCCGCGGTTTTCACTACCGGCAGCGGGCAGTAGAGCCCGCGCGTATCGAGAGATTCATCCGCGGGGAGGGGCCGGGTCAGTATTATCTCTTCGTTCACTTTCTGCCTTGCTGAAGATGCAGCCGCAGTAATTCTGACGGTAAAAGCCGTACTCCCTGGAAAGCTCGCAGGAGATCCGGTACCCTTCCTTTTTCTTGAAATCCGCCTCTAGAAAAGCCAGGCCTTCATATTTGCCCGCCGCTGAGCGGCCCTGAGAGTTGATCTGCCTGGTCTTTTTGTGCGGACTGACGCTCAGGGTGGTCGCCACCACGCTCGCGCCAATCTGCCGGGCCACCTGGCAGGCTTCCTCCAGGCGCAGACGGAAACATTCCGAACAGCGCTCGCCGCCCTCGCCGCTGAAAGCGAGCGGACCCACCCGGGCGAAATAGCGATCGGGGTCGTATCCGCCCTCGATCAGCTCGACTCCCAGTGCGGCGCAAAGCCTGCGGATTTCAGTCAGCCGCAGCTCGTATTCCGCCGGGCCGTGAATGTTCGGGTTGTAGAAGAATACGGTCACCCGGTACTCTTCCGCAAGCTTGCGGATTACATAGGGGCTGCAGGGAGCGCAGCAGGAGTGGAGCAGCAGATGTTTCATCGCAGGACTGTTCCGGCCGCCGGAGGTTGAAAAAAAATGAGTCGCACCCTGTTCCGGTCCGACTCAAAAACTGGCTTAAGCTTTGAAATCCAAGAGCGGCGTTCCAGGCTTACCTGGCCCGGGTGAGGCGCGATTCCTTATCGTACCCCAGGGCGCCCAGCGCATGGATCGATTTCTGCGGACAGATCGGGATGCAGAGTCCGCAGCCGATACATTTTTCGAATACTATTTTGTGCCGTTTGCCCTCCTCACCCTCGATTGCGCCTTTGACCGGGCAAATTTTAACACACTTTGTGCAGCCGTCGCAAGAGCTGTCGATAGTCACCTTGGCCCGCACCTTGACCCGATCCACCAGGCTCTTGGTCGGGCACTTGTGGACCGAGATCACCAGGTCGGTCCCGGAGGGGTCGATTACCGGCAGATTGCCTTTCATCTTGATCGCCCCGCTCGGGGTCACTTTTTCGCAGAGCGTACAGCCGATGCAACCGACCTTGCAGACATCCTTGACCGATTTCCCCTTGTCCTGCGAGACGCAGCCCACATAGACCTGCTGGGTGACCGGGATCAGTTTCATGATATCGCGCGGGCAGGCCCGGACACAGGCGCCGCAGGCCGTGCACTTCTCCTCATCCACATGCGGCAGGCCGTCCTCGCCCATGTGCAGGGCGTCGAACACGCAGGATCTCGCGCAGTCGCCGAACCCTAGGCAGCCGTAGGAGCAGGCTTTGTGGCCGCCGCCGGTCTTATGGGCCACCGCGCAGGTCTGGATGCCGGAATAGACGTATCGCTCCTTGGCCAGCTCCTTGCTGCCCTGGCACTGCACGACAGCCACCAGCGGAGTCATCTCGTCGAGCACGAGGCCCAGCACCTTGGCGATTTTTTCCGCCACTTCCTTGCCGCCGGGACCGCAGCCGGTCACCGGAGCCTCGCCCCTGAGCACTCCCTCGGCAAAAGCGTTGCAGCCCGGGAACCCGCAGCCGCCGCAATTAGCGCCGGGCAGAAGATCGGTGACCAGGGCCAGGCGCGGGTCGTGTTTGACCGCGAATTTAATCGAGGCGTAAGCCAGGCCGCCGCCGAACAGCAGCCCGAGCGCCCCCAGGGTAAAAATCGAACTGAAAAGTACGGAGTCCATAGCATTCTGCCTGTTTTGCTTGCCTTGTTGCTTTGAATTAATAATCTCCGGCCGCGTGCCGGACTGTCGGGAAGGTTTAGCTTACTTCTTAAAGTTGAACGGCTTATCCACCACGGGAATTTTACGTGCCCGGCCATGAAAGTTCAATGGCAATTCAGAGGCAACCTTTAAGTCCTTATGAATATAACGAATTAACCGACGAATTTCTACACTTTTTTATTGCCCTCCCGCGCTTTATGGTTAATCTTGAAACCCGGAAACAATGTACGGAATATTGACCTCCGGGATAACTCGGCCCCGCGGCCTGCCCTGCCTTGCGGTCCCTTTCACCAGGGAGAGGCCATGCAGAACCCCTACAAGCGTCTAGATGTTTTTCGCTGCAAGCTCGACTCCCACGAATCCTTCTCCGGCCGGGTGAGCCCGTATCACGTGCTGAAAGTCAAGCGCTGCCTGGATGAGGGCTGCTTTTACTTCAAATGGCGCTGCCGCCTGCTGGAAAAAGGGGCAAGCTGCCGGAAAGGCTACAAACATCCAGGCAAAAACTGCCTCGGCTGCCGGTATTATTTCGAGGACAAGCTGCACAAGGTCCCCGAGGTCCGTCTCACGGAGGCCGCTTACCGGAGCTTCCTGCGCGAGCTGGAAGATTTCGAGGACTGGCTGGCCGACTACCTGGGCCGCCGCTTGACCGTCTATGGCCGGGTTAATCATGTCGGCCCGCTGCTCGTGAAAACCCTTTACCCGAAAAACAGCCGGGTGGCGCTCAAGGGTTATTTGGCCAATTTTGCCGAGTGTTACCTGGACCGGACCCATCTGGATGATTTCGTTTACCTGAGGCTCTCCGCTTCGTTGCAGCGCAGGCTCGGCCTGGTCCGGGGCGATCTGGTGGAGTTCACCGCCGAGCTTGCCCTGGACGAGGGCCGCCTGGTGCTGGAAAATCCAGGCAGGTTCGAATTCGAGCAGCGCGAGTCGTCGCGCTTTGCTGCGGCACCCTTGGCCGGCCTGGTGGAGGCACGCCTGGCCCGGGTTCTCTGCGAGCAGAGTGAGCGCTGCATCCGCTGCGAGCGCGGAAGGCTGGTGGATGTGCTCGAGAAGGAGATCGGTGGCTTTCGATTCCTGCG
>MFIX01000218.1:5335-5512 GCA_001780825.1 Candidatus Glassbacteria bacterium RIFCSPLOWO2_12_FULL_58_11 | reverse complement strand
GGCCGGGGGAGGAGGGGATGAGCAGGAGCTTCGCGAATTGATCCTGAGCTATAGGAAAACCTATGGATGAGCGCTGGCAATTCATACGGGAATTCCTGGAGAAACAGAGCGAGCGCGGCCTGCACAGAATCCTGCGGCCGCGTTCAGCGTTGAAGGCCCCCGGAAAGATTAAGATCG
>MFIX01000218.1:0-5277 GCA_001780825.1 Candidatus Glassbacteria bacterium RIFCSPLOWO2_12_FULL_58_11 | reverse complement strand
GCGCCTGGCGCAGGCCCTGAGCGAGGCGGCCTCCCGCTGGGGCAGCGGCTCCGGGGCCTCGCGGCTGATCTCCGGCACCTCCGAGCTGCATGAGCGCGTGGAGGAGGCCCTGGCCCGGTTCCACGGCTGCGGGGCGGCGCTGACTTTCAGCTCCGGCTATGCCGCCGGGGTGGGCCTGATCCCGGCTTTCGCCGGCCGCGGCGACCGGGCGTACCTCGACCGTCTCTGCCACGCCAGCCTCTATGATGGAGCTATCTTAAGCGGCGCGCGCCTGGAGCGTTTCCGCCATAACGATCCCGGCCACCTGCGGGAGCTGCTCGAGCGGGACTCCGGCCGGGGCGGCCGCGCACTGGTGGTCACCGATACCGTGTTCAGCATGGATGGCGACCGCGCTCCGCTGGCAGAGCTCTCCGCGCTCTGCCGCACTCACTGTGCGCTCTTTATCGCCGATGAGGCCCATGCGGTCGGCGTGCTGGGGCCGGGGGGCCGGGGCCTGGCCGCGGAACAGGACCTTGGAGCGGAGGATGTGCTGGTTCTGGGCACGCTGGGAAAGGCTTTCGGGGTCAGCGGGGCCTATGTCGCCTGCGCGCCTGAGGTTCGGGACTACCTGATAAATACCTGCCGCTCTTTTATTTTCAGCACCGCCCCGCCACCGCCGCTCTTGGCCGCGGTGGAGAAGGCCCTGGAGATTGTCCTGGAGGCCGACAGCCAGCGGGCGCATCTGCTGGACATGGCGCAGCGCCTGCGCCGGGCTTTGCATGAGAAAGGAATCAGCACGCTGGAAAGCAGCACGCAGATCGTGCCGGCGCTTGCCGGCGAGCCGCGGGCGGCTCTGGATTTTGCCGAGCGCCTGCGCCGTGAAAAGATTTTCGCGCCTGCGGTGCGTCCGCCCACCGTGCCGGAAGGCACCAGCCGGGTGCGCTTTTCGCTCAGCGCGGCTTTGAGCGATCAGGATTTCGAGTACCTGCTGGAGGCGCTGGGCCGTGCAGTGGCGCAATTGTAAGAGCAGGCAGGCAGACCACGCTGTAGTAACGGCTCTCGAATGCCCCAGATCAGGAAAATTTGACGCACACATCAAATTGATACGTTATACTCATCCCCGTGGGTAATACCTAAAGCCGGTCATTTCAAGGCTATTAATTGAATTATTTTTCGTAAAGTTTCTCGCTGGCCTCGATGTACTTGAAAGGATGCCCATCCAGCCAATCCGCGTAATGGGTCAGCTTATCGAGTATGGGCAGCATGAGATCCGCGCATTTTTCCAGCACCTCGACAGTCATGTCCACATCCGAGCGGCCTTTGAATGTAATTCCGGCGGTCCCGTGGTTTCCGTGCTGGCCCTCCTCGTAATAACGGAATCCGACTTGTCCCAGAGTCCGCAGGGCGACTACATCCTCGCGTATTTCCGCTGGCTGGTCTCCGCTGTCCTCGAGCTTGGAGCCGATTTCGCGGGCCCAATCCGCGGCCGGAATGGGCCGCTCCCGGCCCAGGATTTTCAGCGCCGCCAGGCAGAGAAGGGTTTCCCCGAAATTACCCGGATAGCCTTCATGGATTGCTTTAACCTCGGGTGCGGAAAGTAATAGCTCTCCCTCCACGAACCAGAAAGGATGGTTGGTCTCATCAAAAAGCTCCCGCACCGCGACCCGGCCTCCCGTATCCTCCGGCGTAGTCCCGCCGATCAGCACCACTCTGCGGAACCCTGCATTGTAAAGGCTCATGGCGATCCGCTTTAATATCGATACCTGCTCGCTTACCGGGAAATGCACCGTTCCCCGGAAAGACTGAGTGGCTCCCGCCATAACCGTGTAAGTAGGCGGAAAAACGAGTCCATCCGCCTTGCCGGCCAATAATACGGATAGCGCATTGGCCCAGTGCGCATGCATGCCCATGGGAGTGAATGCGCCGTGGCCGCTGACCGGGCCAAAGGGTATAAAAACCAGGTCGCCGCCTTCTTTGAGGTAGAACTCGATTTCCCGGCTGGTCATTTCCTCCATCCGCCGGGTAAACCACTTCTCCTTTTTACCTGCCGGGTACTGTTCCCGTTTTTTTACGGTTTGCTCAGCGGCTAAGATTTGGGAAGCGGACAGTGCGGTAGTCAATCCCAGAGTGTTGGATATAAATTTTCTCCTCCGCATTATAGACATTACTGGCTCCTTGAAAATTTATCGAATACCGGGACCGGTTTTTTCTGACCCGAAACGATATATCAGCGCTTGAAAGACTTCAAGGACTTACTAGGGGGAGCGTAAAATAGATTGCATTTATTCAGATTCTGGAGTTGTTAAAGTAAGAGGCTATAAGAAGCCCTGAAGGCTTAAGATTCTCTTATTGGAGCGTGTAGGAGACAAGTAATTTCCATGCTGGCCGTGATAAATGCACAAAGCCCCGGCAGGCCTTTGCGCGAGACCTCGCGCAGGCGACCTTGGCGAAGCGGAGTAGAGGACTCAGGTTCCGGAAATAACCTTTGGTTCTTTCAGTTATGAAAGAACTGGTTTTGCTTCTTTTGCCACCAAAAGAAGATAAAAGAATATTTTACACTTAGATGCAATCAATTATATGCTCTGGGTAGTAATATGCGGCTTTGTTTGACCGTCAGTCTTATTGCAGCACCAGTATCGATATAATGAGAATCGCAAAAAAAATCAGCCAGGCGAGAGTGGCAAAAAGCAGGGTGAACGCCTCTTTTTTAAGGCCGTCCAGGTAGAGGAGAATCGGCTTGCCGAAAACCAGCAGGCCGGTTATAGAGGCGGAGATGATCAGCAGCAGGAGTATGAAAAGAGGCATGAGAAAATTGGCCGGCCGACCGAAAACCTGCTGGCCGTGGAACATCAGCCAGGCCACGGCGGAGGTGTAAAGCATCACGCCGGCTGCGTTTACCAGGCTTTTTAAAAAATAGTCAGATTTTTTCATTTTACCCTCCACAATTAAAGTGTTTTGTCTTTTAAAGGCGTCTTGAAATAATCACGCATACAGGCAATAAACATAGGTTGTAGGGGCGACGCATGCGTCGCCCCTACCGGAATTTACGGAAATTTGTGCATAATCCGGGCTGGAAACGTGTCATGCCAAGCCCGCTCTAAGAAATAAATTCCCTTTCGATCCGCTCCCGCGCCCCCCGCCCGGCCAGAACCCCGGCCAGCCTGCGGGTTGCCTCCACTTTCACTCCCGCTCCTTCAATGTAGGGCAGCGCCTCCCAGACTTCAACTTTCCCCAGAGCGGCGATGATCTCCCGGTTGTCCTTTTCGATTATTTTCTCAGCCTTGCCCCGGCTCGCTCTCTCCGGATGATTGAGCGCCACCGCGGCCACCTCGAGCTCGGCCTCTTTCGCGGCCCGGAGAGTGAGCAGCGTATGGTTGAGCGTTCCCAGACCGGCCCGCGCCACAATAATGAGCGGCAGGCCTAGCCGGCGGGCCAGCTCGAGCGTGGTAGTCCGGCGGGTCAGCGGTACGAGCAGGCCGCCCGCGCCCTCGACCACCAGCGCCTGGTAATTCTTACAGAGCTTTTGGCAGGCAGTGACTATTCGCGACAGAGAGATACGTGCGCCAGCCTGTTCAGCGGCCAGGTGAGGCGAGGCGGGCAGCGGAAAGCGGTAAGGGTTCATCAGGCGCAGCTCGGCGGGAGAGGGCTGCAGGCCGCACAGCTTAAGGCAGTGTTCGAGGTCTCCCGGCTGGCTGGCGGAAACTCCGGTCTGCACCGGTTTGACCGGGGCGGTCCGGATACCGGATTCGATCATCAGCAGGGCCAGGGAAGCGGCCAGCGCAGTCTTGCCCACGCCGGTATCGGTCCCGGTGACAAAGAAACCTTTCAGCGCTGCGGCTTTGTTCACTCTTTGCGGCATTGGAGGAACAGCACCTCGTACCCGGCGTAAACCTGCCCATCGCTGCGGAAACGCTGCTCGTAGAGCTCGAGGACCTCTTTCATAAACCGCCGCTCGACCGCCAGGCTCATCGGCCGGTAATTCGGGTTGTTGGCCCCGCGCTTCTTGATCGAGCGCATGAACTGCGCGGCGCCCGGAAAGTACTCGTATTTTGTCGAGCGCTGGAGCGAGATCCGCCTGAAGCCGGCCCTGTTCAAGCTGTCTTTCAGCTCTTGCGCCTCAGGCAGAGGCGGCCCGTAACGGCTGGTGGTAAGGGTTATCCCCATCCGGCCCGCTATCGTGCGGTAGGCCTCTCTCAGCTCGCGGAATGTCTCGCCTCCCAGGGTGGCCGCCAGGAGGCTGCCGCCGGGCCGCAGGACCCGGTTGATTCCGGCCAGCGAATCCTCCAGGCTGCCGAACCACTGGAAAGTGGTGCTGCTGGCCACCAGGTCGAATGATTCGGCGCGGAAAGGCAGCTTCTCTCCATCCGCCTGGATGAGCCTGACCCGGTCCTCCCGGCTGTCCGGATTGCCGGCCGCGGTCTCGAGCATGCCGCGCGCCAGGTCGAGGCCCAGATAAAAGCCGGGCCGGATTTTATCCAGCAGGAAGCCGGTCAGATTGCCCGTGCCGCAGCCGATTTCCAGCACGGATAGCGGAGCCTCGCTTGCGGGTTGTGGCAGGTCGGCCCACTCCGCAAGCTGGAAGGCGATTTCCCGCTGGATACCCCCCAGAGCCTGGTAGTTTTTCGCGCCCGCGGAAAAATGCAGGGCCACGATTTTTTTATTTATCTTATCCAATATCTTCCGGTTTTTTGGCCCCTCGAAGATAGGATTATCACGGGTAATATAACTCAAATCTTCTGCAGCGCGGAACCAGGTGTTCGCTAGGCGGACGCGTAGGGGCACGGTGCACCGTGCCCCTACAAGAGGTCCTCACAAAATCTATAATGCCTGAGCCGAACTGATTTCTTATATTTCCCCCCAGAACTCTTTCAGCAGTCCGGCGCATCTTCTCTCCGCGCCCCTGAAGGGGATATGCCTGCCAGTCTCGAGCGCAACAAAACGGCCTCCGGGCAGCGCTCCGGCCAGCTCCTCTCCCAGGCGGGAGTCGATTATCGTGTCATCCGCGGCGTGGAGCACCAGCGCCGGGCAGGCGATCCTCCGGAGAATGTCCCGCAGATCGGTCTCCAGCAGATAATCGAGACCCCGCCCCAGGGCGCCAGGCGCCATTTCGAGGCCTCCGGCGCCTGCGGTTTGCCGGAAGGACTCGTAAAGCTCCTCGCGGCCCGGGCCGAACATCTCTCGCTGGAAATCGGCGATCAGTCCCGCCGGATCGGCCCCGAGCCTGCGTTTCATCCGCCGGATGATCCGCCGATCATTGCCGCGCGGATTGTCGGGAAGCCTGACAAAGGCTCCGCAGGC
>MFIX01000217.1:6536-6757 GCA_001780825.1 Candidatus Glassbacteria bacterium RIFCSPLOWO2_12_FULL_58_11 | reverse complement strand
CATCGAGTACGCCGCGGATGGAGAGCCGCCGCAGGTGATCGACGGTCTTTTCCGGACCTGTATCAAGCGGGCCACCGAGGAAATCGGCCGTCAAGTGGACTGGCTGGTTTCGGTGTTCCACGATAATGCCGGGGTGGTGGCCTTCGATGATCATTGGTGCCTGGCCCTGAAAGTGGAGACCCACAACAGCCCCTCGGCGCTCGACCCATATGGCGGGGCGA
>MFIX01000217.1:0-6513 GCA_001780825.1 Candidatus Glassbacteria bacterium RIFCSPLOWO2_12_FULL_58_11 | reverse complement strand
CGGGATATTTTGGGTACCGGGATCGGCTCCCGGATGATTTTCAACACGGATGTTTTCTGTTTCGCTCCCCCGGACTACGACAAGCCTCTGACGGGCAAGCTTCTGCACCCCAAACGCATTTTCAAGGGCGTGCACCGGGGGGTGCGTGACGGTGGGAACCAGAGCGGGATACCGACAGTCAACGGGGCGATAGTCTTCGACGACCGCTACCGCGGGAAACCGCTGGTTTTTTGCGGCACCGGCGGGCTCCTCCCGCGCCGGGTGGCCGGCCGTCCCGGCCACGAGAAAAAGATCCTGCCCGGCGACCACGTGCTTATGGTCGGAGGCCGGATCGGCAAGGATGGGATCCACGGGGCCACGTTCAGCAGCCTGGAGCTGGATGAGAACAGCCCGGCCTCAGCGGTGCAGATCGGCGACCCGATCACTCAGAAAAAAATGGCCGACTGCCTGATCGAGGCCCGCGACAGCGGCTTTATCCGCAGCCTGACCGACAACGGCGCCGGGGGCTTGAGCAGCTCGGTCGGCGAGCTGGCCCGCCTGTCCGGCGGAGCCGAGCTGCACCTGGAGCGCGCTCCGCTCAAGTACGCGGGGCTCGCCCCCTGGGAAATCCTCTTGAGCGAGGCGCAGGAGCGGATGACTGTCGCCGTGGCCCCGGAGGATCTCCCGGCGTTCATGGATCTCTGCCGCAGGCGCGAGGTCGAGGCCACTGATCTGGGCACCTTTACCGACTCAGGCTTGTTCCGCGTGTTCTATCAGGGCCGGACAGTGGCCGCGCTGGAGCTGGAGTTCCTGCATGAGGGGCTGCCCGGGATGTGCCTGCAGGCTCGCTGGGAAAAGCCCTCATTCCAGGAACCCCAGTTGCCGCCGGCGGATGAGCGGCTGGACCGGGCGCTGTTGGCCCTGCTCGGCCGCTACAATATCTGCAGCAAGGAGGCAGTAGTCCGCCAGTATGACCATGAGGTGCAGGCCCTGACCGTTATAAAGCCTTTTACCGGCGCGCAGAACGACGGCCCCTCGGATGCGGCGGTGCTCCGGCCCGTGCCGGGCTCGAACCGCGGCGTGGTGATCGGCTGCGGCATTGTCCCGCGCTACAGCGACCTCGACACCTATAACATGGCCGCCTGTGCGATCGATGAGGCCCTGCGCAATGTGGTCGCCACCGGCGCCCGGCCGGACCGGGTGGCCGGCCTGGACAATTTCTGCTGGCCGGACCCGGTATATTCGGAAAAAACCCCCGACGGCCGCTACAAGCTGGCCCAGCTTGTCCGCGCCTGCCGGGCGGTCTATGACTACTGCACCGCGTTCGGCGTGCCCTGTATCAGTGGTAAGGACAGTATGAAAAACGACTACGGAAGCGGCGCGGAGAAGATTTCGATCCCGCCCACCCTGCTCTTTACTGTCATGGGCGTGATCGATGACATCCGCAAGGCGGTAACTGTGGATTTCAAGCGTCCCGGCGATAGCATCTATGTTGTGGGCGAAACCTTTGAGGAGTTGGGCGGCAGCGAGTACTACGCCATGCTGGGGGCGGTCGGCAACCGCGTGCCCGCGGTGGACGCCGCCCGTTCCCGCGCCGTGTTCGACAGCCTTCACCGGGCGATTTCCGCCGGCCTGGTCGCCTCCTGCCACGATATCTCTGATGGCGGCCTCGGAGCGGCGCTGGCCGAATGTGTAATCGCCGGAAACCTGGGCGCGGAGATCGACCTGTCCGCGGTGCCGGGAAGTCAGGGCGTGAGCCGCAACGATCTGCTGCTGTTCAGCGAGAGCCAGGGGAGGTTCGTGGTCAGTGTTGAGGGAAAAAACTGCCTGGATTTCGAGCAAGTCATGCAGGCGGTGCCGCAGGCGAAGGTCGGCATGGTAACAGAGGCTGGAATATTAAGGATAAAACCGGCTAAATCGAGCGGCAGCGAGATTGTGCGCTTGAGCGTAGAAGAGTTGAGGCGGGTTTGGAAGGCTCCGCTTGACTGGTAAGATTAATTTAAAGGGGGAAAAAGCTGCCCTGCCTGCGGGAATTCTTTTCCCGGAGAAAAAAGGCGGCTCTGCCGTATTAACGGGCTAAAGGCGTGGAGTGGAAAAGGAAAAAGCCAGTAGAAAAAGCCCGAGCAGGATGAAAAAATAGAGCAGGATTTTCAGGTTGTCCCTGCTTTCGCCTTTGAAATCCTGCCAGATTTCCCTGAAAAAATTCCCAAGCATTTCGAGTTGAGCCAAGTAATTAGGTCCTTTGATTTAAAGTGCTTTAAAATAACATTGCTGCACGAAATATACCAGAATAATTTTCAGGCGTGGATTTCAAGCCTGTTAAGGAGAGCGGAATGGCAAAACCCCAGGCTCTGGTTCTGACCGGCTTCGGAATAAATTGCGATTATGAAACTGAAGAGGCATTCAGCCTGGCCGGGGCCGGAGCGGAGCGCATGCATGTCAACGATCTGATCGCAAACCCGGCGCTCCTGGAGCGCTTCCAGATTCTCGTTGTCCCCGGCGGCTTTTCTTTCGGCGATAATATCGCCTCGGGCAAGGTCCTGGCGAACAAGCTCAAGTACCGTTTGGGCGAGGCCTTTCTGGATTTTCTCCGGGCGGACAGGCTGGTGCTCGGGATCTGCAATGGCTTCCAGGTGCTGGTCAAGCTCGGCGTGCTTCCCGGCGGCGAGGAGCAGAATGTCCGCCAGACAGCCACGGTGACTTTTAACGACAGCGGCAAATTCGAGGACCGCTGGGTCCGGCTGCAAGTGGAGCCGGGCAGCCGCTGCGTCTTTACCCGGGGCATGGACTGGCTGGAGCTGCCGGTCCGTCACGGCGAGGGCAAATTTTATGTCGGCGACCGCGCTTTGTTGGAAAAGCTCGCCCGCGATGGACAGTTCGCCCTGCGGTACTCGATGCCCGACGGCAGCCGTCCGGCGGCTTACCCGGCCAATCCGAACGGCTCCGAGGAGGATATCGCCGGCGTCTGCGACCCCAGTGGCCGGATTTTCGGACTGATGCCTCATCCGGAGGCTTTCGTCCACCGTTACCAGCATCCACGCTGGACCCGGGGCAATGGGGACGGCGAGGAGGGGCGCGGCCTGAAAATATTCCGCAATGCCGTGGAATATTTCGGCTAGTATCACGTCATGTAAATAACTTGATTTTGAAGAGTATTTTTAAATCCCCCTCACTCCCCCCTTTGAAAAAGGGGGGCCGGGGCAGTAATTTCCGGTTAGTTTTTTCATAGGGTACCTTTCAGCGCTTACAAATGGAAAGACCCTCGGGAGCAGGTTTTCCGGGGGCCGCGCCTGTCTGAGCCAGCACTGGGGCAGCGTGTAATAGCCGCGTGGACACCGAAGCCTTCAGGTGCTCCGTGGTGCGGAGCGCAATTCGCTCGCCAGAGCGTGCCCGGCAACCAGGGAGCGGAGTAGCTCGCGCCGGAGACACCGAAGGACAAAATAGCGGCAAGGCCAGCGCGAGTTCGCGGCCCCCACTGGTTTTGCTGCTTTTGCCGAAACAAAAGCAGAGAAAGAAAAATTTTTGAAAGGCAAGACAGCAATTTCCTAACCGGACAATGCTGGGGCCAGGGGGGATTTGAGAAAGTTTAGTTAAGGCCAAAAAATGCATTTAGTATTGCAAATTATTTTCGAGACGCGACGCCAGAATGTAGCGCTAATATTGGAAAAGAAGATCGCCAATGGCTTTTCCGGTCTGGTTTGACGACAAGTTCGGTCCGCACACCATCGAGCTCTACCAGGATGAAATCCGTCACACTCCAGTGCAGCTGGTCGCATTGCAGGAGCTGTTCGGACAAGTTGGCGGGGCTCCGGTACTCGATCTCTGCTGCGGCTGGGGCCGGCACGCACTGCCCTTGGCCGCAATGGGCAACCGGGTGGTTGGCCTGGACGGCTCGAGTTACTTCCTGCAGAGGGCGGCCGGCGTCTCCAGGGGTGGCATGGAAGGCAGCCTGGCTCTGGCCCGGGGAGACATGCGCTGCCTGCCGTTCGCGGACCGGTCTTTCGCGGCGGCCTTTCAGATGTACACCTCCTTCGGCTACGGCACAGACCCGCAGGATGACGATCTGGTGCTGGGCGAGGTCGCCCGGGTGTTACGGCCGGGTGGGATTTACCTGCTCGACCTGATCAACTGGGCGCTGGCCCGGAAAGCCTTTGACGGCAAGTATGAGGAAAGCTATCCCAATTTCGATGTGGTCGAGGACTGCCGGATCGAGCCTGAAACCAATCTCCTGAGGGTCGAGCGGGCCCTGCTCTGGCGCGATGGGCGCCGGCCGCATATCTATGGCTTCGAGATCCGGATGTTCGACCAGGCGGCGATCGTGCGTCTCCTGGAACGGGCCGGGTTCAAGGTGACCGGGATGTGGGGCGATTTCGACCGCTCGGAGTATGTGCCGGCGAAATCCTACCGGATGATCTCGGTCTGCCGCAGGGAGAAGAGCTGATGACCGGGAGACGCTTGCTGATTACCGGCGGCAGCGGCTATCTGGGCGGAGCGCTTACGCATTGGGCTGCCGCTCAAGGGTACGCCGTCCGGGCCACCTGGCTGAACAACCGCCCCGCAGACTGTCCGGGCGTGCACTGGGAAATGGCCGACCTGCGGAAAGGGGAGGAGCTTAGCGCACTGGTGAACCGGGTCAGCCCCGAGGTGGTGATACATACGGCCTACAGCCAGAATGACCGCTCGGTCACTTATGACGGTACCGTGCTGCTGGCCGGGGCATGCAGCCGTCTCGATCCGCCGCCGTTTTTTATCTTTGTCTCCACCGACCTGGTCTATGACGGTAGGGCGGGAGGATATTCCGAGGCGGATGAGCCGGTCCCGCTGCTGGATTACGGCCGGGACAAGCTGGATGCCGAGCAGGCGGTCCGGCAGACCCTGCCGGGAGCCCTGGTGGTGCGCTCCTCGTTGATGTACGACCTGGAAAGGCTGCCCGGCCATCTGCGCTTTGCCACGGAGAAAGTCGCCAGGGGGGAGAGCTGCGTTTTCTTTGCGGATGAATACCGCTCGCCGGTGCTGGTAAATGAGCTGGCCCGGGCGATTCTCGACCTGGCCGGCAGGCGCCAGCCGGGCCTGCTCCACCTGGCCGGCCCGGACCGTGTGAGCCGCTTGTGGCTGGGCACACACCTGCTGCGTGCCTTCGGCTACCCCACGGACAGGGTGAAGCCGGGCTCCAGCCGGGAGTCCGGGATGCTAAGGCCGGCGGACTGCTCTCTGGACAGCACCCAGGCCGAAAAAATTCTCGGCCGGCGGTTCACCGGTGCTGTCGAAGTCCTCAAAAAATATGATGAGTGAAGGGATAGGGGAATGGATCCGCTTGAATTCAAACCTTTGGATAATGGCAGCCGGGAGGCGATACTGGAATATATCCGGTCGCGTATCGATGAAGCCGACCCGGTAAAACTCCGCCAGGCCATGCTCAGCCTGGGCTGGGTCGAAGACCGGGAGGAGCTGGCCGGGCCGCTGATGGTGCTGGTAACCGGAGGCAAACCGGATGTGGCCCTGGCTGCCCTGGATGGGCTGTCCCTGCTAGGTATCCGGGACTGCGAGAAGCCGCTGGCCCGCCATATCGTCAATCTGTTCAAAGCCAATGAGTCCGCTTACGGCGCAGTGCGCTGCGAATGTATCCGCGTATTGGGAAAGGTCGGCACCCGGCGCTGCGTGCCATTTCTGGCCGAGCTGGTGCGCAGTGCCGCCCCGGCGACCGATTCGGACAAGGAAGCCGCGGTGGAGGCCCTGGTCTCGCTGGCCGAGAGAAGGGCACGGGGCATCAGCGAACTGCTCGAGGAATTGCGCCTGGTGACCGGCGGCGTTGTCAGGGAGTCCATTATCTGTGCACTTCAGGAGCTGAATCTGCATAAATGGGAGGAACAGGGTTTCCTGACGATCGAGGCCGATATCGAGCGCGAGGGCAGCCTGTTCGACTGATCCTCTCCGTCCATTCCGATTTTTCCCGCCTGATAATTCAGCCCGGAGCGGGAGAGAAGCAGTCTCCCGGCGCTTCAGCCGCTGGGTCTGGTACGTTTATTGCCGCTATCCTGAAGCGTACCGGGCGCTTTGCCGGCCGTGGCCTGCTTTCACTGACATTACACAATCCTGACAGGAATGCCTGATGGAACTGGATGGTAAAAGTATCCTCATAACCGGCGGCACCGGCTCGTTCGGCCAACGCTGCAGTTTCACGCTAATGAAGCGCTACGATCTCAATCGGCTGGTTATTTTCAGCCGGGATGAGACCAAGCAGTTCGAGATGATGTCCCGCCTGCATAACGGGAAAGTGCGCTACGTGATCGGCGATGTGCGGGACAGGAGCCGCCTGCTCGAGGCCGCCGAGGACATGGATGTGATTATTCACGCCGCCGCCTTGAAACAGGTGCCGCAGGCCGAATACAACCCTTATGAATACGTGAAAACCAATATCTACGGGACTCAGAACGTGATCGAGGTGGCCCGCGAGGCCCGGGTCGGGCGGGTCATCACCACCAGCACGGACAAGGCGGTCAATCCTCTGAACCATTACGGGGCCACCAAGCTGTG
>MFIX01000216.1:8383-11423 GCA_001780825.1 Candidatus Glassbacteria bacterium RIFCSPLOWO2_12_FULL_58_11 | reverse complement strand
TAAGGCAAAAAAATAATATAACCACCCACTTATCGGGTGTCAATCGAAGGGAGGAATGCGGCGGGCGCGGCCACGGGCAAAGCTAAGCGGTATCTTGCGGCAGAAAAAGTATGTCAGGCACGGTTGCGGGAAAATCAATGAGACCTGAAGATGAACAGGGAGCGGCGCTTTAGTTTTTTAGACCATAA
Organism: Candidatus Glassbacteria bacterium RIFCSPLOWO2_12_FULL_58_11; assembly: GCA_001780825.1. GTDB lineage: Bacteria > Gemmatimonadota > Glassbacteria > GWA2-58-10 > GWA2-58-10 > GWA2-58-10. The sequence goes on along the minus strand of MFIX01000216.1, from coordinate 11,235 downwards.
TCATTAGGTAATCGGACGTAGCCTGTAGCGCTCGCGGAGCGTGGGGCGGCGCGCGCATAAAATATGCGCGCGGGCGCGCCGGATACTACCGGCGGGCCCGCCTGTGCAGAATTGCACAGGCGCCGCTCCCCATCCCGGGATTCCGGCGCAGCCCTTCAGATGCTCAAATCAAAACAGCACCCGGGCCCCGGCCGAGGGCCGCAACGCCAGCAGGGCATCCTCAGGGTGCTCATGGTAGAGCTTCGCGGCCGCCGGGTATTTTTCTATCGCTTTACCGTAATACTTCTTTTGTAAGGCTTCGAGCACTTTTTCCACTTTCTCATCTTTCACCAGGTGCACTGTACAGCCGCCCCAGCCGGCTCCGGTCAGGCGGCTGCCGCTGGTTCCGGCTGAGCGTCCGATCTCCACCAGGTCCACCAGCGCCGGGTGGCTGATCTCGAAATCATCCCGGCAACTGATCCACGAGCCGTTCATCCTCCGGCCCAGCGCTTCGCCATCCCCGGCCTCGACTACCTTGACCGATTCCTCGACCCGGATCGCCTCGCTGATCACATGCCTGGCCCGCGCCCCGACCCTGAACCCGCCCTCCGGCTCGGGCACCAGCTCTCCCGCATTGGTGGTAAACAGCCGCCGGTCCAGTTCCCCGACAGTCGTGCCCAGGTACGCGGCGATCTCCGGCTTGGTGTACTTGTCCTGCGTAAAAGTTTTCTGAAGGCCGCGCAGGGTGTCGGCCATGCCGAGCTGACGGAAGATATCGCCCAGATACTTGATTTTGGCCGCCTCCAGGCCGAGGTTTTTCACCAGCATGGCCGTGGCCGCCCGGCAGGCGGTGGGGAGCCAGTTGAAGCGGATCTTGGACTCCCGGGTCTTGGTGGAAACCACCATCGAGTTGGCGACCACGATAGTGTAGCCCTCGGGCAGGCTGACCGGCCTGGCCCGCAGGGGGAAAAAATCAACCCGGAGGGCCTTGCCTTTTTCGCTCAGGATGCTGGCCGCATGGTCCATCCCGCCGCCCTGGGTGCCGACATACCATTCAGCGCTGGCCATGCGGTCCGCCAGGACCAGGGGCTCGATCTTAACTCCGCCCGCCTCGACCGCGGCCATTGCCGCTGCGACCACCAGCGCAGAACTGCTGGACAGCCCGGCGCCCACCGGCACATTGCCGTAGAAGCAGGCGTTGAAACCGCGCAAGCCTTTTATCCCGCCCAGCTCATCCACGATCCCCTGTACTCCGGCCTTGATATAGTTCCCCCAGTCTCCGGTCTCGTAAGGCGGGATTTTCTTTTCAATTTCAAAAGCCCGGTCCTCGAACTCGGGATTGACCGCCCGAACCTCCAGATCGCTACGCGGTGAGAGGGCCACCAGCATGTCGTAATCCATGGCCATCGGCAGGACCGGCAGGCTGTTATAGTCGAGGTGCTCGCCGATCAGGTTTACCCGGCCCGGGGCTTTGAGGATCGAGATCTCGGTCTCCTGCGGGAAATTCCGCCCGAAATTTTCGAGCAGGGTAAGGAGCCTGCCGCTGACATCCACGTTGTATGCCTGATCCAGGGTTTTCCGTACCCTGGAATCGCCTTTTGTCAGTCCCTTCATTAAGGTGTCGCGGTTAATCATTTGCTGGACCCTCGTGCGTGAGATTTATATCCCGGAGCGAATTAAAATTCACAAAAGGAGGCAAGGCAGGCAATACCAGCTTTGCCGGTACGTTCTTGAAACCCTGGTAAAAGGGAAGATGTTTTCAGAGATTCAACCGAGCCTGGGCTTCCGGTCGGTTTCGAATATAACCCGCTCGTAGTCGCTGCCCGGCCTCAGGTTTCGGAAATTAACCGGCCGGCACTGCTCGAAGCGCTTGTCTTCGACAGCGACGCGGAACGGACCGCCGACCTCGAACTGGACGCCTTCAGCTATTTGGACATCGTACAGGGTGATTTCCGTGCCGCTCTCGCCTTTCGGCGTCAGTGTCCCGAGCCGGCCCCAGCCGATATCCCGGTCTCCCTGGCTGATCTGGACCAATGGTGTGTCCACCTGTCGACGCTCCTTTCGATTAATTACGGTTGCCCGGCGTGTGCAGACGGTTTATCTCGCGGCGGGCAATGTCCCTCCGGCAGTACATGCCCTCGAAGGAGATCATTTCAAGACCCTGGTAAGCCTTGGCGGCGGCCTGGCTTACATTTTCGCCCAGGCCGGTCACGCCGAGCACCCGGCCGCCGGCAGTGACCACCCGGCCATCCTTGCGGGCTGTCCCGGCGTGAAAGATCACCAGGTCCTGATCCTGATCGAGCGCCGGGTCGAAAGTAATGGGCTTGCCTTTTTCGTAATTTCCGGGATACCCGCCGGAAGCCAGAACCACGCAGACCGCGGCTCCCGGCCTGGCCGCGAGAGCGGCCCCGGCCAGCGAGCCCCCGGCACTCTCCAGCATCAGCTCCACCAGGTCGCCCTCGATCAGCGGCACCACGGCCTGGGTCTCCGGATCGCCGAAACGGCAGTTGAACTCCACCACCTTGGGTCCTTGAAGAGTCAGCATCAGCCCGGCGTAGAGGCAGCCGCGGTATGGCATCCCCCGGCGGGCCAGCTCCTCGACTACCGGCTCCATTATCCGCTGGACAATGTCTTGGACCAGCTTATCCCCGGCGATCGTGACCGGAGCGTAGGCTCCCATCCCGCCGGTATTCGGCCCGCTGTCACCCTCGCCGACCGGTTTGTGGTCCTGGCTCGGGGCCAGGGGCAGGACGTTTTTCCCATCGGTCAGGGCGAGCAGCGAAAGCTCCTCGCCGGCCATCAGCTCCTCGATCACCACCGCATCGCCGGCCGTGCCGAAAGCCCGCTCGCCCATAATCTGCCGCAGAGCTTCC
>MFIX01000216.1:7840-8121 GCA_001780825.1 Candidatus Glassbacteria bacterium RIFCSPLOWO2_12_FULL_58_11 | reverse complement strand
TGTAAGGTCGGCTCCCAGTTCCTCAGCCGCGGCCGCTACCGCTGCCACCTCGGCCGGCGCGACATCGATACTGCGGGCCAGTTTCTCGGTTCCCGGGGTCCCCCGGGTGATAAAGAACTCGGCCTCCGGCCTGTCCCTGCGCAGGCGCCAGAGCAGGGCGTGCTCGCGCCCGCCATTTCCCACGATAAGGATTTTCATGGATCTTTCTTTCAATCCGGCTTGTGTGTACAGCTTTCGATCCAGTCGAGGTATGGCCGATGGCCCGCGGCCAGGGGCAGGGC
>MFIX01000216.1:0-7821 GCA_001780825.1 Candidatus Glassbacteria bacterium RIFCSPLOWO2_12_FULL_58_11 | reverse complement strand
TAAGGGTGCAGCTCTACCACGCGCTTTCTCAGGGCCTCGAACAGCTCCGGTCGCGTTTTCAGCACCAGCAGCGCCTCAGGCTGGTCCTCGATCTTACCCTGCCAGCGGTAGATCGAGCGGATGCGCTCGATTATGTTCCCGCAGGCGGCCAGGCGCTCCTCCACCAGGGCGCTGGCGATAGAAGCCGCATCCTCCGGCGTGCCCGCGGTCACCAGGACCACCAGATAGCCGTGTTCAGGCAATTCAGTCATCGGCATTTTCGAAGAAACGGACTGCGTCCAGGGTTAGTTGAAATCAAGCTAATAATTCGAGAGCGAGATTTCAACAACAAAGAGCCGTCGAAAATATCATGACTTGTAGCTTCCTAGGGGCCGGGCATTATTCAATGTGATTGAAGCAGGGTAAGAAAGCACTGGATGGAAAAAGCTTATAGTGGAAAAGGCACTGTATGGATGGAGCTTCTAGCTGTGCGGCCCCGGCACCCTTTTTGCAAAAACTCAGCGGCTGGAAACTCCCCGCCGGGTGCTCTCGCAAAAAGGGTGCCGGGGCCGCACCTTAAATCTTGCTGCTACAGTGCCTTTAATGCCTCTGGCTATTTAACTGATTTCCCCCCTTGAGGGGGGCGTCCGCTTCAGCGGACGAGGGGGTGCTTATTTTTGCTCTCGTATCCATGCAATACAAAAGCGCTGGTATTAGGTAGCGCAAAGAATCCCTATTTGAAACCACGCACAAAAGCGGCGTAAGGAATTTCGCTTTCAGTTCTCGATACCGTACACCCGCTTCGGGGTGTGGTAGAGAATCTTCTCCAGCGCGTTTTTGGGCAGTCCCAGACCCTGAAGAGCAAAGCTGCCTTTCTGCCTGCGGAACGGCGCCTCGGGCTGCAGCTCGGCCGAGCCGAGAAACTTAACGTGGGCCGCGGTGTAATCCACCGAGGTCTTTTCGTAGGACTGCTCGATCGAGAGCCCCTGCAGGTCGAGGTCTCCGGGGCGCTGGAAGCTCTGGCTCTGGATGCCGGTGGCCACATCCGGGTCAATAAAGATCAGGTCCGTGCCGAAAAGGATCCGGTCGGAGAAACGGATCAGGATCTCGCGCCAGATTTCCTTGCGCTGCGGGGTGCGGACCATCGTGGGCAGCCGGGCGGAGATATCGGCGTAAAGATTCGGGTGCGCCTCGAGAGTCTCGGCAAAGGTGAGCGGGTCATCGGCCAGGCTGGCCAGGTGGGGAGAGACGAAGCGGGTCCCCGGGTGGCGCGCCAGGAGGTTGTCCCGCTCGCCGAGCAGCTCCTCGCGGCAGGGCATCCCGGTGCGGTAATAGCTCCACCGCGCGTACTGGCCCTCGAGCACTCCGGACCAGAAATTATCCGGGCCGATCGGCCGCCAGAACCAGCAGGGGTCGGCGGTGTGGATCAAAACAGTTACTCCCAGGCGGCCCGCGCGCTCGAATACCGGGTCCAGACGGCGGTCGTCCACCCGCAGCAGCTCTCCGTCCTTCAGGCGCACGGCGAGGCCGAGGTTTTTGAAAATCTTGAGCCCTTTCGCGCCCGCCTCCACCGCGGCTTCCAGCGCATCCGCGGCCCGCGACCCGAAATCGGGGCGATCCACGGCCCGCCAATCGATGTTGCAGAGCTGGGCGAAACGGTTCGGCCAGCGGCTGAAAACGGAGAGCATTTTGAGCAGCTTCTCGCCGTAGGCATCCTCCCAGCCCAGATTGACGCTGCAGGCCACTCCGCTGCGGTCCATCACCCGCAGGGCCATCTCGGCATACTGCGGCTCGATATGAGTATGGGCATCGATCAAAAGTTCATCCGCCGCCATCCGTAAAGACCTCCATCAATGCTCACTAAGGGAAGCGTAAAATAGATTGCATTTATTCGGATTCTGAGTTGTCAAATCAGAGGTTATAATAAACCTTGAAGCCTTGAGATTCTCTTTTTGGAGCGTGTGGGAGACAAGTAATTTCCATACTGGCCATGATAAATGTACAAAGTCCCGGCAGGCCTTTGCGCGAGACCTCGCGCAGGCGAGCTTGGCGAAGCGGAGTAAAAGACTCAGGTTCCGGATATAACCTTTGGTTCTTTCAGTTATGAAAGAACTGGTTTTGCTTCTTTTGCCACCAAAAGAAGATAAAAAATTATCTTTGCGCTTAGATGAAAACAATTTTATGCTCTGAGTGTAAGTTTATTTCTCCGGTCCACCTTAACAATTCAACTGCGCAGCACCTCCAGTTCCTTGCCGCCTTCCTGCTTGAGCTGCCAGAACACCTCGTAAGGGTTGAGCCAGTCGATGGTGCTCCCGGCCCTTCTGCGGCGCATGATCTCGCTGACGATCTGGATTACCGCGTAGAGGCTGTCGCCCGTCCCATCCAGATCGATAGTGCCGTGGCCCGGCAGCAGCATCTGCCAGAGCGCCGCATCCTTGTCGCCGTGCAGCTTCCAGAGGCTTGCCAGGTACTGGTCCCAGTTGCAGTAGTCCGCGCCCATCCAGGCGTGACGGCCCCAGTCAAGGACAATATCCCCGGAGATAAGCACGGGCGTCCCCAGCCAGCTCAAGCTTTGGCATGCCGAGCCGGGCGTATGGCCGGGGGTGTGGATCGCGCGCATTTTGAGCTTGCCGAACTCGAGCTCCGCGCCATCCTCGAACACCACCGGCGAAACCACGGCCAGGACACTCTCCGGACCGCCGGGGTCTTTCCGGCCGGTGATATAATCCGCATCCGCCGCGTGGATGTATACTTTCACGCCTCTTTTCTCCCAGGCCGCAGCGCTCTGCGAATGGTCCCAGTGCATGTGGGTCAGCAGCACCCATTTAACATCCTCCAGCCGGTAGCCAAGCTGACGGATCTGGGTCTCGATCATATTCTGAAAGCGGCTGTAGCTAGGATCGACCAGCAGCAAGCCCTCGCCGGTGTCCCAGAGATAGATGCACTGGTGGTAGTCATCCGGGCCGAGCAGGTAGAGGCCTTCGAGGATTTGCAGCGGGCGGCGCTGGATCGGCAGGATGCCCTGTCCCCAGCGGTTCGAGAAATCCTGCCACAGCACCGCGTCATCGTTCCATTTCCGCGGCGGAATCCAGTTCTCGTACTTGTACTGCTCGATATAGGTCGCCCGGTCGTGGATCACCTGATGTCCGGGCGGATTGATCTGGGTGACCGGCGGATAATACCGGCCCTCGGTTACCGGGTCCTTTCCTCCGCCCGTCGCGGGGATTCCCGTGCTCCGCGTGGCGCAGCCGGTTGCCAGCGATACACCGGAGAGAGCGATAAATTGCCGGCGGTCGATCATCTTTTCCTCCTGCAAAGAGATTGAATCTATCTGGAAAAATTGTTATTATTTTCGCTTCAGTTTTTTGCGATCTATGGCCCGAGCGGGCGGAACGGGAACGGTTCGTTCGATATTTTATTAATATCGTACTAAATCCGGCGTAAGGCAAGCCGGAGCGAGGAGAATTGGAATGGCTACTGAAGAACTGGGCGGAGCCTACGATGAGGTCGAGGTCGAGGATACTTTGCTGCTGAGAGATTTCGAGCCGGTGACAATGCTTAATTCCACTGCCCACATCCCGGAAAAACCCCGGTTCCCGGTGGTGGATGCGCACGTGCATCTGGATGAGATCAACGGCATGACCGCGGACAAATACCTGCGGCTGATGGACCAGGCCGGGATCGAGGCCTGTGTGACGCTCTGCCATTCACGCTATTCCGAGTTTTCCGGATACCTGAAGAGGTTCAGCGGAGCTCACCCGGACCGTTTCAAGGTGGTCATGTGGTCGCGGCTGGATGAGCTGGAGGAGACCGGGAAGCCGGACCATTTCCTGGACTGGATAAAGAAGCTTAAAGATGAGGGCCTGGCCGGGTTCAAGTTCTGGAAGGACCTGGGTCTGGTGGCGCGCAATCCGGAGGGCAAGCTCTGGGAGCTGGATGACCCGCGCCTCGACCCGATTTACGACCTGGCGGGCCGGCTGAACATGCCGTTTATTCTCCACACCGCGGACCCGGATGCCTTTTTCATCCCGCTGGACCGGTTCAACGAGCGCTACGAGGAGCTGATCCGCCATCCCGACTGGTGGTTCGGCGACATGTCGAAATACCCGCCGAAAAAGAAGCTGCTCGAAGCCCAGGAGAGGGTGATCAAGCGCCATCCGAAGACCCGTTTCTGGGCCGCCCACTGCGCCGCCCGGGGCGAAAACCTGCCCGAGCTGACCCGCCTGCTGGCGACCTATCCCAATTTTTATTGCGACATCAGCGCCCGGATCAACGAGCTCGGCCGTCAGCCCTGGAGCTCGCGCGAGCTGATTATCCGTTTCGCGGACCGGGTCGCTTTCGGCAGCGACCTGGACCCGGAACTCGAGATGTACCGTCTCTGCTGGCGCTTCTGTGAAACACGCGATGAGTACTGGGACTATCCCTCGCATCCCTCGCGCCAGGGACGCTGGAAGGTGCATTCGCTGGACCTGCCGGATGAAACGCTGAAAAAGTTTTACCACAACACGGCCTGGAATTTTTACTGGAAATCCTGATCGACCAACAAATGAATTGCCGCTCGGCTTGCTGCCAAGTAGCACGTGACAGATAGATTTCACGTTTCTTAATTTTGGGCGGACACAGGGGTCCGCCCCTACAAGTTCTGGCTTTCAAATATTTACCGGCGTAGGGGCGCACCCCCGTGTGCGCCCGCATTCCTTGATAAACCTCTTTAATGTCGCGCTTGGAACTTGACCTCGCTCTAAAGCGTATCCCGGATTATTGGGACGGTAGCCAACACAGGGACAAAATATCGATTTGAAAGGAACGACTACCGGTATGCTTTACAAAGAGGATTGGCCAGAGGCCCGTCAGCGCCTGCTCGCCTGGTGGGAGGGCGAGCTCGTGGACCGGGCGGTGATCCAGGTCACCGCGCCGCGCGACAGCCGGACGCCGGACAACCGCTGGGACCCTTTTTACCTGGCCCGCCATCTCAGCGATCCTGAAAAAGCGGTGGCCGAGTGGGAAAAATACTGCCGGGACACCTTTTTCGGCGGAGAGATGATCCCGAACCTCTGGATCAACCTCGGACCCGGCATCCCTGCGGCCTACCTGGGCTGCACTCCGCGGATCGAGCCGGATACGGTCTGGTTCGAGCCCCCGAAAGAACTCCCCGCCTGGCCGGATATCCTGGGCCTGTCTCTCAACCCGGATGACTACTGGTGGGAAATCACCCGCGTCCTCTCCATGCTGGCCGCGGAATCGGGCCAGGGGAAATATTTCGCCGGCTTGACCGACCTGAACTCGGTTTTCGACATCCTCTGCCACCTGCGCGGCACGCAGAGGATGCTCTACGACCTGCTCGACCACCCGGAGGAGGTCAAGCAGGCCTGTGAGCTGGTAAATAGAATCTGGCTCGCCTGTTATGATGAGCTGGCCCGGATCACCATGCGCCACCAGGAGGGCAGCGCGGGCTGGATGAGTATCTGGTGCCCGGGCCGCGGCGGCGATGTCCAGTGCGACTTCTCGGCGATGCTCTCCCCGGCGCTGTTCGAGGAGTTTGTCCTGCCTCACCTGAGCGAGCAGTGCCGTCACCTGGAGCGCAGCATCTACCACCTGGATGGCCCGGGCCAGCTCGCGCACCTGGAAATCCTGCTGGACATCCCGGAGCTGGATGGCATCCAATGGGTGCCGGGCGCGGGCAACCCGCAAACCGGCTCGCCGCACTGGTTCGGGATGTATCGCAGGATTCAGGAAAAGGGCAAGCGCCTGGTGCTTCAGGGCATGGCGCAAGTGGATGTCGAGGGCGTGCTTAAAGGAATCTCGGGCCGGGGACTCCTTATCGAGACCCGCTGCGATTCGGAGGCCGAGGCGCGGGCGCTGCTGCGCAAGGCCGAGGGTTGGACCCGGGATTAGTGTTTGTCACCGCTCATAGAAAACAGCATTTCAATGTCCCGCTTTAAACCCGGTATATTCACCTCCAGAATCCCCCACACAATATCGTGAGCGATGTCCGCCTAACCGTGAATCAGCCTGTCGCGAAATGAAATAATCCTTTGGTAAGCGCTTATCGAGGCTGACAATTCAGGATTTAGATCCAGCATTTGCCTGAGAGCCTCTCCGATAATCTCAAACTGGCGCTCTACAGCCGAACGCAGAAATGGATCAGCGACGATGGCATAACTATAGCTGTTGCGTCCACTTGCTCTTTGTGCGACATTCCTCCCACAACGCCTTGCATACACTCTGGGTAGTTGCAAGCAGTACTTGCCCCGTGATTGCATGATTATATTTGTATGAGATGTTACCGTCGGTATCCCGGCTCTTATTCACAAAAGGAAAATCTGCGTTGTGTACCGCGTCACATCTGACGTACCGGTACAGTAGTTCAGCGAGCGAAAAAAGAGAAAGCTTATCGCGAAAATTCTGTTCATCAAAACCAGGAATGGCGGCTGTTAGTACATGAAAAATGATATCTTTTGGGGATACATAACGGATACCTGCTTTTACATCGTTCTCTCCTCCGTAGGTCTTCTTTAGGGCCGCGACAATCTCGGAGTAGTTTTTCAGTTTCTTGTAGCGCCCGTTGTCACAAAGCTTGGATTGGGGCCACTGATATAGAAATAGAAGATCAATTTTTTCGTAGAAGTCTCGCTTGCCCGAGTAATCGTTTACAATATTGATATATGCTTCTCTGTCCCGAAGATCAGGAAAGCGCATCGCTGCAAAAGCGCTCAGGTAGCAACTCAGGACAAGTATTCCTTCAAGGTGGTATCGTTGATTTCCAAGCAACTCAGCCGCCTTTGTGACATCGCGATCCCAGCTCTTGAAATACTCATCGAGGAGGAAGACTTTGTCGTTCATGCAAGCAACCCCTGGTTTGTCATGCTAGGTAGGTGAAAATACCCTGCAACACATACAGGACAGTAAACACCAATGTTCCACATGTCAGGCTGTCTTTTGACTTGCCATAACAGGTATCTTTTACTGCGAAGTGAAACGGCCAAACTTCAAGCGTTTTCCAGTGGTGAATTGGCTTAATAATCGGCAGGCTTCCTGGATGTCGAAAAGGTATTTGCGGACTTTAAGCGACAGCATACAAGGTCACTTTTGAATGATCGATTGATTTTAAAAAATAAGGGTTACGGATTGGCGCTCGCTCGATCAAGTCAACCGGTAAGCCGAGAATCTTTTGCAGCTCCGCCTGGAAATTAAAAAAGCATCCGCATGTTGAACCGGAGACAGCGACTCAAATTCCACAAGCAAGTCTATGTCTTTTGCGGAAGGCTTTAAGATGTCCTTTGCGGCAGATCCAAACAATTCCAGACTCCGGACATTGTAGCGGATGCACAACTGACTTATTGCTTTCCGGTTTTTCGCTACGACAGCTAACATCAGAAATTGTCCCCGTCCAGCTAAAACAGCGATGATTGATTTTAGTTTATATCGGTGGTTAAATCATATAGAAGTTTCTCAGCCAGTGTCAAGGTTAACTTCAATATTTATCTGTAGTTCAATAATATTTACTTTTCAAGGCGATATCGTTTCATTTACAAGGCATCATTCGCAGATCAGCACAACCTTGCCCGCGATTTTTTTACCGCCCAGCAGCTCGTGGGCCTTTGCGGCCTGCTCCAAGGGCAACCGCCCGGCCACCAGCGGCTTGATCTTCCCCGCAGCCAGCATCCCCAACAATCCGCTAAGGTCCTCGCGGTACCAGTCGTGGCGCACGGACTTTAGGCTGGTGATACTGTAGCCGCCGATGCTCTGGGTCCGGCCGATCATCCCGGACGGAGAAAACTTCCAGCCGAATTTCAGCGCTTTTAACCCGGCGAGCAGGTTTTTCCGGCCCCCCCGGGTGAT
>MFIX01000215.1:8341-9339 GCA_001780825.1 Candidatus Glassbacteria bacterium RIFCSPLOWO2_12_FULL_58_11 | reverse complement strand
ATTTGGTCCCGGTCTGCCAGGTCACCTGGTTGTGGCGCGGGCTGCCGACCGGGTAGAGGCGGGCCTCGCCGCGCCGCTGGTTGAGCTTGATCACCATCTGCGCGCCCGGAATCACTTTTATCTCATCGCCCTGCTCGACCGGCAGTGGCCTTTCGGTCGCGGTCCAGAAGGGATGGCCGGAGGGAAGCAGCAGCGGGCTGAAACCCACGGAAACCCAGTAAGGCGCGCCGCGGTGGCAGTACTTCTCGGCGACAATCGCATTGGGACCGAGCCAGCCCGGCTGCACCAGCCCATTGGCGCTTTGCAGGCCGCCCTCCCAGAAATACTTCAGGCACCCGGAGGCGATTCTTCGCTCCAGGCCCGGCTCCAGGGTGGCCAGGCCGGCCGCCTCGGCAAAGCCCACAGGGCAGACCGCGGCGCTGCGGTAGGTCAGGGAGCGGCCGAACGGTATCGGAGAACCATCCGCGCCGAAAAAGTACGGGAAGTTCTGCATGAAAGCCGCGGTGCTCTCGCGGATCTGACGGCCGAATTTGACCCGCCAGGGGTCGTTGTAGCGGTAGTGGAACAGATTGAAAATCTGGAAGCCCCAGAAATTATAGTAGTCGTAGGATTTGTTCCCGCCATCGGTGAAAAATCCATCCCCCACGTACCAGCTCAGCATCCGCGCCATCTGCTCGGTAATGTGGTCTTTCGCATAGGGGTATCCGTAGCGCTCGAGCAGAGGCACGGGCGCGGCATTGAAATACCAGCAGTTGCACTCGAAGCCCACTCCCCGGACCATTGTGGCGAGCCAATCCGCCACGTGCTTTTTCTGCGCGGGAGTCAAGGGGTCCCAGAAATATTCCGGACAGTAGAGCGCGGCCTGGGCGGTCTCATTGCCGAACTCGGCATAGGGCTCCGCCGGCCCCCAGTAGGCCGGGTCCGCGGGGTCGGTGCCGTGGATCAAGCCGTTAAAGTACGGCTCGTTGATCTTCCCAGCATAGCCGGGCACAGTGTTA
>MFIX01000215.1:0-8308 GCA_001780825.1 Candidatus Glassbacteria bacterium RIFCSPLOWO2_12_FULL_58_11 | reverse complement strand
ATCATCGAGCGGCCGAAGGCATTGCGCGACTCGGGCAGGAACCCGGGGCTGTACTGGAAATGCCCGGTTTCCGCATCGTGGCCCCGCAGATCGGGCATCCCGGTCTGCGGATCGAAATAGGGCAGGAAGCCGGCGATAATCCGTCCGGCGATCTCGAGCCAGTGCTCGCGGGTATAGCCGGTATAAGGCGAGAGGGTCTTATCCTCCAGGCTGAGCAGAGCCGGCCCTTGCCCGGGTTCGGCCGCCGGAGCGGAAAACGGGCTCAAGGCCAGGCAGAGGGCCGGAAGCGAAAGCAGGGCAACTGTTTTTTTAACAATCGGGATCATTTTCCCCTCGCGGAAGGTGATGATTTGAAGTTTGGAGAAGTTTTTTAAAGGCCGGAAGCGACTGGAGCTCGGGAATGGATACCGGGGCAGGCTGAAGTCGATGGATGCAGCTTGTCAATGCCTGAGGTTCCGTATGCCATCCGCGACCTCGAACACCAGGGTCTGCAGGATACTGGCCAGGGGGATCGAGATGATCATGCCGGTGATGCCGAGCAATTTTGCCCCGACTATCACGGAAAGAAGGACCACCAGAGCATGCACGTTTACCGCATGGCCGAGGAGCACCGGTATTATATAGACGTTATCGACAATGTGGGAAAATGTCACTACACCAAAAATCCAGGCCACCGGGGCCCAGTTCGAGGCGACTTGGACCTCGCTGCCGAACTCCGGGAATTGCGGCAGGAGCACGTACTGCACGACAGCCACCAGCAGGACCGGGATCATCCCGATCAGCGGGCCTAGATAGGGGATGATATTGAACAGGCCGACCAGGAGGGCCAGGACAAAAGCGTAGTTGAGCGGCCTGTAAATAATGCCGATAATTATGAATCCGACCAGGGAAATAGCCCCCACCAGGCCTGATTCGATAAGCTTGGCCCGGATGAAATTGCCCACGATCTTGCTGATTTTCTCATGGATGTTGAGGCTCATCTCGAAATAGCGGTTGGGCAGAAACCCGATCAGGGCCCGCTTGATCAGGTGCCCGTCAAGCAGAAAGAAAAACAGCATCAACGGGACCAGCGCGATCCAGGTCACCACCGTGCCGAAAGTGGCCCCGGTAAAAAGGACCGCCTGATGCAATTCATCCTGGAAGTGCGAGAGTACCTTCTGGCCGACCTCGAAGCGCTCCAGGCCGAATTTCCTTTCCAGCTCGACCACCCGCCGGTTGATCTCATCGTTAAGCATGCTCGAATAGAAGTCGATACGCGAGGACAAGCCCTCGTACTCCCCGAAAACATAGCTGCTCAACAGCATTCCCAGCAGAATCATTCCCAGCAGGACTCCCAGCATGACCAGCAGAATCGCATTGATCCTGGTGATCCCGTGCCTTTCGAAATAATCCACGGCCGGGGAAAAGATAAAAACGAGGATAATGGTCATCAGGAAAGAGGACAGCAGGTCGGGAATCCAGAGCAGCATGGCGATGGTGAGTATAATCATCACCGCCAGGGCGGTCAGCTTGAAAGTGGGCCGAAAAATCAGCGGCATGTCCTTCGGGCGCTGGGAAAGAATCATCATAGGCTCACTTCTCTTTCGGCCTGTCTGCCTGCGGCTCGGATTCCAGCTTTATCTGGAGATCAATAAGGCTTTCGGTTGTTTCGTTGAGCCGCTGGTCCGTGATCCGCAGCCTGCGCACCAGGATCTGCAAGATATTAAGCTGGAGTTTGACTCCCAGGCGTGGACTGCGGTTAATGATCGAGATCAGATCGGAGCGGAAAAAGCCGACCAGGCGGGTCGGCAGGATTGCCACCGCGGTCGCCGAGCGCGGGTGATCGTCGATCAGAGCCAGCTCGCCGAAAAAGTCTCCCTGCTCCAGCAGCGCGATCTCATGCTCCTCATCGATATTTGGACCCAGGCAGATCCGTACCTTGCCCGATTCGATGATGTACATGCCCGCTCCCGGCTCGCCCTCGACAAAAATCACCTCTCCCTCGTGGTAGTTGCGCAGGTAGACGATCTTTTCGATCAAGCGCATTTCGGTCTTGGAAAGACTGGAAAAAACAGGTATTCGCCTGAGGATCGATGGAATGGAACGGTCATCGGTATTTTGCTTGAAAACATTCCCCCAGAGAGCGCTTATTTTTTTCAAATATGCCTCCTGTCGGTTCGCGGGGAACTGCCTGAATCACTGAAAAGCCAAATTGAACATAATATATTCACTCCATTTCGCCAGCGCAATTATTATTAGACACCCGATCCGACTTTAGCTGCGAATAAGGTTTGCTCCGCAGTCTTTTTGCCGGGATGATCGCAGTACTGTCCGGTTAAAAACCGGATAATTTCAACTGGTTACAATTGGGAGACCGCGCCGAGTATAAGTGCATCCATAACTATCGCCGCTAAGTGTTGTAGGGCGCGGCCCCCCGTGGCCGCCCCGTTGGGAGCAGGGCAGGCACAGGGGCCTGCCCCTACGGGGCCAATAAAAGAAATAACTGCGGACTGAATTCAAATCAGGAAAACGAGATTTTAACAAAGCACGATGCTATTCAAGAAGTTACAAAGCCGCATCCAAAATTAACCGGACACTACTGGGGATGATCGGTCAAAATAACACGGGCCTGCCGGAGGATTATTCTTGACAACTCGTAATCCCGGAAAAAATAATGAACTGCGGCGTTCCCGCATTATGCGGCGGAGGTTACTCTCCTCAACCTGAAGGAGTATCGTAATGCAGATCAACGGCTACCTGGCCCTGGCGGTCCTTTCCTCGCTGGCCCTGCTCTCCTGCCGGCCGGAGGAAAATGCCGGTGAGATACGCAATGCCCCGGATTTCCCCTTCGACCCGGCCCTGGAACACGACCGGGATTTCCAGCCAACCGGAGGCTTAAAAAAACTGAGCGATAATCTTTACCTGTTCGAGGACTGCTGCAATGTTTACGTGGTCAAACAGGGCGGCAAGGCGCTGCTGGTCGATTTCGGCTCGGGCGATATCCTGGGCCGCCTCTCAGGGATCGGCGTACAAAGTGTCGAGCGGGTCCTGGTAACCCACCACCACCGGGACCAGGTCCAGGGATTGTGCGACATGGGGGACTATCCTTTCAAGGTGACCGTCCCGCAAGCCGAGGCGCAGTATTTCCAGGATGTTGAATCCTTCTGGCGCGAGGTGAAAATTTATATCAACTACAACTGCCGCTCGCACTGGAACACGCTCCGCCGCAGTATCCGGGTGGATGAGCAGGTGGCCGGGGGAGACCGGTTCGAGTGGAGCGGGATCGCCTTCGAGGTGCTGGACACTCCCGGCTCGAGCCAGGGCGCGGTGTCCTACGCCGCGGTGATCGACGGCCGGAGGGTGGTATTCTCCGGCGACCTGATCGCCGGGAGCGGCAAGGTGACCAACTGGTTCGACCTGCACTGGGACTACTACGGGTTCACCCAGGGGATGGATGCCTCGGACCTCTCTTTCAGCCGGGTGGCGGCGACAAACCCCGAGCTGCTTCTGCCCTCCCACGGCGGCCCGCTCGAAAAGCCAGCCGAGGCGCTGGCCGAGAACAGCCGCATTTACACTATCCTGCGGGACATGCTGGTCCCCAATGAGCTCGGCCGGGTGCATCATGAGGTCCGCCAGATCCTCCCGCACCTGGTGTTTATCGGGATGAACTGCTACGGGCTCATCTCGGAAAGCGGCAAGGCTTTCCTCTGGGACTACGGTTATGTCAACCGCGAGACCCTGAACGAGTTCAAGCAGCGTTTCAATGTCGAACGGGTGGATGCGGTCTCGTTCAGCCACTACCACGATGACCACAATATCCGCGCCTGGGAGCTGCTCTGGGAGGATTCGAAAATCTGGGTCTTCGAGAACATGCTGGATGTCTTCGAAAACCCCACCCGCTACCGTCTGCCCTGCCTGCTGCCTTTCCCGATTATCGCCGACCGGGTGCTGCGCGACAGCGAAAAGGTGAAATGGGAGGAGTACGAGCTGGAATTTTTCCGTATGCCGGGACAGACCGAGTTCCACCAGGGGCTGGTGGTGACCGTGGACGGGAAAAAGGTAATGTTCACCGGTGACAACACCTGGAACAAGAAATACCCGGACAAGGTGCGCAATGGTCCGGTTGTGCCGCACAACGAGTATTTTCTGGATGGCGGGTTTATCACCTGCGCCGACAAGATGCTGCACTACCTGCCGGACATTGTCTGCCCGGCGCATACCGAGGAGTATTCACCGGCACGGGAGGACCTGGAACAGTTCCTCGGCTGGGCCAGGCAGCTGCGCGAGGTGATGACCTCCCTGATCGACCAGCCTGACCCCAATTTCGGCATGGATTCCCGCTGGTGCCGATTCTATCCCTTCCGCTCGATCCTCAAGGACAGCGACTCTTTCACGGTCGAGCTCTTCTTGCGCAACCACCTGTTCAAGGCGGCGGCAGTCGAGGTCCGGCTCAAATACCCGGATGGCCTGGCCTGCGATTCCCCGGTCCGCAAGTTTACCGTGGAGGCAAAGAAGCAGGTCGCGGTGCCATTCACTCTCAAAAGAACGGCTTCCGGGACCGGAGGCCGCGCGGTGCTGACCGCGGATGTGACGATCAACGGCCACCGGGTCGGTGAATACGCCGAGGCGCTGGCCGACCTGTGAGCGGCTTTTTGCCCGCGGACCGGCCGCGGCCACGGACCTTGAACGGAGGACCATGAACCGGATACTGCCAAAAATCTGGATCGCTTACCTAGTCCTGCTGCCCTTGAACCTGACCTACTTTCTCGGCGCGGGCCCGGCGCTGCCCGCTGATTTAGTGCTCATTCTTCTTTTGGCGGCCGGCCTTACAGCCCTCGTACTAATCTTTGGGAGATTGTCCGGAATGACTATCCCGTTGCCTTCTATCTGCTCCTGTTCGCGGTCAGCGGGGCGCTGGCGGCCGCAGCCCACGGTCTGAGCCGGTACCTGCTGACCGCCCTGGCCGCCCAGGGGAGCCTGGTTGCGCTGTATTTCGTGTTCCGGGCCACGGTTATCGAAAAGCGTTTGATCTTCCGCCTGGCGCTGGTCTGGGTGACGGTTTCAACGGTTGCGGCGGCGCGACGCGGCGCTTGCTGTTCAGCGATCCGCTGGGCCTGGCGCTCTATGCGGCCCTGGCCGGTTACCTGGTGGTGGGACTCAACATGGATGTGCTGAATTTCCGCTGGCTCTGGCTGCTGTTTGCCCTGGCCGCGGCGCTGGCCCGGCCGCTGGATGAAAAAACCACTCTCTGATCCGATTAATTCAAAGAAAATAAGTTTTCGTCTCATGTAGGGGCGGACACATGGGTCCGCCCCTGCGGCGTTTGCGAATTTCTGTGAATAATTCAGGCTTCTTCCCCCCAATAATGACTCTTCTGCTGGTTTGAAAATTATTTTGCAAAAACAGGTATATAAGTCTTGACTTAATGTAAAAGAAGCTGTACAATATGTACAGGAGCTATTACATCATAATTTGCTCGTTACTCTTTTATAGACATCATCCGGAGCTTATGTGAAATCCGGAAAACCACTTGCACTTAACTCAAGACGGAGTATTTCAATGGTTTATAATCAGAAAAAAGCGTGGGCGAATATCCTGTTCGTATTTTTCGTACTGGCTTCTTATTATTGCATCGTGATGATCACGGGGTGGCAGCGTTTCAGCAGGTCCATGACAGATATTGGCGCGGTCTATTTAGTATTGATCTTGGGCACATTTCAATTGGGGAATCAAATCCAGTACCGATTTTCCCACCGGATGAATAAGCTGCGTGAGTTCGATGAGCGCGACTATGCGATAGGGCGTGAGGCAATCCAGGTTGTATATATCGCTTTCTGGCTTCTGGCGTTGACGATCTGTGCAACCGTAGCTGTCCTCTATCATCGCCAGCCACAAACTGAGATTCCGGTTTACATTCTGCCGTTAATGCTGGGGGCGCTGGCTTTGCTGCTTACTCTGGTCCATTCCATCTCCATCCTGATTTTTTACGGCTGGAAAAAACTGTCGGCTGAGGATTAAACCGAACTCGACTTCAACCTATTTGCAAGGATACCTCCTATGACCGTTCTCCAAAAACTCGCCTGGCTCAACCTGGTGGTCCTGGGTTTGATTCTGCTGGCCCTGGCCGCGCTAGTTCCCCTGAAAGGGCTTTCCACGGCCTTCCATTACCTGGTGGTCTCCTCGGCGGTTTTTACCGCGGTCTGGATCGCGGTCCTGCTTGGTTATGTGATCAGGCAGGGCTTGAACCGCTTGCGGAACCGGCCGGAGGTGCTCTGGGATGAGCGCGAGGAGGCGATCTATTATAAGGCCTGTACCTGGGCTTTCGCCGCCTCCTGGGTTTTAATGGTGCTGGGTAACGGGCGCTTCCTTAAGCAGTACCTCGAAAAGGGTCCCGAGGCGGTTTCGGTGGTCCTGCTCTCGGATGTACTGGGGATTGCTTTCGTGGTGCTGGTGGGGGTGTTTTCGGTTTCTGTCCTGATCTTTTCGGGAAAGGAAAGCCGGGATGCCGGGAAATGAGGTAACCAACTCGATCCGCCGCCTGCGTTTCGACAATGGCGAGATGACCCAGCAGGAGCTGGCCGAAAGGGTGGGGGTGACCCGCCAGACCATTATCGCTATCGAATCGGGCAAGTACATGCCCTCGCTGCCCCTGGCCTTCAAGCTGGCCCGGGCATTCGGCAAGGGGGTGGAGGAGGTGTTCAGTTTCGAGGATGGCCGACCACAGAGTCCTGAGAAGGAAGCTGTAGGGGCGTAGCATGCTGCGCCCCATTAGGCGCAAACCGCAATTTAGCGCGCCTGGTGCAGGTTCACTTGTCCCCGGTTTTTAGGATGATGCGATTCATTGCGTAAGGATGGCGGATTTCTCCATTCCTGCTTCCACTTGAGCGCCTGAAAAGGAGCCCGATATGAAAAAACTTCTGTTCGGCATAGCGGTGGCCCTGCTGGCTTTCCTGATCGCGGAAATGGGTCTGCGGACCGGGAGCAGGATAGACTTGCAGCTTCGGCTGGAAAAGGGCGGCAGGTATCAAGTCTGGCTGAGCGGCGAGCGGAAAATAAATTATACTCTGCTGGGGGACAGCCAGAATAAGGAAAGTTCGTCCCGAATCCAATACGAAGTGAGAGTCGATACGAACCAGATCGGCCCGGGAAATTTACCTTCGGCGGGGATCGGGCACATGAGCGCATCGGGAGGCATGGTCGGCACGCCGTATTTTCAGCTGAAACAAGCCTGGCCGGACACCTCAGCCTGCCGGAAAATACTGATCGAAAGTCTGGTCCAGCTAATTAGTGAGGTCATGCCGGCCCAGATTACACCCTGGGCGACAAGTAAAACCGATTATTCTTTGAAAGGAAGCCTGGCCTTGATTGCCGAGCCGCTGGAACCGGCAGATTCCCTGATGAATCGACTTGTCGATGTGTTTATCAGAGGCCCTTGGGGTCATGGAAAAGACAAAACCATGGAAAACACCTTCGACAGGTTCCTTAATTTATTCTCGAAGAAACCGGTCCGTATCGGGGATACCTGGAGCGCAAAGATGGAGATGACCGGGGCCTGCCCTGCGGTACTGGAAGACAGCCTGAAACTGACCGACCGCAAGGCCGGCGTGGCCACGCTCGAGCTGCGCTCAATGATGAAGCCGGACCCTGCCGCTTCGCCCATCGATACCGCCGGGCTGGAACTCAGACTTTCCTTTTCGGGAGACCAGCGGGGGACTCTTTTGCTGGATGAAAAAACCGGCCTGTTGAATGAGGGCCACCTGGAGCAGCACTTCACGGGTGAGATTGTACTGACCGGTTTAGCGGAATACCCGGATGGAATTACCATCCCCTTGCAGATCGAGCAGAAAGTCAAGATCGAAGTGGGGGTAAATCCTTTGGAAGATAGAGATTCTAAATTGTCGGCGCGGGATTCTTCAGGCGCCGGAAAAATGCTTCCGGAAAAGCCCTCGAGGAGCGGAAAATGAAAAAACTTCTGTTTGGCATTGCCGTGGCCGTGTTGGCTTTCACGATTGCGATAGTAGGACTTAGAACAGGCGAGAGGTTCGGTTTGCAGCTTGTCCTGCAGCCGGACAAGGCATACACGCTCTGGCTCAACAGCGAGCGCAGGTATACTCCCGATCTGCTTGAAGAATCCGATCCACACAACTGGTCATCCCAGGTACATTATGAATTTTCCCTCGATACGTGTCAAACCTCGGAGGATGGGATACCGCCGGTCAGGATTGGTATTGTAGGGAGAACTGGTTCGGGCGGCGCATGGCCGGGAGTTTTTATCTATAAATTATCTACTGTCTGGCCGGATACCGCTGCCTGTCAGGATATACTGAAG
>MFIX01000214.1:7095-7662 GCA_001780825.1 Candidatus Glassbacteria bacterium RIFCSPLOWO2_12_FULL_58_11 | reverse complement strand
ACGAACTGCATACGCTCTTCGAGTGAGGGAAACTTCAGCGCGCCTTTCCCGGAATAATCCATGAACCAGTCCGGGAGACTGAAAGTGATTTTCCGCTGTTCCATATCCGGTTCAGGCCCTCTGGTTCCTTTAAATATCCCGCTATTTCATTTTTAGGCAACAGTACTTTTCTGCCCACATAATATTATTGTTTACCGAAAGCAGTATCAATGATTATATGGAACAGAACTTAAAAAAGGTTTGCGGTCCGGCACTTATTTTTCCCGCCCGGCGGTAAGCCTTGACAGAGCGCCGGGCCGGGCATATTCTTTTTCACCACAATCCCTTGACTTTCATAAAGTTATTGCAAAGGAGACTGGCAATGAGACTCAAGAAAAGGACCGCGGGCCTGCCGGCCGCGAGAGCGATACTGCGTGGCGCAACCTTGCTTTTTCTGGCTGCCGCTCTGCTTGACAGCCCGGCTTTCGGACAGAATGCCGCAATGAGCGGGAAAACGCTTCTGAGCGCGGACAGCTTCCCCCTCGTCCAGGACCTCTCCCAGGTGGCGGGCTGGAGCGCCTGGAGCCA
>MFIX01000214.1:3543-6727 GCA_001780825.1 Candidatus Glassbacteria bacterium RIFCSPLOWO2_12_FULL_58_11 | reverse complement strand
TCCCGAAACGGATGGTCCGGGTGGCTACGGTAAACTGCTATACCGAGCAGACCGCCAACAGCGCGGAGAGCGTGGAGGCGTTCTGCAAGCTGGTCGAACAGGCCGGCCAGAACCGCTGCGATATTGTCTGCCTGGGCGAGACAATCAACTGGGTGGGGCTCAAAGTCCGGCCGGGCAACAGCGAGATCGCCGAGCCGATACCCGGACCTTCGACCCGCCGCCTGGGCGAGCTGGCCCGCAAGTACAAGATGTACATCGTCGCCTCCCTGGATGAGCGAGAGGGCGAGGCGACATACAATGCGGCGGTGCTGATCGACCGCGAGGGCCGGGTGGCCGGAAAGTACCACAAGGTTTACCTGCCGCGCGAGGAGATCGAGGCCGGAGTCACGCCGGGCAACGGCTACCCGGTGTTCGACACGGATTTCGGCCGGATCGGCATGATGATCTGCTGGGATGAGCAGTATGTCGATCCGGCCCGCGCCCTGGCTGTGCAGGGCGCCGAGATCATCTTCCTGCCGATCTGGGATGGCTTCAACTCGCTCACCGAGGCCCGGGCGATCGAGAACCAGGTCTATCTGGTGAGCTGCTCCTATGGCGAAATGCCGCCCTGCGCGGTTTACGACCCCTGGGGCAGGATAATCGCCCAAGCTAAACAAAGGCCCTCGGTGGCCTGGGCCGACATCGACCTCAACCAGCCCAAACCCGACCCCTGGCTGGGCGACATGAAACTGCGCTTTGCCCGCGAGAGAAGGGCGGATGTCGTAGTGCCCGGGCTGGACCGCTAAGCTTTGCAGGCATCTTTTACTCAATAATTTAGCAGGCGCGGTCGGCGCTCTGTTTACAGATAGGGGTGGATCAATGAGTAAAGCCGGCACATCGAAAATATTCCCAGGAAAAGTGTTGAAATATTTCCCAGGCGGCTGATTACTTCTCGACCGCCGTAGGGGCGGTTTGCGAACCGCCCCTACAATTGCTTATGGTTTATAATGTTACGTTACTTTCACAAAAACGACTTGCCTGAATCAGGAAAGTGCAAATGCTAAATCAACAGGCTTCTGGAGCAGTCCTGGCTGCGCTGCTTTTATTCCCTCTGGCGCGCCTTTACCCGGCCGGTCACCCCGGCATGGTCCGGGTCCCCGCCTTTAAAGGCGCCTTGCGCATGGAATACAGCGCCGGCACCCTGGATGGCCGGGTGCTCGATTCCCTGATCACGGATGAGCGCGGCAGAAGATACAGCCTGACCCGGGAGGTCGACCTCCCCGCTTTCTATATCGACCGCACCGAGGTAACCAATAAGCAGTTCAAAGAGTTCCTCGAGGTCACGGGATATGCGCCCGAGCGGCCGGATTATTTTCTCAAAGACTGGACCGGCGGAACTTACCCGCAAGGCCGGGAAAACCACCCGGTGGTCTGGGTTTCCCTGGAGGATGCCCGGGCTTATACCCGCTGGGCCGGGAAAAGCCTGCCCACTGAGGAACAATGGCAATTGGCGGCGCAGGGCACGGATGGCCGGGTTTGGCCCTGGGGCAATAACTATGATCCGGATAAAGCGAACATGGATTCCCAGGACACCCGGCCGGTAGGCAGCTACCCGGAGGGAGCCAGCCCCTGCGGCTGCCTGGACCTGGCCGGCAATGTCTGGGAGTGGACAGGCGAGGTCCAGTCCGATGGCTATCATCTCTACGCCTGGATCCGGGGCGGCAGTTATTTCTACACGAAAGGCAGCCCCTGGTATTTCCGCGGCGGGCCTTTTGCGACTTACCAGCGGACCAAGCTATGGCTCATGGCTCCGGGGCTTAACCGCTGCGCCTCGGTCGGTTTCAGGTGCGTGAAAGAAGCCGATTAACGAAACTTGCCAGGTTCATAGCCGGGCTATCCACTCACGGCCTGATAATTCTCTTGAGGTGTTCATGCCAATGATCAAATATCTGCTGATTTCGCCAGTTTGGCTCGCCATTTCTTTGACTTCAATATCAATCAATGCGCCGGGAATTTTGGCCGCGGCCAGCCTGAGTTACCTGCCGGACAAAGCCAATGTTAAAAACATAGTCCTGGAGAACGAGCTGATCCGCTACACGATTCTGCTCGACCGGGGAGCGGCGCTCGCTGGCGCAGTGGAAAAAACCTCCGGGACGGACTGGCTGGAGGGCAATCCGCCGCTGATGTTCTCAAGCGTGGGCCGCCTGGGCAATTACCTGTACTCGGTAGTCGAAAATAAAACCGGTAAGGGAGTCTCGATAACTGTTATTCAGCGGCCTATGTACTCGGCGAACCTGCTCGAGATCAAACAAACTTTCTTCCTGGGAGACAGCGCCGGGCTGGAGTGGGAGCTCGAGGCTACGAACACCTCGCCCCGGGCGAAAGAAACGCCGCTCTATCCGCTTAAATGGACCACGGTCGAGCAGGAGGTTACGAGCAATATTTCTTTCCCCCTCATCCAGAAGCTGGTCCTGGGTGGAGAATCCGAGACCCGGCGCCTTTTCCCCGGGCATGGCTCGTATTTTCATCCGTTCTACATCGACTCGCCTGAGACCTTTTTCTTTTACTGGACAGTCAAGGAGGACCCCGGGCTGCCGCTGGATGTTTTCAACTCGCGGCTCGACCGGGGAATCTATTTTCAGATAATAGAGTCGAAACTGGATTTCTCTTTCGCGGATAAAAACGACTTCCAGACAAGGTCTTTCAGCATCACCCAGAAACCCGGCGAGAAAACCGGGATCCTGCGCTGCCGGATCGTGCCGCACCGCGGCGACTGGCACGCGGCTTTCGAGTTTCTTAAGAAAAATGTCCGCGACAGCTTCGATTTCACCTATTACAAGCGGCCGGGCCAGCAGGATTACCGCCAGCGCTTCCTGGGCCACTTCACCTACCTCTATGACCTCGAAATTTACGACCCGGAGAACAACCGCTTCAGGATCGAGGAGTTCCTGGATGAGGGGAAGCTTAATTTCGGCGGCTATGACTATCTCCTGCTCTGGCACAATTATCCCCGCCTGGGAGTGGACAGCCGCGACCAGTTCGATGTGCTCGATAATCTGCCCGGCGGGCTGGAAGGTTTGCGCAGGTTGACAGAGGCGGCGCATGAGCGCGGCGTGAAAATTTTCTTTTCCTACAATCCGTGGGATATTATGAAAGGCCGCCGGGACCATGCCGAACAGTGCGCCCGGGCCCTGAAAGCCATCGG
>MFIX01000214.1:0-3507 GCA_001780825.1 Candidatus Glassbacteria bacterium RIFCSPLOWO2_12_FULL_58_11 | reverse complement strand
AGGCCCTGGATACGGTCAACCCGGATCTCGTCTTTACCACCGAGGGCCGGCCAAATTTGAAAGCCGCGGAGCTGATTACCGGAAGCTGGCAGGAAAGAGGCACGACCAACAACCGCATGCCCACCGTGGACCTGCTGCGGTTTGTCATCCCAGAGCACATTGTCTTTAACACCCTGCGCGCCATGCGCAACCGGGAGAACCTGGTCTATAATGCGCTGTTCAATGGTAATGGCCTGTTGGTTTGGGAGGACAATTTCGGCGATATCATCCGGGTGCCCCCGCAAGAGCGGGCGCTCATCCAGCGTTACCGGCGGATCATGCACGAAAACCGGGATGCCTTTTTAACGGACAATCCTGTGCCGCTGGTGAAAAACCTCCGCCCAGACCTCTATATCAATGCTTTCCCGGTCGATAAGAAATGCGTCTGGCCGGTGTATCAGAACGGCAGGGAGGAGGCTCCCTGGGAGAGCAAAAAGCTGATCGGGCCTTTTATGGAGGTCGCTGATCCCGAGAGCTGGCATTATGTCGATGTCTGGAACCACCAGACGATCCCCATGGAAAAAGATAACGGCCGCAACCGCCTTCTCTTTCCCGAGGAGCCGGACAGCCCGATGTCCTGCGTTGTCGGCTTCCCGGCGTGCCTGAAAGCCGCAACCGAGGGCCGGCAATTGCGGATAAGCACCTCCGGTGCGCCTGAAAACAGCTCGATCCGGATCAATACGGTAAATAATCTGACCTGGCTGGAGGAGGAGCGGCTCGAGCTTCCCGGCGAGGGAGGGACTGTCGAGCTTTCACAGTTAAATCTGGTCTATCCTCACCTGGTGCTGGTCAAGCTGCTGCAGGGGGATATCCTCAAGGATGAGCTGGTCCTGAATTTCGGCTGGAAAAAATTCTAATCCGAAAGGCTGTCAATGTCTAAAGCTGCTATTACAGTCGCCCTGTTCATGTTGTCCCCGGTTTTCGCCGGAGCTCTCTTCGCCGCGGATCCCAAACTGGAGGGTTTCCCCTGGCCCGATCCGGCTAATGGCTCGGTTCTGGAGGTGCCGGATGCCGCGGGCAGGGTTCAGCTCGATGGGCGGCTGGAGGAGCAGGCCTGGGAAAGCGCAGGCGTGGTCCTGGACTTTTACCGGGCGGAGGATGCCGGCCGCGCGCGTTTTGATGGCTCGGTCCGGGTGCTGCTCGATAACGGTAGCCTGCTGCTCGGCCTCGACCTGCCTGCGACCGAAGCCGCTGATTCCGTAAGAAAGTGTTTCCTCACTGCTGAACCGGATATCATGCAGTCCGGACCGCATGTCTCGATCTGCCTGGACCCCGGCCACAGCCACGGTGTTTACTACCAGTTTGTCCTCGACCCGGCGGGCCGCAGGGAGGACCTGCGGGTCTTCGATGAAAGCTGGTCCGCGGACTGGAGCGCGGCGGTCAACAGCGCGAGCGGCCGCTGGCAGGCCGAGATCGAAATACCGCTGGCGCAAATATTTACGTCGCCTCAAGCCGGCGATATTTGGGGCTTCAATATTGCCCTTTACGGCGTGGATCGGGAAAGCTCCCTCAGCTCCACGCCGATCCGGATCGACCTGGTAGATGCGGAGCGTTTCGGGCACCTGCTGTTCAAAGACGGGCTTTCCGCGCAGCGCCTGGCGGAGATAAAAGCCGCCTTGCCAGCGGTCCACCGGGAGGCCCGGCAGGCGCGGCTGGAAGCCAATCGCAAGCTGTGCGGCCCGGAACTGACTGCCTTACCCGGAGAGATCACCGGCCTGGCAGTGGGCACTAAAATCGCGCTGGATGGAAGCCTCGCGGCTGTCTGCCTGGGGCTGCAAAACCCGGAGATCCTCCGCTCGCGCTATCCGTTCTTTTATGAAAAATACGAAAACCCGGACCTCCAGCGCCTGAGGAAACTCTTCCGCCTGGAGGAAGTGGTCGCCCCGGGCCGCAATGAGTTCGAGAAGATCCTGCTGCTCAATGACTGGCTGGTCCGTCATGTGCCGTTCGGCTCCCCGCCGCCCATCCGGCCCCAGGCCTTCCATCTCCT
Organism: Candidatus Glassbacteria bacterium RIFCSPLOWO2_12_FULL_58_11; assembly: GCA_001780825.1. GTDB lineage: Bacteria > Gemmatimonadota > Glassbacteria > GWA2-58-10 > GWA2-58-10 > GWA2-58-10. The sequence continues at coordinate 1,478 of MFIX01000214.1, read as the reverse complement.
GACTCATGGCCTGGCCGGCCAGACCTTCAACTGCACTTACCTCTCTTTCGCCCTGATGCAAATGTATGTCTCGCTCGGCTGGACCGCCCGCAAGATTACCACTGTCGGCCATGGGACCCTGGACCTCTGGTCCGATTACTGGCACAAGTGGCTGCAGATCGACCCGAGCCGCAATTCCTATTTCCGTCTGAAAGGCAGCGGCGTGCCGCTCAACAGCAATGAAATCCGGCGGGAGTTCTGGCGCAATGGCGGAGTGGACATGGAAATAGTCTACGGCGCGGAGCAGAGGGCTGAAAAGGTGACCCTGCAGACCCGGGACAGTGATGGGCTCCTGCGCTACCGTCAGGATGGCTACGCCTGGATCGCCTACAAGACCCGGAACAATTTTTTCGAAGTGCCCTATGCCTACCGCAATTTCCTCTATCTGACTGTCGAGGATGAATACAACCGCGACAAGCAGTGGGCCAGGGAGGATAACGGGCAACCGGATGAGCGTCAGCTCTTCTCGCTGCCGACCGACCGGGTGAGCGATATCTTCTGGACTCTCAACCAGGCCTTCATCCACTTGTACCGGGACAATGGCTCCCGGCTCAAAGTCCAGCTCGAGACAGTCACGCCCAATTTCAAGACCTTCGAGGTTTCCCTGGACAATGGCGAATGGCTGCCGGTCGAGCCCGTTTTCACCTGGGAGCTGCATCCGGGGCAGAACTTTCTCAACGCCCGCAGCGTCAGCAAGTTCGGCCTGGCCGGCGCCGAGCATAAGATAGTCCTGCTGCTGGAATAAATCTCCGAAATTGCAGGGGCGGCCTTCCGGCCGCCCAGGTAGAATGGGGCCGGTATATGGCCCTGTCCTTACGAGGTCATTACCGGATGTTGTGCATCGTTTCAAAACAATGACGACCAAACGATATACGGACGAGGTCAAACAATAGAAATGGCCGCCATTTGATAAACGATTGTGGCAACGCAGATATTACAAACACGTGATCCGGCGCACGGACAGGATGTCCTGTATCCGGGAATACATCCCAACAACCCCCCACGCTGTGAATTTGATCGGGATAAATTGGAGAATACACCATCGGACTTTTGAATTACTGTAATAAAATCCGGCATAGTTTGGGAAAATTAACACGTCTGAAAGAGGCGGGCGCTGTAATGCAAGCATACCGGCAAGGAGCAGCCGTACCGTCTGGCCAAAGCAGGCTGTGATTTGTTTATCCCTGCCCGCCTTTACGCATCTGACGCCGACGGCCGGGGCGGTATGCGTACTTGGGAGGAGACGGCCAGCCTGCGGCGCTCGAGCCTGGACGGCCTCTGAGCGCTCTTTTCCATCTTAATGAATCCACAACGAGTTTTCCGCTGCTTGTTTCCCTCGCTCCCGCAGGCTATATTTAATTTAGCGATCTTTAACGGAATCGAGGACTGTCCCCATTACCCATCTGTTGATAATTACCGCAATTTTCCTTTTCCTGCTG
>MFIX01000213.1:15034-25890 GCA_001780825.1 Candidatus Glassbacteria bacterium RIFCSPLOWO2_12_FULL_58_11 | reverse complement strand
GTTCGATATCTGACTTTGACGGAACTATCCGCAATGAAAGATGAAACGGAAAACAGCCCCTGTACGCTCTGCCCGAAAGAGGGGGAACTGGCCCGCCTGGAAACCCGGCTGGATTCCCTGGCGCAGCGCGCGGAGGATATTTGCGACACACAGCTCCGCCTGGTGGCCCGGCTGGACGAGCTGATCCCGGCGGTGGCCCGGTTGGAGGTGAAAGCCGGGGTCTGGGGCGGCGTGGGCGGGATACTGGCGGCGCTGCTCTTGATCGCGCTGGCTGTCGCCGCCCGTTTATGAGCGGCAGGAAGCCGAGCTAGAAACAGCGAAAGGAGGTGAGGCGGATAGACAGGCAAGGTAAGGATTTCAGTTTCGGCGAGCTGCACCGCCTTTTCCGGCACCTGCGCCGGGGAGGCACACGCAAAGGCGCCTGCGGTTGGGCGGAGATTCCATACGAGCAGCTCGAAACCCGCCTGGCCGGGGACAAGAAATTCGCCGCTCTGGTGGAAAAAACCGAGAGGTATGTCCTGGCCCAGGATGAACAGCGGCTGGACAAGAATGTCTGCCGGGGTGACCGCCAGTGCTTGCTCTACCGCCTCAGGCGGACCTATGGCGCAGAGTGCGGCCGGGGGAAAAGAGAATTGAGACAGACCACGGATGAAAAGAGCCAGGCTTACGCGGAAATCGAAAGAGAGATCGGCGCGCTCGGGGCGGAAAAGCGCAAACAAACTGTTGGCGAGTATCGCGAGGCTGCCGCCACGGTGGCGTGACCGGGCCCTGGGCTGCCTGGATGTCGGCCTGTTCGCCGAAAAGTTTTTCAGTCATTACTGCCGCGATCCGGCCGGCGAGTTCCACCATGAGCTTTACCAACTGCTCGACGAGAGTATTCGTGACAAACCGGGCCACCGGATCGCGGTGGCCGCTCCGCGGGAGAGCGCTAAGAGTACTATCGCCACCCTGATCCTTCCGCTTTGGTGTATCTGCTACCCGGAGCAGACGAAAAAAAAGTTCATCCTGATCGCCAGCGACACGGCGACCCAGGCCGAGCGGCATATCGGCGATATCAAGATCGAGCTGGAGTCGAACGAAAAGCTCCTGCGTAGTTTTCCCGAAGCGACCGGCTGCGGACCGGTCTGGACCAAAGAGGAGATTGTCACCAACAGCGAGGTCAAGGTGACCGCGCGCGGCACCGGGGGCAATATCCGCGGCTTGCGCCACCGTCAGTACCGCCCCGATCTGCTGATCGGCGATGACCTGGAGAACGACGCCAACAGCCTGACCGCGGAGCAACGGGAGAAAATCACCGACTGGTTCTATAAGGCCTTCTGCAAGACCGGCAGCCGGGGCGTGGATATCGTGGTGATCGGCACGATCCTGCACTATGAGAGCCTTTTGGCCCGTCTACTGGAAAACCCCGCTTTCGAGGGGCGGCGCTACCAGGGGGTGGTCCGCTGGAGCGCGGAAAGCGCGCTCTGGGAGGAGTGGGAAAGGCTCTACACCAACCGCACGGTTGATGAAAAGGAGCGCGCGAAACAGGCGGATGAATTTTTCGCGGCCCACTCCGCCCGGATGACCGCCGGCACGCAGGTGATCTGGCCCGCGCACCGCAGCTATCTCGACCTGATGAAGCTGCGGGTGGCCGAGGGGCCGGCCAGTTTCGACAGTGAGATCCAGAACGAGCCGGTGAACCCGCGGGACTGCCTGTTCCAGAGCGAGTGGTTCACCTGGTTCGAAGAGGAGCGGCTCGACATCGAGTCCCTGGTACTGGCCGCGGCTGTCGATCCCTCGCTGGGCGGCGGCAACCGTCACGATGACCCCTCGGCGATTGTCTGTGTCGGCCGGGACGAAAACGGAACACTCTACGTGCTGGATGCCGACATCGAGCACCGGCCGCCGGACAAAATCATCGAGGATACCCTGGAGCTGTACCGGCGCCGCCGTCCCGCGGTGCTGGGAGTGGAGACAGTCCAGTTCCAGGAATTTTTCAGGGACGTCCTGCAGAAGCGGGCCGCGGCCCTGGGTTTTTACCCGCCGGTGCGGGGAATCAAGACCAGCAAAGATAAAAAGCTGCGCATCCAGCGCCTCCAGCCGCTGGTGAAAAACGGAACGCTCAGGTTCCAGAAACGCCATATCACGCTCTACGACCAGCTCCGCTTGTTTCCCAGGGCAGGCCACGATGACGGGCCGGATGCCCTCGAAATGGCCGTGCAGCTGATCGAAACGCTCGCCGGCACGAAGCCCTTCCGCTTCGACCGGCCGCAAACCGGCAGGGAACATCTGAAGAGGGTATTCGGCTGATGGCAAATAACGGCAACAGAAAAAGAAGGAGAACCAGGCGGCGGGGCCGGCTTACCCTGCGGCCCGGCAGAGAGCTCTCCAGCCCGGCCGGCGGGAAGCTGGCCGGGATTTTCGGGCGCTACCTGGAAAATCCCGACCGGACCCTGGAGGAACACTCGAGCGATGGCCTGAGGCTCTACAGCGAGATGCTGCGGAAGGACGCTCAGCTCGCTCTCTGCTTCCGTCAGCGCGCCCTCAATGTCATGGCCCAGCCCTGGCGGATCATGCCCGGCGGCGATACCCGCGAGGACAATGAGCGCGCCCTCTGGGTGGAGGATGTGCTGAACGGGGTGAAAAATTTCCATCTCAGCCGCACCCGCTTTTTCCGGGGGGTCTCCCACGGTTACGCGCCGGCCGAGATCATGTTCGCCCGGCGTGACGACGGGACGGTGGGGATCGACTCTTTCCGCACCCGGGACCCGGAGCGCTTCCGCTTCGATGAAAAGGGCGGGCTGCTCCTGGTCGGCGAGGGCAACACTCAGGCCGAGCCGATGCCGCGCGAGAAGTTTGTCCTCAACACCTGGGGCTCGGATGAAAGTCCTTACGGCAGGGCGCTGCTGCAGGAGCTCTACCCGCTGTGGTATTTCAAGAACAATGCGCTCAAGGAGCTGGTGCGTTTCGTGGAAAAATTCGGTGCGCCCTACCTCTGGGCCAATTATCCGCGTGGCATCCCGGAGAGCGAGCAGGAGGCTCTGCTCGAGGTGCTCCGGCAGATGCAGGGCAACACGGTGGGCATCGGTCCCGAAGGCACCGAGTTCAAGATCAACGAGGTAGGCCGCCAGGGAGTGGTTGAGGTCTTCCGTTTCATTATCGAGGAGTATGTCGACCGGCAGTACGCCAAAGCGATCCTGGGCCAGACCCTCTCGACCGAAAGCGAGAGCGGCACGTACGCCCTGGCCAATTTCCAGAAGCGGGGGCTGCAGAACATAGTCGAGGATGACTCGCTCTGGCAGCAGGAACAGCTCGACGGGGTAATACGCACCCTGATCGACCTTAATTTCGGCCCCCTGCCCGCCAGCCGCTACCCGCGCTTCCGGATCGCCTACGAGGAGGACAAGGACCTGCAGTTCTACCTGCAGGCGGTGTCCCTGGCGGTCAACGAGCTCGGGCTCACGGTGGGCCAGTCCTGGCTGCGCGAGCAGATCGGCTTTCCCGCGCCCCTGGCGGATGATCGCCCTCTTGAGGGCCGGATGCCTGTCTCTACCGGCTCCGCTGGGCCGGAAACCGCTCCTGAACTACAAGCTGAATGAGGATGGATTACCGATGAGCACCGAAAGACTGAACAATGAATTGATTGACGGGTGGTGGGATATCGCCCGGGCGGGAAGCTGGAAAGGCACGCTCGCCGGCGCCCTGGCTCAGATCGAAATCACTCCCGAGGACCTGCTGCGCATGGCCGGTGACTATGACCCGCTGCTCCAGGAGGCGCCGGTCACCGTGGAGCACCGCCGGGAGGGCCCGGCCCACGGCTGGGTCGCCGCGCTGCGGGTGGCCGGCGACCGGCTCCAGGCCAGGTTCACCGACCTGTCCGACTCCTTGAGAGACTGGCTGCGCAGCGGGGCCTACCGCAGCCGCTCGATCGAGATGTACAAGCCTTTCGAGCCTACCGGAGGGGCTTACCTGGGCGCGGTCAGTTTCCTGGGCGCGGCGCCGCCGGCGGTCAAGGGGCTGGCCCCGCTGCCTTCGCTGATGGCCGGAGCCGGGGAATCGGGGATTTCGATCCGGCTCGAGTGCGCGGCGATGGAACTGGAGAAGTGTAAACCCGAAAGTGGAGGAGAAGAAATGGCTGAAAAATCGATTGCCGGCCGGGCGATCCATTCGCTGAAAGAGATGTTCGGCGGAGCGGAAAACCACCGGACTGAGAATGGAGCGGCGGCTCCGGCCGCGGAAAACCCGGGGATGGAAGAACCGGTGGAGCTGCGGGAAGCGCTGGAGTCGGAGCGCAAAGCCAGGCTGGAGGCGGAAAAGCGCCTCGCCGAACTGGAAAATGCCCTGCGGTCCCGGGAGCGGGAAGCCGAGCTGGCTGAGTTCGCCGCCGCGCTCGAGGCAGCGGCCAAAGCGGAGCGGCTTACCCCAGCTGAGCTCAAAGGCTACTACCGCCTGGGCGCCCGCCTGGATCGCGAGGGCCGGGGAGCGATCCTGGCCGAGGTGGCCGAGAGAAGGCCGCTGGCTGTGTTCCGCGAGCTTTCCGCACCCCCGCAAAAAGATGATACGGGAGGTGAAACGGAGCGCCACCGGGCCCAGTTCGATGGGTTCCCCGAGGACCCGGAACACGATGCGGCCCTGGAGCTGATGGCGGCGGAGCCCGCCCTGACTTTCGCCGAGGCAATCAAGCGCGTGCGGCTTAAGAAAGGCGCCTGAGAGGCGAGACTTTAGCTGTCAACCGCGAACAAATTCATAACCTAGGAACGGAGTGCATGGAAATGACAGTCAAGCTCAGAGAAAAGCTCGGCAACACGGATACTTTCACGGTCGGCACGAGCGACATCCCGCGCGGCACCTGCGTGGTGCTCAACAGCGGAGTAGTGGACGCCTCGGGGGCCAATGCGGCCAAGTTCGTGGGGATCACCACCGAGACCGGCTACGCCGGCAAGGATCTGCGGGTGGCCCAGGGCGGCAGCACGATCCTGGCCCTAGCCGCCAATGGCAGCGTGGCCGAGGGCGACTGGCTGCTAAGCGATGCGGACGGCAAGGTCATCACTGCGGCGGCAGCCGCTCAGGGCACGGCCCAGCATTTTGTCGGCTATGCGCTGCGCGCCTCCTCGGCCGAGGATCAATTGATCCCGGTCGTGGTCTGGCCCGTGCGGGTCGATAACCCGACCTCCGGAGCGTAATATCCGTATAAAAAGTTTAGCACACAACTTTTCAACCAGTCGCTAACAGGAGAAAAGCATGTCAGATAGATACTCTACCCAGAACCTCAACCGCACCCTGACCCAGTTCGCAGTCGAAAATATCGGGCTGGGCGGACCTTTCGTGGCGGACCGGGTTGCCCCGGTGGTCCGGGTCCCGACCACTACCGGCAAGTACTACAAGTTCTCGAACACCGAGGCCTTGCGGGATGATTACGATGCTCTGCGCTCGCCGAAAACCGAATCCAACGAGATCAGCCGCTCGTACAGCTCCGAGACCTACACCTGCAGCCAGTACGGGCTGCGCGAGCTGATCGCCGATGAGGAGATGGACAATGCCGACCGGGCGGTGATCGACCCGGAGCGCGATGCAATCGCGCTGATCAGCCGCAAGCTCAAGCTGCCTATCGAGCGCCGGATAGTCTCGATGCTGATGTCGGCCGCGGTGATCACCAACAACGCCGCGGCTACCGCCGCCTGGAACGCGGAGAGCGGGGTCGATATCGAGGGAGATATCGACGGGGCCAAGCTCTGCGTGCGCAAGAAAGCGGGCGTTGAACCCAATACGATTGTCATCTCGCCCCAGATCGCCGCGGCGGCCAAGAAAGACAGCCAGATCCGCGACTTGGTCAAGCACACCGACTCGACCCTGCTGGTCAACGGCGAGCTTCCGCCGCGGCTGTTCGGGCTGGAGGTGGTGATCCCGCTGGTCCTGGCCGATTCCGCCGCTCCGGGTGTCGCTGCTCCGGATGTGGATTTCGCCTGGGACCAGGAAAGCGTGCTGGTCTGCTTTGTGGAGCGCACCGCGCCCAGCAAGCGCTCGATCTCCCTGGCCTACCAGTTCCGCCGCCCGATTGCCGGAGCGCTGGATATCGCCGCCTATCGCTACCGCGATGAGGGCCGCCACGCCACCGTGGTTGAGGGCCTGATCGAGCAGAGCGAGGAGGTAGTCTGCGCGGATTGCGGCTTCCTGATCACCGGTGCTTTCAGCTCATAACCGGCGGAGTGGCGGATGAAAGTCAGGATTCTCCGGCGCTGGCTCTGCGGCGGCCGACTGGCCGAGCCAGGAGCGCGGCTCGAGCTTCCCGAGGGACTGGCTAAAGACGGTATCCGAAGGGGTCTGTGCTCGAAGATGAAGCCGCGCAAATCCGGCAAGTTGGAAAAATGACGGGCCAGCCGGTATAAAAACTATAATACTTTTCCTTGGCGGGTGGACTGATGGCCTATTCAACTATTGCCGACCTTACACGCTGGATCGAGGAGGACGAGCTGGTGCGCCTCTGCACCATCGATCCGAACGCCACCCTGCAGAGCGGAGATGTGGCCGCGGTCTGCGGCGAGGCGATCCAGAACGCGGATGCCCGGATCGACAGCTTCCTGCTCGGCCGCTGGCCGGGCCTGCGCGAATATGTCCCGGTGCCTGCCGAGATCAACCGGCTCAGCGCCATGCTGGCGGTCTTTAACCTGTATCTGCGCAAACGGGCGGTGAGCGGGGACTGGCGCCAGAGCTATGAGGACTGTATCGCCGCGCTCAGAGCGGCCTCCCGCGGAGAACTCAGCCTCGGACTGGATGAGAGCGGGGCTGTGGCCGGAAGCGCCGGGGCCGCCTACCGCACGGATGCTGTCGCGGAGGACCGGATATATACCGCCGAGCGACTGGAGAAGTTTTAGAAGGGTCCGGGCCGGCCGGCCCGGCCTTCAGCCGGGCTGCCGGCGGCGGGAAGGGCGGGAAGGTGCGACGACCTTCATAGAGAGGGCTTCCGCGGCGATCCGCAGGAAGCGGTGATGGATGCTATGACCGGGGTGAGGCCCGCCGCCGGCCTCGGCCGGCTTCAATCGATAGTCGTTCTTGTAGCATGAATTCCTGGAGGCCTGAATGGCTGCTGCAATCAAATCTATTTCCGAGGCTTTGATAGGGCTGCTCGCCGATGAAGTTGCAGCTCTCAATCCGGAAACTGTGACCGGTTTCGCCGGTTCGCTCGAGGAGTTCGTCAAGCTGGGCCGCGGTCTGCCCTTTGTGGGAGTGTCCCTGGCCGAGGCCCGCTATCTGACGCTCAACTCGGACAGCAGTCTGGCCGAGGAACACCTCACTTTCCGGCTGACCGCGATCGCCGGGGATTTTCGGGGACCTCAATACAGTCTGGAAAACAGTTACGGCCTGGTGGACAGCCTGCGCGACACGCTGCTGGGCCGTGACCTGGGCCTTTCGGGGCTGGCGCCACTCAGTCTGCACCATTGTTCGATGGACCGCGAGGCCGAGAAGACGGGACTGACCGTGTACCGGCTCGAAATCTCCACCTGGCAGGTAATCCAGCCGGCCGGACTGCCTTGAAGCGGCTTTGCAGCCGGATCGGTACAAAAAATAATATACTGCGCCGCGCTGCGCCGGCAGCGGCTGGATCAATTTTTCAATAGTGTGAGGACAAGATGGCACCTGTTCTGAGAACGGCGAGCAAGCTCGCCTGGCCGGTCAAGAAGCAGGCCTCGTTCGGCAGTCCCCTGGACAAAACTGATTTGACCGGATTTATCAAGCTCAACGAACCCCTGATTATCGATGAGTCCGCCGAACACTGGACCGACAGGGGGATGGCCGGCATGGGCCACGACTGGGTGACTCAACGCGGCAGGCTGCGCCAGTACGTGCGCTTCGAGATTCCGGTGCAGCCCCTGCCGGTGGGATTTGTCGGTTACCTGCTGGCCCTGCTGTTCTCCGCCGACAGTTCGCAGCAGCTCAGCGGCGGTGCCTATGAGCACACCTCCCGGTTCCAGCCGCTTTCCGGCCGGCCCGAGGCCTATTGCACGACATTGGCGGTCCATGAGGACAACGGCGATTACTATATCCAGGATGTGGCCTGCGCCAGTCTTACCCTTCGCGGGTCCGGCACGGACCGTCTCGAGGCGGGCGGCTCTTTCCTGGCCTCGAAAATCGGCGGCACTCTGCAGAGCTTTTCCTGGCCCTCGGCCGTGCCCCTGCGTTACCTCTACAATTACGCCGGCTCGTTCAGTATCGGCGGGGACAGCGGTAAAAGGTCCCAGTTGCGCTCCTTCGAGCTCAGCCTGGAGGCTGGGATCAATCTCGAGCTGGCCTGGCGCAAGAGTGCCACTGAAGAGGCGCGGATTTACCCCGCGGCCTGGCCCTGCGGCCCGGAGCGGAAAGCCGCCCTCAAGCTGACCCTGCTCGGCGAGAGCGGCGACCTGGCCTCTTTCCGGGCCGCCCAGCAGAATGGCGCACCGGCCGGGTTTGTCCTTTCCTGCCTCGGCGAAAAGATTTCCGGCACCAGCCCGGAGGAGTCGGATGGGGTGGAGCTGACCATCCCGCAGGCTTTTTATACCGGCCTGGATTACGGCTATGAAAACGGCCTGCTTCAGCTCGAGCTGAGCCTCGAGGGCGGCTATGACCAGGCCACCGGGGGACCGGTCTCGGTCAGGACAGTCGAAGGCGATATCAGCAGTTACTTCCCGGCCTGATCCGGGCAGTCGGCAGAGGGATTATTCAATGATATATAAACTAATATACCGTACAGGTCTGCGGCGATTGAACTGAAAGGAGGGGCGCAGGATGAGCAAATCGAAACAGTTTCCCCTGTATCCAGCCGGCAGCGAGATCGAAATCTTTCTGAAAGTCCGCGCCGGGGGAGAGACTTACGGACTGGTGCATGTCTTCCGCGAACCGACCGCCGCGGACAAAAAGATATTCTGGGGCCGGGTCAGCCGGAGCGAACTGGCTCCCCGCAAGGAGGGCGAGCCGGGAGGCGACTACCTGGAGGCCAATGAGCAGTTCTATGACCGCTGTATCCTGCGGGTCGAGGGTTACGCTCTACCGGCTGGCGCTCCGGAAACGGAACCCGGCTCCTTGAAAGAAACCATTCCCTTGGAGCACAAGCTCTGGGCGGTTGAGGAGCTGCTGGCCCGCGCCGGGACCCTGGCTGCGGACACGGCAAAAAACTGATCCGGGACATCCGTTCCCTTCTCGAACGCGCGGATGTCCCTCAGGGAAATTCAAGCTGCCCCGGGCTGGACTGCTGCGGCTGGACAGTACCGGGTCCGGATCCTTGCCGTGGCTGTAAGCTCCGCGTGCGTGCGAGCCCTCAGCCCGCCTATTTCACTTCGCTCTATGCGGCGTTCCTGGCCGAGTATCTCGAGACACTGCGGCCCTCGCCGCAGGAAATAAGCTGGCTTGATCTTGAACTTTACCAAGTGTTTGCCGCCGCTAGAAACGAATACCTGATCAATAAAGAGAAAAACAGCGGACAAGCAAAGAATAACCCACGCTTGTAGTATAAAAATAATATAGGAGCGGGCGGTGAACAGGATGAGATCAAATTCCAGCGCGTCTGGCGGGTTTTCCGGTAACAATCGATTTGAAAACGGTCCTCTGACAGCCGGGATTGTCGCGGATTTGACCGGCGCACTCAAGTCGCTGCAGAAGGCGGCGGAGCGGCTTGTCAAGGCCGGTGGGCTGCGGACAACCGCTTCGGCGCGGACGGCTTTCCCCGTGCTAAGCGCTTTTCCACTCGGTCTGGCTAACCCCGGTCCGGCTGTTTTACCCATTCGCGCCAACGCCGATTTCTTGAATGGCTTGGCGGAAATAGAGCGCCGCTACCAGGAAATGCGGAACCGTGTCAGGGCGGGAAACGCCGAGCTCTTGTCCGGTTTTATACGCACCTTCGAACAAGTGAAGTCCGGCGGCCGGGAGGCTTTCAACTCTCTGGGAGAGCGCTTCGAAGCGCTCTCCGGCACTTTAAATGATAGCCTGGGTGACTACGCTGTGAATCTCGGCGCGGTTTCCGGTTTCGCCTCGAAGGCCTTTACCGCATTCCGCACTCTCAACCCGTTCGCCGCGGCTTTCGCCGCGGCCGGGCTTGGCGCCCTAGGACAGATGCTGCGCCGGTTGTCCACAGGCGGAGGTGGGAAAGGCGGCACCTCTTCCGGCTCCTTCTCTCTCGGTACAAGTTCATCCGCCTCGCCGAGTACGAATGCCGGCAATGACTCCTGGCGCGGTCCTCAGGTGGTTAACGTCTATATCGATGGGCTCAGGAACTCGAGCCCCCAGGAGCTCGACCGCACCCTGGGCCGGGCCGGAGTGGATCGCGAGCTGAGGCAGCGCATCCGGGAGCTGGTGCGTACAGGTTCGAACCCGGTGCGCGTCCAATAATTACCTAAGGATAAAGGCCTTGGCCGGCACAGCCGGCTGGAGCCTGGAGGAAGGATCGAGATGGCAGAATTTCCGCATATCCTGGCAAAGAACCTGCTCGAGAACGCTACCGTAAGCGGGTCAGGTTTTACCGAGCATCCAATATATAAAATTGAATATATCGGCGACCGCTCCCGGATGAGCAAGTGGCAGGGCTCCGCCGGCTCGGCGACTCAGAGGATAATCTGGTCCTCCGTCGGCGGCGCGCAGCCGGTGGACACCTTCGTTTTCGACCGCAACTTCGACCTGAGCGGACAGAACCCCAAGGTCACCTTGCAGTACGCCGACAGCGCGGGCGGGCCTTGGACCACGGCAAAAAAAGAAGACGGTTCTACAGATATGGTTCTCTCCGCTCTGGACAGCTCCCGCGTGTACTGGCAGCCGCTCGAGCCGCGGACAAAAGGCCACTGGTCGCTGCTTCTCGAAGGTCTTGCCGGCATGCAGCGGCCGCCCTCGATCTTCAATGTCTGGCTGGGGAGCCG
>MFIX01000213.1:4789-14926 GCA_001780825.1 Candidatus Glassbacteria bacterium RIFCSPLOWO2_12_FULL_58_11 | reverse complement strand
CCGCCGCAGAGTGCTCCGCGCGGTTTTCGAAAACCTTACCGACAGCCAGTGCGAGCTGCTCGACCGCTGGTGGAGCGAGGCGGCGGGCGAGGGAAAGAACTGGTGGTGGCTCAGTTATCCCCAGATCACGCCGGATGACCCACTCTACCTCAACTGCGAGGGTTCGGCCCGGCGTTTCGCCTTTGTCAACTCGGTCCGGCATGGCGTTATCGAGGCCCGGGAGGTGATCTGATGGCTCTCAATCCCACTCCGCGCTGGCTCGAAGCGGCCTCGGCCGGGACCGCCGACCCGCTGCTGCTTTTCGAATTCAGGCCCACCGTGCTCTACGCCGAGAAAAACTGCCGGGCCGACTGGTCCGAGACCGGCGAGATGGGCGGCCTGGATACCGGACACAGCTCCGATGAACTGCGACTCTGCCGCAATCGCGAGGTGGCGCATCCCGAGAAGCAGACCCGGCAGGTCCGGGATTTTTATCCTGCGCTCAAGGTCCAGTATTTTTCCACGGGCCGGGTGCTGACCGATAGCCCTAAGGCAAGCCTGGTGCAGACTTTCAAGGTCGGCCCTTCGTTCCGCCTGAAAAAACTCTACCTGGGCCTCAGGAATGAGGCAAAGCTGAACGAGGAGCTTTACCAGGGTCGCCTCCGGGTACGGATATTCCGCGATCTGCGTGAAAATGACGCCTCTACCGGATCTGCCAGCAGTGTGGCGAACCACATCGACAACCTGCTGGGCCAGGCCCGGGAAATCGTCTCACGGATCATCGATTTCTCCATCCAGCAGAACACCGGCCGCGTGGTTGACTCCGACGGCAACTGGCTGGTGCTGGATTTCAGCCAGGAGAATGTCTGGGTCCCCGGCGGCGATCAGCCGTGCGCGATCACCATCGAGCCGGAGGACTCATTCCACCTGGCTACGGTTAAACTGAGCGGCAGCGGCTCGGCGGACTGCTACAGCCGGGGCAGCCTCTACCTGGTCGATCCGGAGACCGGCCTCTACCGGTTGGCGGACGGCGACCTCTCCTTCAAGTTCATTGTCGACGGTTACACTTCATCCGGCTCTGCCTCCTGGGTTTTCGACCTCGGCGAGACGCCAGCCGGGGACCTCGAAGGCGAGCTGCAATTGCGTTACTGCGAGCCTGAGGGCACGCGGGCCACTTTCCAGATGGCCGAGGCCGGGTCGCTCCCCGGGCTCAATCAGCAGCGCCAGCTCGCGCTGGTCTCCGATGGGGCCCGGGTCCGGCAAAGATTCGTCAAGGTGCGCGTGACCCTCGAGGCCGACTCCGGCGGGCTGGACACACCCCGGGTCTACTCGATCCGGGTCGCCTTCCGCCGCTCCCTCAAGCTGCTGCTCGCCTCTCGCCCGCTTTTCGGCTACCCGAACTTCGTAGCCGAGGCGCCGGATTATTCGGCCGAGGGTGAGCCGCTCTCCGGCGAGTCCAGCGCGACAGACACCAGCCGGATCGTGCTCCTTGACCCGGGCGGCATGGCTGGCGAGCTGTTCTCGCGCTATAGCCTGAAGAACGACGAGGTGCGGATCTGGCTCGGTTTCGACACCCCGGGTTTCCTGGACACCTCCGACGGCTCGCATAATTCGGGTCGCGGCGACTGGCTGCCCTTCAAGACAGTCTGGATCGAGGACTGGCAGCCCGGCGAGGGCCGTCTCGAGGTCCACTGCTACGACCAGCAGGTCCGTTTCCGTCAGGCCCAGGCCCCGCCCACCGCAGATCCGCCCGAGATGACCGAGAGGATCTACTATGACCTCCTCTCGCCGGCCCGGATCAAGCGCGACCTGCTGAGCCGCGCCCGGTTCCGTCCGCGGGAGATTGACTATGTCGAGGGACCCTCCGGCGATCCCCTGCCCGGGACCAGTTTCGGCGAGCTCCACTGCGCTTTCGACTGGCGGCTGAGCTACGAGATCGACCGTCCCTCTGCGCTGCAGGAGGTGGACAGCGAGCTCAACCGTCACCTGCTCGCCTTCCAGGTGATCGATGAATCCGGCCGCTGGGTCACCCGGTTCGCGGATTTCTCGGCCGAGTTCGATCCGGACCGCGGCTGGCTCAAAAGCGGCGCGGAACTGCCCTGCATCGGGGAGAACGATATTCTCCTGGGCAGCGAAAGCTATTACCCGGGGCTCAAATACCTGCGCAACTACGGAGTGGTTTTCTTCGGCGGCAGCGGAGCGGATGAAACCCAGTATGCCGGGATCGCGGTCAGCCCGGGGGGCAGAAGCGCCAAGGCCCACCAGGAGTATGTCCCGGACAAGCTGCTCAGCGCTTTCATCCCTTCGGGCTCGGATTCGGCTCAAGCGCAGCAGATCGCCGGCCGGATCGCCGCCAGCCGCAGGCTGCTCCAGCAGGATGGAGTGCGTTTGGTGGAATTCTCCACCGCTTTGCGGTTCGCCCCGCTCCAGATCGGCGACCAGATAAATTTCACCAGCGCTCTCTATCGGCGCGCCGGGACGCCGAGTCCCAATCCTCTGCTGGTCCTGCTCACTCGGAAGAATATCGACCGCACCCTCTCGGCGATCCATTGGACTGCGCTGGTGCTGCTGGATGCCGGCCAGACCGCCGAGGAGGACCTGGAAGTGTCCCCGCCGCGAAACCTGTCGGTCACGCCGAATGGGGACGGTACCCTGACCTGGCAATGGCAGAGGAGCCTGGATGACGATGCCGGTGAGATCGTGCGCTACGAGCTGTTTATGCGCCTGAGCCACCTGAACACCTGGGGCCGTCCGCGGCACGCTTTCCTCGCCATTGGAGAGGAAAACTATACCTGGCTGGACACAGGGCCGCTCGAGCCGTTGCAGTACGATTTCGCAATCCGGGCTGTGCATGCCGGAGGCTCGGCCTCGGCCCTGCTCAGCCTGGATAATGTTGCGCTGACCGGCATACTGCCGGAAACGCCCGCGGAAAGTGATTGGGAACTCGACCCTGTGGAGGGCGGGATCCAGGTGGCGCTGCTTATTCCGGTCGCCGGGGCGACTCACTACAATATTTATCGCTGGTATAACGAGAGCTGGGTTTTCGCCGGCTCGTTCAAGGCCGGCCCGGCCGGCTCGGCGTCCTTTGTCCTGCAAGTCGATGACCCTTATATCAAAACGAGCGTCCACCTTTGCTTGGGCGCGGTCAATCCCTGGGGGGAAAGCGAAAAATCCGCACCCAGGGTCCAGACCACGCTGCGCCGAATGCGGCCGCAGCAGGTGCTTTCCGCGGTTGTGTTCGATACCGGCGGCGGGATTTACCCCTTGATCAGCCGCGTGCCGGTAGGGCCGCACCAAGCCTTTTCGATCACACTCAAGGTTCTCGCCCCGTCAGGCGAGGAGGACCTGGTCGAGCGCTACGAGCTGGAGCGCCGCACGGACAGCGGCAGCGGGATGCAGAGCTGGTCGGCCTGGGAACGGATTCCCTACTATAAGGTCCGCCAGCAGGACTCCTGCCTGCCCGCGCCCGCGGTGATCTACTACGACAATTCGGACCGCAAGCTCACCCCTGGCTGGTACTATGATTACCGGGCGCGGGCTGTCGGCCGCAACGGGCTGCCAGGAGCGTGGAGCGCCACCGCCCGGGTGCAGCTCACCGAGGACGCTACTCCGCCGGACCGGCCCACGGTGAGCGTGGAAAACCTGACCGGCCAGAACCGGCTCACTATCTCCGCGCCTTCGATAGACAGCGGACCCTGCCCGGACTTCTCGCATTTCAGCATCGAGGGCTGCGAAGAGGCCGCCGGGGTCTGGCTTACCCTGGACCCCCA
This sequence comes from Candidatus Glassbacteria bacterium RIFCSPLOWO2_12_FULL_58_11, assembly GCA_001780825.1. Classification (GTDB taxonomy): domain Bacteria; phylum Gemmatimonadota; class Glassbacteria; order GWA2-58-10; family GWA2-58-10; genus GWA2-58-10. The sequence continues at coordinate 11,177 of MFIX01000213.1, read as the reverse complement.
TTTCACCGCGACCACCTACATTCACGCGGTGGCCGACAGCGAGCTGGAAAAGAACTGGAAGTACCGGGTGACCGCTTTCGATTTCAGCGGCAACGCCTCGGAAACCAGCCTCGAGAGCGCTTATAAAAAACAGAAAAAAGCCAACACCACGTTTCTGGCGGAAAGCGTGAACACGACCCTGGCGCAGGTCGCGGTGAACCAGGCCAATATCGCGCTCAAAGTAAGCAACGACCAGGTGATCAACGCCATTAATGTCTCCAGCGAGGGCATCACGATCAGCAGCTCGCGGACCGCGATCACCGGCCAGGTCAACACCAATACCGCGAATATCAGTGTCAACGCGGCCAATATCAACCTGCGGGTGGCCAAGAATGATATCATCAACCAGATCAACCTCTCCACCGAGGAAATCACTATCGATGGCGAGCGGCTGCACATCACCGCTGATACGGTGTTCGATTCGGATGTGATTATTCAGGGGGTTCTATCCGCCAATGGCGGACTAGTGACCAGCGCTGGAAGCGAAAGAATAGAATTGGGCACCTTTGACGGTGTGGAGCAGATCCGATTCTTTGCGAATGGGACCGAAAACGGCAGCCTTAAATCCACCAGTGCCAGTACGGTTCTGACCCTGGCCGGTTCCGCAAATTCGGTGGTTGCCTCGAGCGCCGGCTTTTTGAAAGTTTTGAGCGGGAGCACGGAGAAAATAAAATTATGGCTGGACAGCGGCGATGCAACGCTGACTGTCGCCGGTACAAATGATATTGTTCTGGTTAGCAGCCAGATAAAAATAGGGTTTAATAAAGTTCTGACCGTCCGACAGTCCGCGGTAGGCGATGCTGCCACGGCTTCGGGGAACCCGGCCACGCTCGCCGATGCGGTGACCAAGGGCGATTTCAATTCACTGGTCGGCAAGTTCAACACCTTGCTGGACCGGTTCGGCGCCTCGGGGCACGGTTTGACCGCGGATGCCTGAAGGAGATTCCGATGCAAAATTATCTGGAAGCCCGGATCGAAAATCTCACGAGCCGGCTCAACGAGCTGCAGAGTCGCCATGCTGAGCTTACCCGGGAGCTCCAGTCGGTAAGCAACGAGTATGTCCGGACCCGGGGGGCGCTCGAAGAGGCCGGCTGCCACCTCGAGGAGCTTGCCCGCCTGAGGTCCGAACATGAGACGGGAGGTGAGGCGTGAGCGTGCTAAGGCTCTATGAGGATTCCGGCCTGACCCAGATTGTCAGCCGGAGCGGAGATTACGGCAACCCGGACTCCGAGGCCCTGCTGGATGGGACCAACGGCGGCTCGGCCCAGAAAGCGCTCTGGGCCGCGGTCGAACAGACTGTCCTGGACGGCGCGGTGGACGAAGAACAGACCAGTCTGTCGCTGGCAGCGCCGCGCTTCGCCGATCCGGATTACCCGGTGATTGTCATCGACAGCGAAAAAATGCTGATTACCGCGGGCCACGGCACCAGCGGCCTGACCGTACAGCGCGGCTACCGGGGCACCACGCCCGCGGCTCATGCGGCGGGCGCGCCGGTGCGCCTGGCCTACGATTGCAGCTCGATCACAATCGAGTGCGCCGACCTGTTCGGGGCGGATGAATCCGCCTGGGTCACCTACTGCGCCGATTCGGGCGGACTCCCCTCGGGAAGCTGGGAGGCTCCGCACGCCATCGGCAGTCTCGGCTACAGCCAGAGCGCGGCTTTTCACCGCCGGGTGGTAGTTCCGGCAAGTACGCCGGCGAGCTATAAGCTCGACCTGGTGCACCGTTTCACCTGCACTATCGAAGAACACCAGTAAAGGGGCTGATCCATGGAACTGATTGCGCAGACAGGCCCGCGGGGCAAGCTGGTCGCGGCGAACATGACTAGCCTGGCCGCGGCGCTGGATGACTCCGGGACGGAGATCGAAATCGCCCATGATATCTTTTCGGACGGCGAGGATCTTACGCTCGGAGAGGAGGACATTACGGTGGGTACGCACGGCACGACCCTCAGCGACTGCCTCCGCGGCGTAAACGACACCGCGCCGGCTGCACACGCCAATGGCCAGCAGGTGCGCCGGTCCGCTGGAGCCGAGCTGCTGAGCCATACTTTCGCCCAGGGTGAGACGCTCAAAGGCATCCGCCTGGGCGGTGAGGTCGAGGCGCTGTTCGGGATAGAAGTAGCCGGCACGCTCCTGTACACCGGGGCCACGACCCCCTATTCGCTGGAGCTGCTTTTCCCGATGCCGAACTACCAGCCGGGCGGCGGTGTGACTATCCGGGCGCTGGTCTGGCTGCGCCGGGACTGCGCCGAGGAGGCGGTTTTCTGGTCCATGTTCATGGGGAGCTGAAAAATGCAGTTTGCAGTCGCGCAGCACGTTTACGGCTACTATTACCGCGGCGCGGAAACTCGCGCCGCGATTGATCACCTCCTGGCCCTCTCCGTCCGGGAGACCGGGGTGCGGCTGGACCAGGACACGCAGTTTATGGTCCTGGCGGCCGGAGTGAGGATCGAACATGCCATCCGGCTGGAGATCCGCGAAGAGGCTCAGTTTACGAACTGAAATGAGTGTCATCCTGCTAGGTGGGATTGGCGTGCTTCGCACGGATCTCTGCCATGCCATGCACCGGTTAAAACCCGCCCCCTGCAGGGTCCAGGCGAAAGGCAAAATCACAAGTTGAGGGCAATTATGAAAAAATATCTGCAAGCGGTTCTGCTGTTCTCGCTGACAGTGCTCATGGTGGTGACGGTGCCGATCCAAAAAGTGCAGGCGCAGTATATCGGCTCCGGCCGGCCGCTGAGCTCGGCACAGATGATGGACAGCCTTGCGGCGGCCGAGGCGCGGGCCGCACTCCAGGCCGCCGGCCTGGCCGGGGACAGCGCGCACGCGGTCAGTGGGGCCGAGGCCGGGGACAGCGCCCGGGCGGCATTGGTTGCGGCGGCGGACAGCGCCAGGAAAATAGCCGGAGACAGCGCTCGGGCCGTATTGACTGCGGCCCGCGGGGAAATGTCCGATTCTTCCGCGACAGCCTTTAACAGGCTGATACTCTTTTACGCCCGGATTTCAGGAGACAGCGTAATTGTCGACAGCACGCAGCTCGTGGCGGAGCGCAATCTGGTAGTTAAGGGCACCTTGACCGTCAAGGCGCTGGTGGCGGACAGCTTCGCGGCAATCAATGACACTCTGCTCGCAAAAATCTTCCGGGTCACCGGCCAGTACAGCCTTCCGCCCCGGGACACCACCGCCGGGCTGGTGCTTAAATCCGGCGGACCCGGCCAGCCGTGGTACTATGCCCCGGATGAGGTGGCCAGCGGCGAAGGCGCGGATTCGCTGGTCATCGGCGGACTGATCCATGATTCGCTGCTCGCTTTTTGCGGGGTCATCTCGGACTCGATCGGGGCGCAGGGCCTGGTCGACAGCGCTGCGGCGGCCGGAATGATCTCGGACAGCTTGGCGGCCCATCCCTTCCAGCGGCCCGACAGCGTACTGTACGAGGGCCAATGGTACGACGAGGTTATCGGCTGGGATGGCACTCCGGAGGAAACGATCACCCTGAATATCACCGCGGGAATCGACAGCACCTCCGAGGACAGCCTGTGGTACGCGGTCGACCGCCTGAAATCCACCGGCGGAGATATCTATATCAAGTCAGGCGATACCTTGTGGCTGACCAGGGGTGGCGGGCACCTCGACAGCCTGCCGACAACCGGCGGGATAACGAAGCCGGTCCGGATCTGGGGCAACAGTAAAGGGCTCAGGCCGGTCATCAGCCTGTCCGATACCAACGCCAATACTTATAGCTTCGTCTTTACCGCCGGTCGCAACTGTAGTGCCGGTATGGAATGGAACAACATTCTCTTTAGCGGACGGGTCAAGGCCCCCGTAAGTAATGCTTCGGATTATTGCCAGCTCAAAGTCAGTGCCGGCCAGATGAGGTTTAATAATTGCCGGTTCCGGGGCAGCTCATTCTGGACGGCCTGCACGGGAGGCGCTGATTCAACCTGGTATTTCCGCAACTGTGAAATGGATTCCGCCTCCTTTTCCTTTGACGGACCGGTTTATGATGTCACGTGGCTTAGCTGTTCCGGAACGGTTAACGGACTCAATCAGTGCAAAAGCAATAATGGAAGTGGAGTTGGCGCCTGGTTCAGGATGGTGGATTGTGATCTCACGATCTTAAATCGGTTCGAGAGCCGCAACTATGGCCTGTTAAGTATAAGCGGAGGACGTTTTTATTTTCCGGGGAATACCTGTTTTATCGCCTGTTACATGCTGGCTTCAGGAGCGCGTTTTGATTGGAAGGCCTCGGATACGAATACCTATTTATATGGATTTCAGCAGACACAGATTACCGATTGCACTTTTAATTACGGCTGGGTCGTTGGCAATTCAAGTTATTCAGAGGTCAGCAGTTGCCATTTCTGGTACGGGACTTACGGCATCGATACCTCGGCCATTACCAACGCCCGGATGCTGGTGGATGGCTGTACGTTCAATCAGGTAACCACCTGCATTAAATTCGGCGGCAGCAGCTCAAACTATACCGTGGCCACGAACAATACTTCAATCCTTGTAACCACCCTTATCAGCGGGACAGCCTCAGTTAATGTAAACAACAACGATGCAATTTAACGGAGTGGAGTTATGAAGAGATTGATCCTGTGTCTTATGCTTTTCCTGGCCGGCCGGGCGATGGCCCAGGCCGACACGCTCTTTATCCTGCGCTGCGTGGAGGCGCACCGTGACAGCTTCCTGGTCCTGGCTGTGTTCAAGGGTATGCCCGATGTAATGCCGGAGGACAATCCGCGCAAGGTCAAATATCTTGGAACTGCCTTGCTCAGGGATTCTCTGGGAGTCTTATTCGAGGCCCCGGGGTATCAGATCACCGGCTGCGATACATCCAGGACCGAACTGCGCTGGACCACGGAGCAGGACACGATTCCCACCGAATACCCGCGCCTGATGTACCTGTTCAGGAACGGGCAGTTCCAGATCAAATGAGGCCGGGGCGGGCGCTTAGGAGGAACGGCAAGATACCCCGCCGGTTATGGCGGCGCCGGAAAAAAGAAAGCGCCCGGGGTATTTACTCCGGGCGCTTTCGCATTTCAGCTTCGGCCAGGGTCGGGCTCACGCCGGACCAGGATTGCCGTCAAAGAGGCGCACCTGTTACTTCTTTTTGGCCGGTTTCTTGGCTTTAGCCATTTTTTCGGCTGCCATTGCTTTGGCCTGCTCCATTTTCTGGTTCATGTCCTGGGAGGCCATGGCAATATCGTTCATCAGGGGCTTGGCATTGTTGAAAGCGTCGAGGAATGCGGAGTTGTCCAGGTCGGCCTTGAGCGCTGCGGCCTTGCTGTCCATCTCCATGACCTGCTGCTCGCATTTGCCGGCTTCCTCGGCGCCGAGCATCTTGGCCGCCTCGGGGGTCATCATGCCTTTAAGCTTGGCCAGTTCCTCGTTGATCATCGTGACAGCCTGTGTTGACATATCCTTGGCATTGGTAGCGGTAGCGCTTTTCAGCGCTTCCATCTCGGCCATCATTGAATCGGCCAGGGCTTTGGCCATTCTGTTCTGTTTGCTATCCATATAGCCCTGGAGGGTGGACATCTTCTGCATGGCCTGGCCATATTCCGCCTCAGCGAAAACTTCCGCACCCTGGGCCTTGCAGGCCTCCAGGTCGCCCTGCAGAGCGGCGACTTCCTCGGTGGGCGGCTTGGAGCAGCCGGAGAACAGCAGCATCAGGCTTAAAGCGGCCACTGTCGTGGCGTACAGGTAATTTTTTCTGGTACTCATCCGTTTTGTTCCTCTCTGATCCGCGATGGATCATGGTTGACTCGAACCGGCATGGTGCCGGCGGCAAAAAACTAACTCTAGACCGTAAAAAATAAGACACAGGGTGTTTTCTACTTCTCCCTCCTTTAATAATGAGATGCAACCTGCGCCGTTCGGCGAAGATTCTCCTCCCGCGGAGGAAAGTCCAAACAATTAAAGCCCGGCTTCAAGGCGGACATGCACATTTATCTGCGATAGTCTGAGAAAAAGCTCTGATCGGAGGTAGTAAAAGCTTGGAGGACTAGGTGAAAAGGTCCTGCAGGTTGATATAAACGTGGAAATTTGTGCTACAGGGAAACACGGATTCACGTCCCTTGCTGCAACTGCTTGTAATATTAATGGTTACGGATTGTCCTAAAATATAAATTTCTTGCATAAATAACTTGACGGCTGGCAATATAATAATTCTCCTGATAAAAAGAAAGTAAAATCGTGCAATTTAAAAGGTTAGTGCTTTCAGGGGGGAAAAACGGTCCCTGAAGGATATTTTGAGCGCAGAGCGGCGAAATCTTACCGTTTGCTCCACGGCCGCGCTCCGCGCAGATTTTCGGTCCTTTCAGCCTCGATCACTTGTCCTC